>JAOPZY010000204.1 GCA_025963875.1 Actinomycetota bacterium
TCCACGAAGCTGCAGATTGGCGACATCGCCCTTGCCATCGGCAATCCGCTCGGCTTGGCCAGCTCGGTGACCGAGGGCATCGTCAGCTTCATCGGCCGGACGGTTCCCGAGGGCAACGGGGTCGTCCTGCCGGACGTGGTGCAGACGAGCGCCGCCATCAACCCTGGCAACAGCGGCGGGGCCCTGGTGAATATCGACGGCCAGGTGGTCGGCATCCCCACGCTGGGGGCCACCGATCCGCAGCTCGGCGGGGGCGCGGCACCGGGGATCGGCTTCGCAATCCCAAGCAACGTGGCCAAGCTGATCGCCGGCCAACTTGTGTCGCAGGGCAAGGTGACGAATGGCGGCCGGGCCACACTCGGTGTCACGGGGGCGAACTCCGTCAGTCAGGCGGGGCAGCCGGGCGGCGTGATCGTCAGGACCGTCCAGCCGGGAGGGCCAGCCGCCAATGCCGGCATGCAGCCGGGCGACGTCATCGTCCAGATCAACGGTCAGCCGACGCCGTCGTTGTCCGTCCTGCACGGGATCCTGGCAGGCCTCTCGGCGGGCTCGGCCTCGGTCACGATCGTGCACGCCAACGGGAGCCAGTCCACCGTCCAGGCGACCCTTACCAACCTCCCCGGCTGACCAGCGCTGGCGCTCCTGCCCATCGAATCGACTAGGTCATCTGCCCCCACCGAGGGCTACGAGATCGGACTGGTGAGGGGCTCGTTCCGTGTCGTGCTCGATGGCAAGACGGGTGAGCTCGACCCGGGAGTTCACTCCGAGCTTGGAGAAGATCGACCGCAGATGGAATCCGACCGTGTGATGGGACAAGAACAGGCGCTCGCCCGCCTCCCGGTTGGTGAGGCCCTGGGCGACGAGCTCGACCACGCTGCGCTCCGTGCCGGTGAGGCTCTCCCACCCGAACGTGGGGTGGCGGTCGCCGGCCCTGGGACGGCCGGAGCGGGCGTCGGCGACCGGCGCGAGCCGGAGGACGGCTCCGAGCTGGGACCCGCCGTCCACGAGGGGCTCCCAGCGAATCGTCACCGGGGTGCCGCTGGTCAGCACGATCCGCGCGGCCTCGTCGTGCCTCCCGCTCAGTAGGCGCGTCGCACACTCCCGCAGGAGGGACTCGTCGTCGGCCTCGATCAGCCGGTCGGCCGCGGCGTTCGTGATCATGGTCCGTTGGGTGATGAAGACGAGTGGCCCCTTCGCCCGCCGCCGATCCCGCAGGAACCGCTGGAGCACGAGCCGCTCCGAGACGCCGGTGACGTCGATCAGGCGCTGCTCGATCTCGCGCGCCGCCCGCCGGGCAAGCGGCAGCATCAGCGCGCTCGCGTCTTCCGCCAGGGAAGTGAGGTCGATCACCCCGAGGATGCCCCCGTGGCGGGGATCGGAGATCGGCGCCGCCGCGCACGCCGCCGTGGTGAGCGCGTCGGCGAAGTGTTCGTCGCCGTCGACCGCAGCGGCGCTGCGCTGCGCCAGGGCCGTTCCCATGCCGTTGGTACCGACCAGGTCCTCGGCGTAGACGAATCCCGGCGCCAGGAGGATGCGGTCGAGACGAGCGATCAGCGAGGCGTCCGGGACCCGGCGGTCGAGCACCTGGCCCCGCTCGTTGGCCAGCAGCACGGCAACCGGGGCACCGGAGAGGTCGACGGCGAGCTGTTGGAGCACCGGGCGAGCGGCCTGGACGAGCGGTCCGTCGCCGTCGACGTCGGGGTCGAATGGCACCTCGAACCGGTCGGGCTTCAGACCGCTCGCTGCCGACCGTCGCCACGAGGCACCGATCTCTGCGCGGACCTGCCCGGGGACAGCGTCCCCGGCGAGGAACGCTGCCAAGGCGCCCCGCAGATCGAGTGGCAGAACCACATCCGTAGCAGAGGTCATGTCCATCCCTTCCAGCGCCCGGGGGCAGATCGCCGGTGCCTACGCTCGCGCCCCGGGTGCTCGCCGTCTCCGCTGGTAGCAGGCATTTCCAGATCAGGCCAACCGGGTCCCGCATACTGCGGCTAGCCGCAATGCGGTGGCCTCGGCCGGCTGCGATGCTTTGTCGGAACTATGCCTATTCGCCTGTTGATCGTCGACGACAACGCCCACTTCCTCGAAGCGGCCCGGCGCCTGCTGGAACGTCAAGGGATGACGGTCGTGGGCGTCGCCTCGACGACTCTCGACGCGCTTCGGCGCGCGGAGGAGCTGCGGCCGGACGTCACCCTCGTCGACATCGAGCTGGGACACGAGAGCGGCTTCGATCTCGCGCGACGGCTCGCCGAGGGGACGGAGGCGCACCGGCCGCCCGTGATCCTGATCTCGGCCTATCCCGAACAGGACCTTGCGGACCTCATCGACGCGAGTCCTGCCGTGGGGTTCCTGGCGAAGTCCGGTCTTTCGGGGGGGGCCATCTTCGAGCTCGTCGGAAGGACGGACAAGGGGTGACCATCGGTGAGCCTCACGGTGTGACGGGACCGGGGCGTTGCTCGGCGCCTCGTTGAGGCACAGGTCGGCCGCTCGCCGCGTGGCGGCGTGGGTGCTCGCGGTTGCCGGCCCCGCGCTGGTGGGCCTTGGCCTGCTGCCGTTCCGGTCGTCCATCGGACTGGCCGCCCTCCTCTTTACCCTGCTGCTGCCCGTCGTCGGGGTTGCGCTCATCGGTGGCGCCCGGCCGGCGCTCACGGCGGTGGGCGTCGGGTTTGTCACGGCAGCGTTTCTCTTCGCACCCCCCTACGGCAGCGTGCGCATTCATCGTCAGGGCGACCTGGTCGCGGTCATCGCGTTCGTGGTCGTCGGAGCTGCCGTGGGGATCCTCGTCGTCAATCTCTCCGGGCTCGCCGACGAGCAGGCGGCGTTACGGCGGCTCGCGACCCTCGCGGCGCGTGCGGCATCCCCAGACGAGGTGTTCGCGGCGGTCACCGAGGAGGTTGGGACCCTCCTTCCCGCCGATACCACACGCCTGCTTCGTTACGAGCCCGACGGTACGGTGAGCAGCGTCGCCGGCTGGAGCCGAAGCGGGGCCCACATCCCCCCCTTTGGCGATCGGAAGGGCTTTGGGGGAAAAAGCCTCAGCACGTTCATTTGGCAGACCGGCCGTCCGGCCCGGGTGGACAGCTACGCAGACGCCTCCGACCCGGTCGGTGCCGCCGCCCACGAAGAGGGCTTACGCTCCTCGGTCGGCACGCCGGTTATCGTCGAGGGCCGCCTCTGGGGCATCGTGGTCGCCGCCTCAACCTCGGACAGACGCCTGCCCCGGTGCACCGAGGCGCGCCTCGCCGCCTTCACGGTCCTCGTGGCGACAGCGATCGCAAATGCCGAGAGCCGAGCCGAGCTCGCCGCCTCCCGCGCCCGTGTTGTCGCCGCAGGTGACGAGACCCGCCGCCGCATCGAACGCGACCTGCACGACGGCACCCAGCAGCGTCTTGTGTCGCTCGGGCTGGAGCTGCGTGCCGCGGAGACCATGGTGCCTGCCGAACTGACGGAGCTCAGGGAACAGTTGTCCGGCGCTACCAAGGGCCTCGGCGACGTGGTGGAGAACCTGCAGGAGATCTCACGAGGGATCCACCCAGCGATCCTCTCGAAGGGCGGCCTCGGGCCCGCCATCAAGACCCTTGCCCGCCGCTCCGCCGTCCCGGTCCAGCTCGACCTCCGTGCCGAACGGCGGTTGCCGGAGCGGATCGAAGTGGCCGCCTACTACATCGTCTCCGAGGCGCTGACCAACGCAGCGAAGCACGCCCACGCGTCCGTCGTGCACGTCGACGTCAAAGCGCAGGATGCGGTCGTCCGGCTGTCGATCCGCGACGATGGCATCGGAGGGGCCGATCCCACCCAAGGATCGGGGCTCATCGGTCTCCGGGACCGCGTGGAGACGGTCGGCGGAAGGATGGAGATCGCCAGCGCCGCCGGAACCGGAACCTCGCTGCTGGTCACGATTCCGATCAACCTCAGCTGACCGCTCGGTACCTCTACTCGTTCGCGAGAGGTTTCGCGGCGGCCGTCGGCGTCATGCTGGCACAGGCGCCACGGTGCGCTCACCCCAACGACGGCTCGGAGGCACTCGCCTCGACGGAAGGAGGCGCCGCATGCGGTACGTGAAGCTTGGAAAAACAGACCTGGACGTGTCGACGATCGCATTCGGGACCTGGTCGTTCGGCGGGGAGTGGGGCCGGTTCGACGCCGACGAGGCCAAAGCCACCATCCGTCGTGCCCTCGATCTCGGCATCACGTTATTCGACACCGCCCAGGGTTACGGGTTCGGAACCTCGGAGCGGCTGCTGGGCGAGGCGCTGTGGGGGCCTGCGCGACGAGACGATGTGATCGTCGCCACGAAGGGCGGCCTCCGGAAGGAGGGGGATCAACTCCTGCGCGACGCGAGCAGGAGCTGGATCCGGGCCGGGGTCGAGTCGAGCCTGAAGAGCCTGGGCACCGACTACATCGACCTGTACCAGCTCCACTGGCCCGACAACCACACTCCCGCCGTGGAGACGGCCGTTGCGCTCGCCGAGCTGGTGCGGGAAGGCAAGATCCGCCACGCGGGCGTGTCGAACTACGACGCGAAGCAGATGGACGAGCTCGCCCGCTACGGACCGGTGGAGACCATCCAGCCGCCGTACCACATGTTCCGCCGGGAGATCGAGGACGAGATCCTGCCCTATGCCGCCGACCACAACATCGGCGTGCTCGTCTACGGTCCTCTGGCCCACGGTCTGCTCACCGGGACGATGACGACGGCGTCGACGTTCTCGTCCGACGACTGGAGGAGCAAGAGCCCCGATTTCTCCGGTGACACCTTCCGACGGAACCTCGAGGTGGTGGAACGGCTGAAGGCGCTCGCGGAGGCCCGGGCACTCACGCTCCCGCAGCTGGCTGTGGCCTGGACACTGGCGCACCCCGCAGTGGACGTCGCCATCGTCGGGGCTCGGCGGCCTTCGCACCTGGAGGGAACCGCACCGGCGGCCGACGTCGACCTCTCGGAGGAGGAACTTCAGGAGATCGATGACATCCTGTCGGACGCCGTTCCCGTGTGGGGGCCTCACCCCGAAGGCATGTGATCGAGGGCTCCCTCACGCCGTAGATTGCGTCAAAAAGGGCCGTGGGCACACTTTTTGACGCAATCTGCCTAGGGGACCCGCTCCGACAGGCACCGTAGGACCTCGTCGAACGGGCTCACGACGTCCAGGGCTTCGTCCATACTCCACGCGAGCTGCGCCTCGAAGCAGAACCCCCGCTTCGTGGCCAACCGCATTGCGGCGCGAACGCCGGCGCGCTGCTCCGTCGTCTGCGGGTAGCCCACATTGACGATGAGCAGCGGCGGAGTCCCGGGCCAGACCGACCTGGCGAGCTCCTCAAGATCCAGACGGTCCGTTGGCCCCAGGATGACGATGCTTCTGCCGAACCAGGAAACCTCGCCTTCAGGAGATACGGCGGCGTACGAATCCGTCCTGCTGCTTCCTCCGCTGAAGGCCAGCTCGTGTCGCATGCGAGCAGGTGTACACCTTCAGTCGGGGCCGAAAGGGCCTCTTGACGCCTTTCTGTCGGAGCGTGCTCCAATCCCTACGCGTTCCCTACGCGTTCCCTACGCGTTCTCCATCTCCCGGTACCCCTTGATCGCGGTCATGACCGTCTCCTCCACGTGGTCGGCGTCGATGCCGAGGGCGTGACCGATATGCACGGCCCAGATCTCCCCGCGGACGTTGTTCTCGAAGTCCAGCTCGCTACGGATGTCGGCCCGTGACGCCTGCCGGTTCTGGCTGATCATTACGAACGTCGAGAGGAAGATCGCCTCCAGGCTGACGATCATGGTCAGGAGCCCGAAGGGAAACCTATCGAAGGCCACGGCCGCCCCGAGCAGTCCCAGGTTGATCAGGATCCAGACGCTGAACCAGACGGTGTGCAGGTAGACGAACGACATCGAGCCGGCGAAATTAGTGATGCCGTCGGTGAGGCGGTTCTGTTCCGTCCGGATCTTGCGGACCACGGCGGTCTCGTGGCGGATCCGCTTTGCGACAACCGGATACAGCCGCCCGTCCTCGACGCCGTCGGCGCGGTCGATGATTCGGCAGGCCAGACAGCTCGGCGGGGCATAGGTTTCGTTGCTCATCGTTTCCTCCTTTTTTCGCTCGTGTTCCAGCGGACCTACAACTTCTGTGATGCCCGGATCCGGGGCCACTCACCGTGGGACGGCAGCCACTCACCGCCGAACTTCCTCAGGTTTCCCCAATAAATGGTGCGAATGCACCAGGCCGGCGGGTCCATTCGTCCCTATACGCAGCGCGCTCGGAGCAGACAATGGAGATGACCTTTTCAGGGCGTGCTAGATCGGCGTTGACAGTGACCCCGAACCGACCGACCTCTCAGCGCAACGACTCCGCCACGGCGATGCCCGTTCTCGGGGAACGTCGCCCGTCGTCGATTCTTCCCGGCCGCATCCTGCTCGTCGAGGACAACGAGGTCGACGTGGCAATGGTCCGTGCGCTGCTCGCCGAGTCAGCGGGCAGGAGCTGCCACGTGACCTCGGTGGGCCGCTTGGCGGATGCTCGTGCCTACCTCCTTTCCGCGGGCGCCGACTGCGTGCTCCTGGACCTGTCTCTTCCCGACGCAGAAGGGCTGGAGACGGTTGAAGTGGTGCTCGCGACCGCACCCGAAGTACCCATCATCGTGCTGAGCGGCCTCCAGGACGACCGGGTGACCATGGCTGCGCTGAACGAGGGTGCCCAGGACTATCTGGTGAAGGGCCAGGTGGACGGGGAGTCGCTGTGGCGGTCGATACGCTACGCGGTCGAGCGCAAGCGAGCCGAGGTGGCGCTTCGCCATCAGGCACTCCACGACCCGCTGACCGGCCTGGCGAACCGGCCCCTGTTCATGGACCGCCTGCGAGCGGCGATTGCACGTCTCGCGCGGCAGAGCCGCCCTCTGGCGGTCCTCGTGATGGACCTCGACCGTTTCAAATGGGTCAACGACAGCCTCGGCCATGATGCGGGCGACGAGCTGCTGGTGGCGACCGCCCGCCGGATCGAGCGTGCCGTGCGACCCACGGACGTCGTTGCACGCTTTGGGGGCGACGAGTTCGTCGTGCTCTGCGAAGACGTGGACGACGACCGCAATGCACTCGTGGTCGCGGAGCGCGTGCAGGGTGCTCTCAGCGTCGACTTCTCCATCACCGGCACACAGGTCCGGGTCAGCGCAAGCGTGGGCATTGTGACGTCGCGCGAGCCGGCAGCGAAGCCCGAGGAGCTCCTGCGGGATGCGGACGTCGCCATGTACCGGGCGAAGGAACTCGGAAAGGGCGGCTGCGAACCATTCGACACGGCCATGCGAAATGCCGTCCAGGACCGACTCCTGGCGGAACAGGACCTCCGGCGCGCAATCGCCGAGGATGAGCTCCTCGTCTACTACCAGCCGCTTGTCGACCTGAGCGACGGTCACCCCGTGGGAGCGGAAGCGTTGGTGAGGTGGCGTCACGCCAGCGGCGAGGTGGTGTCTCCCGCCCAGTTCATCGCCCTGGCAGAGGAGACGGGCCTCATCAGGGGTATCGGCGATTTCGTCACCCGGACTGCGTGCGAACAACTTGCGCGCTGGAACCCCGTCGCACCCTCAGGCCATCAGCAACCGTCACTCCACGTCAACCTCTCGGCTCGCCAACTGATCGACCCCGGCCTGGTCGGTCGGATCGCAAGGTTCCTGGCCAGCGCCGGGGCCAATCCGGCGCAACTCTGCCTCGAGCTCACGGAAACCGCGTTCCTGGTGGACGAGGCAACGAGCCTCACGCGTCTGAAGGCGTTGAAGACCCTCGGGGTCAGGCTGTGCGTCGACGATTTCGGCACGGGCTACTCCTCGCTGTCCCACCTCACCAAGTTCCCGATCGATGTCGTGAAGATCGATCAGTCCTTCACCGCAGGACTGGCTGTCCGTGCACGGGACACCGCAGTCGTGGAGTCGGTGATCGCCCTCGGCCAGGCGCTCGGGCTCGTGGTCATCGCCGAGGGGGTGGAGACACAGGCGCAGGCTGACCTCCTCAGCGCGCTGGGATGCCACCAGGCCCAGGGGTACCTCTTCGGGAGGCCTGGGCCACAAGCCAACCTCCTGCACGTCTCGACCAGCGACAAGAAGTCGGCATGATATCCACGAGCGAGCGGGCAGCGATCCAGGCGCAGAACGGCTCCGCCGGCAGCGAGCAGGGGCCGTTCCACTTCCTCGATGCCCTGCCCGTGGGCATCTTCATCGCTCTGTGTGACGGGCGCCCCTGCTACGCGAATCGCGAGGCGGTGCGATTGCTCGGCCGGGGCGTCTTGACGTCCACGAGGGGCCCCCAGCTGACGAAGGCGTACCAGGCACACCAGATCGGCACCGATGAGATCTATCCCCCTGAGCGCTCGGCGGTGGTCCGTGCCCTCGCCGGTAAGCCGACGTATCTGGACGATATGGAGATCCACCGGCCCGACGGAACGGTCGTGCCGCTCGAAGTCTGGGGCACCCCGGTCGTCGGGCCAGCCGGCTCGGTCGACTACGCCATCACCATGCTCGTCGACATCTCAAAGCGACGGCGTGCCGAGGCCGCCCTCGCCAGCCGGCGGGCGCTCCTCGACCTCGCGCACGATGCCGCGTTCATCGTCGACAACGACCGACGGATCACCTACTGGAGCGCCGGCGCCGAACAGACGTACGGGTACACACTCGCCGAGGCTTGGGGCGAGGTGTCCCACGAACTGCTCGGCACGGAGTTCCCCGAGCCGCTCGCCGACATCCAGGCCAAGGTGGATCGAGACGGGCAGTGGGACGGTGAGCTCGTTCAACGACGGAGCGACGGACAGACCATCGTCGTCATGAGCCGCTGGGCTGCGCACCGGGCCAGCGACGGGAGCCTGCTGGGCGCCTTGCAGGCCAATCGCGATATCACCGCCCGCAAGCGGGCGGAGTCCGTGGTCCGCTGGGCGAGCCAACTCGAGCAGGCCAACGTGGCGCTCGCACGGTCCAACGAGGAGCTGGAGCAGTTCGCTTACGTCGCATCACACGACCTTTCGGAGCCTCTGCGGGCCATCTCGGGTCCCATCTCCCTGTTGGGCCGCCGCTATCACGACCAACTGGACGCGGAGGCCGACCAGTTCATCGAGTTTGCCGTCGACGGCTGCCGCCGCATGCAGGCGATGATCGATGACCTGCTGGCCTACTCCCGGGCCGGCCGCGTCGACGGAGAACCCCAGCCGGTGGACTGCAATGTGCTTCTGACCACCGTCATGGCCGAGCTCGCCGTGAGGATCACCGAGACCGGGGCCATCGTCAGCGTGGACCCCTTGCCCACGGTTGCCGCCCAGCCGATCCAGCTGGGCCAGGTCTTCCGGAACCTCATCTCCAATGCCCTGAAGTTCGTGGGCCCCGGCGTGGTCCCCCGGGTGGCCGTGTCAGCGGAGCGGCTGGGCGACGAGTGGCGCTTCTGGGTAACCGACAACGGCATCGGCGTCGAGCCCCGCCACCGCGAGCGGATCTTCGGGATGTTCAAGCGCCTTCACACGCGGACCGAGTACTCCGGCTCGGGCATCGGCCTCGCCCTGTGTAAGAGGATCATCCAGCGCGAGGGGGGGCGAATCGGGGTGGAAGACGCCCCGTCGGGCGGAGGCAGCCGGTTCTGGTTCGCCATTCCGGTCTCATCCGAGGAGGCGTCATGAACAGCAGCCAGATGACGCATCAGGTCTTCCACAGGTCGCTCGGCAGGCCGGTGCAGATCCTGCTCGTGGAGGACAGCCCGTCGGACGTGGCCATGACCGTGGCAGCCCTCCGGGAGGGCCACATCGCGAACGACATGCACGTGGCCGGCGACGGGGAGACTGCCGTGGACTTCCTCCACCGGCGGGGCGAGTTCGCCGGCGTGCCACGCCCCGACCTCATTCTCCTGGACCTCAACCTCCCGAAGAAGGATGGACTTGAAGTCCTTGCCGACGTGAAGGCCGACGACGATCTCAAAACGATCCCCGTCGTGGTCCTCACAACCTCCGCTGCCGAATCAGATGTGCTGCGCTCCTACAAGCTCCATGCAAACTCCTACGTCACGAAACCGGTTGGCTTCGAGCCGTTCCTGGCCGCCGTCCAGCAGATCGAGACCTTCTGGCTGACGCTCGTGCGGCTTCCCGACTGAGGGCCCGCGAGGAAATAACCTGCGCGATCATGCCGCACCGGCCTCCGCTTCGCGCTTTTGACGGCGCTGGCTGCACCCCGAGCAAGTGCTCGAGCGCCCGGGCCTGGCGGGCGGTAGGCTGGAGCAGGTACTGGAAGGACCGGAACGAAGCCATCGTGCGAACAAGTGCACGGATGGGTCCCGACAGGAAACAGCCTGTTTTGGCGTCAGGCGGAGAAAATCCGTGGCACGCGGGAGGGGTACCAGCTTGCTGTTGGCGTCAGGCCGGAATCGTTGAGGAGGACGAAGACCGCCGGGCCATCCGGCGGGGTGTCGGCCCGGCCGTGCGGACCGTGCCGCCAATGGCCTCCAGGTAGCGGCGCAGAGCCAGGGTCCCGTGGGGGCCGCGGCGTGATCGCGCAGGTTTTTTCCTCGCGGGCCCTAAGCCACTCAGTCAGCCCTGCCGGTCCGCACCAGGAGGATCAGGCTGACGATGAGGACGGGCAACATGGTGACGTGGTAGATGACGTCGGGGACGTCGCCCCCTCGTGCTGTGATGTTCAGGCCGACGAGAAAGCCAAAGATCGCAAAGCTGGTCGCGGCGACGGCGACCGGCCATGCTCGGCTGCTGGAGCGCAGGACGGCGATGGCGGCAGACCCCAGCACGACGCCGATGACGGCCTCGGCGACGCCGGCGGGGCTGGCATCGAACGGAGGCTTCGAGCCCGCTGGGGTGTAGCCGGCGAGATGCACGAACGCAGCGACCGCAAGCGTGGCGGCCACGAAGGCCATCAGCAGGCCGATCCGCCGGTCGACCGTGTGGCGGGGCTGTAGCGATTCGACCTTTGTCATGCCCCCATGGTGACGTGCCGGCATGCCCCTGTCGTCCCCCCAGGGGCGCAAGGTGCCGCACGTCCCCCTGCTCCCAGGGGAGTACCGCGCGGGGCCCTCGTACCACGGCGGGAGTACGGGAGCGGGCGGATCGAGGGCAAATGTATCCTACCGCTGTGGTATAGTTTAGCTCATGCCTCGTGGAGACCCGTCACCAAAGCTTGCCATCACAGTCGACCCCGACGTTCATCGGCGCGTGGTCGCAGCGGCGGCCGACGACGGCGTCAGCGTCTCAGCTTGGATGACGAATGCCGCCCGCCGCGCGCTCCTTGTCCGCGACGGCCTGCAAGCCGTGGCGGAATGGGAAGCCGAGCAGGGGGCGTTCACCGAGGTCGAGCTGGCCACGGCACGTCGCCGCGTCGCTGATGAGGTCCCCCATTCGACTGCCCTATGAGCGTCGTGTACGACGCCGGGGTGCTCGTGGCGGCCGACCACAACGACCGAACCGTTTGGGCTGATCACCGTGCCCGCCTCGAACTTGGGACCGTTCCGCTGACCACGGCGCCGGTCGTTGCGCAGGTGAGCCGGTCAGTTCGGCAGGTCCAGCTCCGGCGCTTCCTGCGCGGCTGCGACGTCGTCGCATTCACCGCCGACCAGGCACATGACGTCGGAGCCCTGGTCCGAGCCACCGGAACGGCGGATGTGGTTGATGCCCACTTGATCGTCGTTGCGGGGCCGACAAGGGCAACGGTACTCACCGCAGACGAGGACGACCTCTCGCGGCTTGCAGCTCACGTTCCGAAGGCGGTTCGGATCCTTCCACTCTGAAGCCACCGATTGCGTGGTCGGGACTGAATGCCGTCAACTTGAGATTGACATTTTGCTGTCGTCAACCTATGGTTGACGATGTTCCGCATTCCTTCCTTCCCCAAGGAGCATCGGCATGACGAACCCGGTCCGTATGACGAATCCAGTCCGGCTCGACGACCTTATCGATGCCATCAGGAAGGTACATTCCGATGCTCTCGAACAGCTTTCCGACGCAGTCATCGCCTCGGATCACCTCGGCGAGGTGGCTGACCACCTGATCGGTCACTTCGTCGACCAGGCACGACGCTCGGGCGCGTCCTGGACGGACATCGGCAGGGCCATGGGGGTCACCAAACAGGCAGCTCAGAAGCGGTTCGTTGCGAAGGGCCCAGGCGAACCGTCGGATCTCGATCCCAGCCAAGGATTCAGCCGGTTCACCGAGCGGGGGAGGAACGTCGTCATGGCCGCGCAGAACGAGGCCCGTGCGGCAGGCAACGACGAGATCTCCCCCGAGCACCTGGTGCTGGGACTCCTGAACGAGCCGGAGGCGATCGCGGCCGGGGCGATCGTCGCGCAAGGCGTGCCGCTCGAAACCGTCCGGCAGACCGTCACCGCCACGTTGCCGCCGAAGGCCGACCGCGTGCCCGACCTCATCCCGTTCGATGCACGGGCGCGAAAGGCGCTGGAACTCACGTTCCGGGAGGCGCTGCGGATGGGCCACAACTACATCGGGACCGAGCACATCCTGCTCGCGCTGCTGGAATTCGAAGACGGCACCGGTGTGCTCGCCAGCCTCGGCGTCGAGAAGGCGACCGCCGAAGCGAACATCACCGCCGCCGTTGCCGCCGCCGTTGCCGCCTCCGATCAGGAGTGACCTTGGATTTAGCGGAGGCGGTCCCAGAAACCCACCCTATGCGGGGGAAACTGGGACCGCCCAGGGAATGCCCGGTCCTCGTCATCCGGGTGACGGGCCCGCAGCCGAGATGTCGTAGAGGCGTGCCTCGGAGTCCCCAGCCACCAGGCGGACGCCGGGCCAGCGGTCGAGCCTCGCAGCCGCGTCCCTCCAACGGGTACCGGCCACCAGCCTCGTCTCGACCATCACCGACCGGACACCCCAGCTCTTGACCGCCGCCATCGAAGCTGGCGCGGGGAAGTCCTGCACGGCAGCGGCCTCAGCGATGTAGAACGGCGGCACCAGGGAGCCCACGCCGTTGACGATCGGATGGAAGCTCGCCGTCGAGAGGTACTCCTGAATCGTCTCGCGGAAGATGCTCGAGATCATGACCGCGCCGGAGCTGTCCCACTCCATGGTCGGGAGGGCAAGGGTCCCGCCGGTGGTCTGAGCTGTCATCCGGTGCACCTCCGTGATGGGTGGGGCATGCACGATCGAGAAGGGGGCGTGCACCGTGTCGACGGCGAGGGCGAGCAGTGACAGGCCCACGAGGACCCTTCGCCACGCGGGCTGCGCCGCAGCGAGTACCACCCCCATGGCGACCGCCATGCCGAAGAGCACCAGGATGAAGAACCGGACCGGGACGCGGATCGCACCGGCGGGCACGAAGCGATACAGGACGTCGTAGGGAAGCGGGAATCCCGAGGGCGTGCGACCAGCCCTCGGACCAAGCGTCAGGACGAAGCCCCCCAGCGCCACCAGGCTGTAGAACGCGAAGTGGGGGGTCCAGCCCCTTGAACCCGTTGCGCTCCCCCGGGTCCTGCGACGGACCAGGGCAGTGGCGGCGGCGCAGGCTGCCGCCACGTAGGACAGCGTGAGGAACAGGCCAGGGAACAGGCCCGTCTTCACGAAGTACGGGTTCGACGACCTGGTGCCGAAATGCTGCGTCATCATCGAGTAGACCGAGTGCGCCCCCGGCCCTCCCGTGATCAGCGGGGGTACGAGGTAGTCGCTGGGAGACGCCGAGTACCCCAGAACCTCGCCCAGCGGATGGCTGAACTCGGGATGCATCCGGTGAAGGATCGCGTAGGGGATGAGCACCGGCAGGCTGAGGAGGAGACCGAGGACCACCCCGGCGAGGGAAGGCACCAGGATCCTGGGGGCCCGTCCCCGCTGCGTGGCAAGCTCCCACAGGGCCCAGATGGCGATGCCGGCCAGGGTGATGAAGCCACCGTTGATGGACGACCACATCGCCAGCGCCACCACGAGCCCCAGGACGACGGCCAGACGTCCGAGACGGGGAAGGCGCCAGCGGGCGGACGGGGTGTCGCGGGCACGGCGCGCGGGCGCCCCCACCTCGCGCTCGATCCGCAGCAGCAGGAGGAACGCCAACGGCATGAGGTGCGTGGCGAGGACGGTGAGGTGCTGGACGAC
>JAOPZY010000236.1 GCA_025963875.1 Actinomycetota bacterium
GCACGAACTCGAGCTCGACAACCGGACCACCCTGCTCGACGCCCTTCGGGAGCATCTCGACCTGACCGGGTCGAAGAAGGGTTGCGACCACGGGCAGTGCGGGGCATGTACGGTGCTGCTCGATGGGCGCCGGGCGAATGCCTGCCTGGTCTTCGCCGTCGCCGCCCAGGGCCACGCCGTCACCACCATCGAGGGAGTGGCCGCTGGGGGGAGCCTGCATCCGCTGCAACAGGCGTTCATCGAACGTGACGGGTTCCAGTGCGGGTACTGCACGCCGGGCCAGATCTGTTCCGGCGTGGCGATGCTTGCCGAGGTCGATGCCGGTTGGCCGAGCGCGGTGACCGCCGATGTCGGCACCGAAGCTGCCGAGCTCGACGAGGCCGAAATCCGTGAGCGGATGAGCGGCAACCTGTGCCGCTGCGCCGCCTACGTCAACATCGTCTCCGCCATTCAGGACGTCGGCCGATCCCGAGGCGCCCCTCAAGGCGCCGGATAAGATGAGGGAGTTCGGGTACGAGCGGCCAACCCAGCCCACCGACGCCCTGGCCATTCTCGGCCGGACGTCGGGCGCACGCTACCTGGGGGGCGGCACCAATCTCGTCGACCTGATGAAGCTCGGCGTCGAGACACCGAGCGTCCTCGTCGACGTCACCGCCCTGCCGTACGACGTCATCGAAGAGGCCCCCGGCGGCGGGCTGCGTGTCGGCTCCTGCGTGCGCAACAGCGACCTGGCCGCGAACCTGGCCGTCCGGCGCCGCTACCCCGTGCTCGCGCACGCCGTGCTGGCGGGGGCGTCGGGCCAGCTTCGCAACATGGCGACCGTTGGCGGCAACCTGTTGCAGCGCACCCGCTGCTCGTACTTTCAGGACGTCACCAAGCCCTGCAACAAGCGGGTGCCCGGGTCCGGGTGTCCGGCACGTGAAGGCGAGCACCACAACCTCGCCATGTTCGGCGCGTCGCAGCACTGCATCGCCACGCACCCGTCCGACATGGCGGTAGCCCTCGCCGCGCTCGACGCGGTCGTGCACGTGAGCGAACCTGCGGGACCGCGAGAGGTGCCGCTCGCCGACTTCTACCGCCTTCCGGGCGACGAGCCTCAGCGCGAGACGACCCTCGACCCGGGGGCGCTGATCACCGCAGTCGAGCTGCCGGCGTTGCCGCTGGCGGCGAACTCCCGGTACCGCAAGGCCCGCGAGCGAGCCTCGTACGCGTTCGCGATCGGCTCGGTCGCCGCCGCCCTGGACGTCGCTGACGGCGTGGTACGCGACGTCCGGCTCGCGCTCGGCGCCGTGGCGCCGGTGCCGTGGCGGGCCCACCTGGCCGAGCAGGCCTTGCGGGGCGGGCCGGCCACCGAGCACGCGTTCCGGGAAGCCGCCGATGCCGAGTTGGCCGGGGCTCAACCACTGAGGGACAACCGCTACAAGGTGCCGCTGGTGCGCAACCTGATCGTGCGTACGTTGAGCGACCTGGTGGACGCCTCGTGACCACGCTCAGCCGCACGGTCGGTGCCCCGGTCAACCGGGTCGAGGGGAAGGCGAAGGTGACCGGAGAGGCGCGCTACGCCGCGGAGTTCCCCCTGACCCGGCTGGCCTATGGCTGGGTCGTGCAGGCGACGATCGCCCGCGGCCGGGTCCTATCGGTCGAAGAGGAGGCGGGCATGCGGATGCCGGGCGTACTCGCCGTGATCACCCACGGGAACGCCCCACGGCTGCAGGTCGTCGACGACGGTGAGCTGCTCGTACTGCAGGACGAGCAGGTCCACTACCGGGGCCAGACGGTCGCGCTCGTCGTTGCGTCCACACTTGAGCAGGCGCGCGCTGCGGCCGATGCCCTGCGGGTGAGCTACGCCGCCGAGCCGCACGACGTCCTGCTTTCCGCCGACCACCCGCGCCTGTACGCGCCGGACCACGTCAACCCGAACTACCCGACCGACACGCTGACCGGCGACGTCGAGGCTGGCATGGCCCGAGCCGAGGTCACGGTCGACGAGACGTACTCGACGCCAGCCGAGCACAACAACCCGATGGAGCCGCACTCGAGCACCGCTCAGTGGGACGGCGACCGGCTCACGGTCTATGACTCGAATCAGGGCGCCACCCGGGTGCACCAGCAGCTCGCCCAGGTCTTCGGGCTGGACCGCAGCACCGTCCGCGTCCTATCCGAGCACGTCGGTGGCGGGTTCGGCTCCAAGGGCAGCGCCCGCCCGCAGACCGTGCTCGCCGCCATGGCGGCGCGGATGCTCGATCGCCCGGTCCGGGTGACGCTCAGCCGGCAGCAGCAGTTCTCCATGGTCGGCTACCGCACGCCGACCATCCAGCGGGTGCGTCTTGGTGCCGACCGCAGCGGCCGGCTCGCGGCTCTCGACCACGAGGTGTTCGAGCAGACCTCGACGTTGTACGAGTTCGCCGAGCAGACGGCCCTGTTCTCCCGGGTCATGTACGCGACACCGAACCTGCGGACACGCCACCGCCTGGTTGCCCTCGACGTGCCGACGCCCCGCTGGATGCGCGCCCCCGGCGAGGCCCCGGGCTCGTTCGCGCTCGAGTCGGCGATGGACGAGCTTGCCGAGGCGTGTGCCGTCGATCCGATCGAGTTGCGGGTCCGCAACGACGCCGCCGTCGAACCCGAGGGCGGTCGCCCATTCAGCAGCCGCAACCTCGTCGCCTGCCTGAGCGAGGGCGCCTCCCGCTTCGGCTGGGCAGACCGGGACCCGCGACCTGCCACCCGACGCGATGGGCGGTGGCTGATCGGGACTGGCGTCGCCGCGTCGACCTATCCGGCACGCAGCGCGCCGTCCACCGCCTCGGTCTCGGCCGAGGCCAACGGTGCCTTCGTCGTGCGGGTGACCGCCGCCGACATTGGCACTGGCGCGCGCACCGCGCTCACCCAGGTCGCCGCCGACGAACTGGGCGTGCCCCTGGAGCGGGTTGACGTCAGGATCGGTGACAGCGACTACGGCCCGGCGATGATCGCCGGCGGCTCGATGGGTATGGCGTCGTGGAGCTGGGCGGTGGTCAAGGCATGCCGCCAGCTGCGCGCTGATATCGACGAGCACGGCGGCGTCCCGGATGGTGGGCTGGTCGCCCGTGCCGACACTGCGGACGACATCGCAGCACAGGCCAACCTGGCGCGGCACGGCTTTGGCGCCCAGTTTGCCGAGGTTCGGGTGGACGTCGACACCGGCGAGATCCGGGTGCCCCGGCTCCTCGGCGTTTTTGCCGTCGGCCGGATCATCAATGCCAAGACCGCCCGCTCCCAGTTGATCGGCGGGATGACGTGGGGCCTCTCCATGGCGCTCTTCGAGGAATCGGTGATGGACGCCGAGTTCGGGGACTACCTCAACCACGACCTCGCGGGCTACCACGTCGCTGCGAACGCGGACGTCCAAGGGATCGACGTGAGCTGGCTCGACGAGCACGACGACCAACTCAACCCGCTGGGCGTCAAGGGCATCGGCGAGATCGGCATCGTGGGTACGGCAGCCGCCATCGCCAACGCCGTCTACCACGCCACCGGGCACCGGCAGCGACATCTACCGATCCGCCCGGACCGGGTGCTTTCTCCCTGAGAGGAGCCCCCCTTCGGCGGTCATTTCAGTCTTAAAAGCTTGCGTTAGAAGTTGCACTCGATGGAAGGGATCGACGCAACAACACCCCGGGCCGCTGCCCATTGTGGACGGCTCGGGGAGCCCGGCCCGCGTGCTCGCCCTGGTGGACCGGGCCTGATGCCGGAGGGAAGTCCGCAAAGAACCGGTCCCGGGTCAGGCCGAGGAAAGTCCGCAATCGCGCGTATCCGCGCGAAAGGCGACCAACCTCTGTAGCCGACCCGAGGACCCGACCGGGGTGCTCCGCCCCGTCCCAAAGGGCACCAGACTGTGCCCGAATTTCTCGCCGAACGGCGGCTCCGCGCAAGTAGATTGGAGGCCCAATGGCGGGATTCGTCGGTCGCGGCGAGGTACCACGCGATGCCTCAGAGCATGGCACCTCGCGGGCGCGGGCCGCGGGCCTGAGCGAGACCGGCCGTTTCACGACCGGAGCAGTCCCCGGCGGGCTCGCCGGCATGTTCGGGGCCGAGCCGGACGCCTGGTCCCATCAGGTGGTCCTGGCCCTCCAGCGCACCGCCGGCAACGGCGCGGCCGCCTCTCTCCTCAGCAAGCGTCCTGGAGGACCTCGGCCCGCGATGGGCCCGACCGTGCAGCGGGCACTCAAGTCGGTGTTCCCCGTGCCCCCGGTCTGGTACCAGCCCTTCGACGCGCTGGCCAAGAGGTACAACGAGCTACTGGGGATCGCCAGCTGGGCCCTCATGGATGCCCAGGCCAAGCGCCGGGCTGCCCTCGAGAAGCTGGGCCAGATCGAGCAGGCCCTCTACGCCTGGTTTGCCGAACAGCGAGCCCCCGACATCACGGCCACGCCGCACGGGGCCGCGATGAGCGACCTGCTGAACCAGGTGCAGGCGGAACGTGTCAGCCTCGTGGCCTGGGCGATCAGCAAGGACGACGATCCTCCGCTCGCCAACTTCCGGATGCTCGATCCGAGCGAGCAGGATCGGGTGCGGATCATCTGGAAGAACCTCGTCGCTGGTAAGGGCATCGCCATCGAAGGTGGAAGAGAGTTCAGGGAACGGGTTCTCGCCGACTTCGCCCGTCTCCTCGAGACCGCGACGGGCAGGATGGTCACGGGTGAACTCGTGGGCGGACACCAGGTCCTGAGCATCTCGCCGACCACGCTCGCAAAGGGCAAGTTCGGAGCCGGTCCGCTTGATTCGGAGGCGGAGGGGATCGAGGCGATTCCGGAGCCAGCTGATCGCAGTCGCTATGTCACGCTGGATTTCACACCGGCCATATCCGTAGCGGAGCGGAAGCGCCGGCTCAACGACGTCCGGGTCAAGCACCCGGCCGCACGTGGGTTCTGCGTCGTGAGCAGCGAGGGGACCCGCTGGTTTCGATTCAACCGTGGAACCGGGTCCACCATGACCCTGCCCGCCGATGCACCGGATGCGTCGTTGCATCCTTCCAGCCGGCTGGTGGGCATCCACGGCGAGGAGATCATCGCTCCGACCTTCGCCAACCTCGGGCACGAGCTGGGCCACGTCCTCCGCTCCCTGCACGGCATCGGTGGGAGCTCTGCGGCTGCGAGGGAATTGGTGCAGCACGCCTTTCCCGGCGTTGAGGTGGATATGCGGGAGGAAGAGTTCTTCAATATCGACGCCATCGAGAACCGGATCCGGGCCGAGGCAGGCCTGTCGCGGCGCAAGGGCCATACCAACTGGGTGGGTCAGGCGCTTGGGCGCTTGCACGAGCTTGCGCAGCGCGCCCGCGAGCAAGCTGAGCGGGGATTGACGCTTGCTGGAGCCCCGGGCCAGAGCGACGTTCGAGGACGTCTGAGCGAGGTCCTCGACGAGTGCGACCGGCTTGTCGACGCTCTGACCCAGTTTGGCCGGCACGGGGGCGACGCACGTCCTCTCGATGCGGAGGCAGCGCGCCTGGCCCGGCTCGCCGATGCGCTGCAGGAGCAGGCGCGCGCCGAGACGGCCCTGGTTCCGCCTGCGCCGAGGGGCAGGGCGAAACCCCCTGACATGGCGTATCTGCTTCTGGGTCTGTCGCCGGGGGCCAGCGAGCGGGAGACGGTCACCGCCTACAAGCGGCTGGCCCTGCAATGGCACCCGGATCGCAATCCCGCCCCGGAGGCGGG
>JAOPZY010000246.1 GCA_025963875.1 Actinomycetota bacterium
CCACCGCGGTCGAGTTGATGCTCGGCCGCCCGCCGAGGGGCCGCTGGAAGGTGGCCCGCCGCTGCGCGTGCGGGCTTCCCCAGGTGATCGAGACCGAGCGCCACCTCGACGACGGCACCCCGTTCCCGACCCTGTGGTGGCTGACCTGCCGGTCGCTGTCCCGGGCCGTCGGACGCCTGGAGGCCAGCGGCTGGATGGCGGCGTTCAACGAGCGCCTCGCGACCGACCCCGAACTGGCCGAGGCCCTGCGAGCCGCCACCGAGGCCTACGTTGCACGGCGCGACGCAGGAGATGAACCGGGGCCGGTCCGGCATCCGGGCGGCGGGGGCATGGTAGGGGGCAGGATCAAGTGCCTGCACGCCCACACTGCCCACCAGCTCGTCGCCGGCGACAACCCCGCAGGGGCCGAGGCCCTCACCGAACTGCGTTGGGAGGATCCTGCGGCACCGTGCGTGTGATGCGCCCGATGCTGATTCAAACCCAGGCCTCGCACTAGACCGAGGGCCCGGGTGCAAAAAACCACCGTGGGGGTGGGAAATTGCACCCGGCACCGGTCAGGGCGGCGCCAACTCGGCCCGCACGCCGAGAAGCCGGACCGGCCGATCGAGGTCGAATCGGTCCAGCGCAGCCAGGAAGCCGCGCTCGCCCGGCTCTGTCCCGGTGCTGCCCGAGGGCAGCACCGGGGTATGGAGAGCCGAACGTTCCTGCCGAGAAGCTCGAACCCGAGATCGCTTACGGACAGTTGCCGATGTCGCTTTCGGACGAGGCGACGATGATGTTCGTCTGGGCGAGACCCGGGACGTTGACGGTCAGGTGGATTGCGTTGACAGTCAGGCCTCTATCCGGACCCCCGACGGGGATCTGCTCATTGAGGACCAGGCTTACCCCGTCAACCGTCACGTGCGTGTTCGGAGAGACGTTGGTGGTCGCGACCACGGTGTTGCCCACCTTGAGGTTGGCGATCGTCGTGGTTCCGGTCGACCCCGCACAGGTGGTCGTCGACGTCGACTTGACCACCTGGAGCGTGATCGTCGGGAGCGTGGGGATGGATATGGTGGCATCGGCGACGGACGCGCTGGCCGTCGATTTGCCCGGGAAGGCGACCGTGGTCACGTTGGCGCACAGCACATGGGCAGTCACCGGCCCGCTGAGCGTCGCCACGCACGGCGTCGTCGTGCTGGACGACGAGGTCGTGGAGATGAACCCTGTGTCCGGGGTCGGCGGCACGGTGATGTCGACATGCGGCACGTCCAGCGTGGCTCTGGCGCTCAGTCCAAAGGCCCGCCCCGTCAGGGTCTGACCGGTGACGACCACCTGTTCACTCCCGCACGACGAGGTAACAGGGGCGTTGTTGGCGTCCCCGTTGTAGGTGGCCGTCCAGTTGTAGGTACCGGCGGCGCCCACCGTCACAGGGCCGGAGGAAGCGCTGCCCCCGCTGAGCGTGCCGACCTTGGTGGCAAACGGGGTCCCGCTGCACGTGGTGTCGCCCGGACCGTACAGCTTGAAGGTCACGATCCCCGAGGGTGATGCCCCGCCCGAGACCGTGGCCGAGTCCGAGACGGTGCCGCCTGCGGGGACGGAACCCGAGGGCGTGGTGGCGATGGTGGGCCTGCCGTTGCCGCCGCCGCCACCGCCGCCCGCGCCGGCGCAGGTGCTCACCGTGTTGGTGTCCATGGTCACAGCCCCGGTGTCGGCATACAGGCCGCCGGTGCTACGGGCGCTCGTGTTGAGGGTGATGGAGGCGCTCGCCAGGATGTTGCCCACGAAGCTGGTGGCGGTGCCCAGTGTGGCGCTGCTGCCGACCTCCCAGGTGATGTTGTTGTTGTTGCAGGGAGGCGCCCCATTGATCAGCACGACCGCCGAGTTGCTCGCCGAGATGAGCGTGCTGCCGATCTTGAAGAGCCATGCGGCGGTGGAGCTTCCCCCGGCATCCAGGGTCAAGGTGCCGGTCAGTCCCACCGACGTGCTGGTGAAGCAGTAGACCCCGGGCGGCAGGGTCTGGCCGCCCAGGTCCGCGATGGACAGGGTGAAGTCGCAGGGCTCCCCCGAAGCCTGGACGAACGCCGTGTGAGCATCTGCATGGGCCGATGCGGCCGGGCCGTCGTTGGAGTGGATGTGAGTGGGCCCACCGACGACGGTGCCGGGTGGGAATCCTGTGATTGCCGTCCCAGGCGAGACGCCGATATCGCCGGTGACCACGGTGGGGCCGGTATTCGTGATCGTCGTGGCTGCAACCGCTGCGAAGTTCACAGCCGAGCCGAGCGACGGGGTGACGGCGGCAGCCTCCGCCGGGAGGGCGAGCAGGATTGGTGACAGCAGGAACGCGGTGGCCAGGGCGGCAAGTGTTCGCTTGGCGACGCTCCGGCGGTGATGCTCGGCTCTTGCGAATGCCTGAGCGATGCGACGTCGAATAAGTCTCATATTCCCCCCGTATGAAGTTGTGTGGTGCGGACCTGGAGCACGTGAGTCGGGCTCGGAGCCGGGGCAGGACTGTTCGGGCCACAGGCGTCAAGCCCGAGACTGTGTTGGCCTCAACCTGGGTCACAGTTCCCTGGGGGTCCCCTGGTTGGGTGCAATGTCCCGCTGATTGTCGGCTCCGGTCACCTTCCTCGAACGACCTTCACCATCCACCCTGGCGGCGATCCCCGCCGCTGACTTTGGCGCCTCCTTTCCCCAATCCATCAACCTCACCCACGCCTCAGAGAGTCATCGAACTCTGGAGGGGCCGGTCGCGCCGGGGTCTGGGACGCGTCGGTCTTGTTCCGTGCGTGAGGAGCGGATCAGTTGTCCGATCCTGCAACCGTTTCGTGTGTTGCGCGAATTTCTGGAAACAGGAGACCGCTACGTTTGAGGAGTCATTGTGGCACGGTCATGGACGAAACGCAATAGAAATAGGACGCAACGCAATGGCCGTCCCACTCGGGCGGCCCTCGCTAACATGGCGCCGCGTGAACGGATCACCGGAAGGGTTGCGGGTGGCGGCGATCGATGCCGGCTCCAACACCACCCGGTTGCTCGTCGCCGACGTGGATGAGGGCAGCATCACCCATGTGGAACGGCGGCTGATCTTCACCCGCCTCGGCGAGGGGATCGACGCTACAGGTCGGTTGAACCCCCGGGGCATCAAGGCCACGGGGGCCGCCATCGCCGAGTTCGTCGATCGCTCCCGGAAGCTGGGGGCGGAGAGAATCCGCATCGCCGGGACCAGCGCCGTCCGGGAGGCGGCCAACGGCGAGGAGCTGCTCGCCGCGGTGAAGGCGGCGACCGGGCTCGACCTCGAGGTGCTGTCCGGCGAGGCCGAGGCGGCGCTCTCGTTCGCCGGGGCAACCCAGGACCTGCCCGCAGGTCGCTACCTGGTCTGCGACATCGGCGGGGGCTCGACGGAGCTCGCGGAAGGCCGGAAGGGCGCGACGGTTGACGAAGGCACCCTCATGGAGGGGGCGATCTCGCTCAAGCTCGGCGTGGTCCGCCTCACCGAGCGGCACCTTGCCCACGACCCGCCGACCCCCGAGGAGCTGGCCGCCCTGGAGGTGGACATCGACCGGACGCTGCAGGCGGCCGACGAGGTCCTGCCCCATGCGGCCTCTGCCGGGTTCGTGGGCGTCGCCGGCACCGTCACGTCGCTGGCGGCGATCCGCCTCGGCCCCGAGCACGACGACCCCGAGCGGGTCCACGGTTCCGAGCTAACCTGGGGCGACGTGGCCGGTCTGTACCGCCGGCTCGCCGGGATGTCCCTCCCCCAACGGGAGGCCCTCCCGGCGCTGCCGCCGGGGCGGTCCGACGTCATCGTCGCCGGGTGCGCCATCCTGACCAGGGTGATGGCCCGGTGGTCCTTCCCGGCGGTCCGGGTGTCGAGCAAAGATATCCTTGACGGCCTTGCGCTTGATCTTGCCGAACTAATTTGAGTCTCTTTGGCCCACTGATCGGGGGTTTGTAGGTGTCGAAAGCAGCGAAGCGTGCGCGGAAGAAGGAGGGCCGGCAGGCCCGCATCGAAGCCGAGAAGAAGGCAGCTGCCCGGCGGCGGAACCGTAACCGCAACATCGTGCTGGGCGTCGTGCTGGTCCTGCTCCTCGGCTACCTCGGCCTGAATCAGCTCCTGGCGAAGCCGAAGAAGAAGGTCAACACCACGACCCCGCCGGTGGCCACCTCGACGGTCACGTCCTCGGCGACGCCGACCCTCAGCCCCTCCGCCCCCGCCGGCGTCACCGGCACCGCCGCCGCCTGCTCGACCACCAAGCCGGCCCGCGGCGGGACGGTCAGCCAGCCCACCCCACCGCCGATGACGGTGTCGCCGTCCAAGATCTACACCGCCACCATCGTCACGTCCTGCGGGACCGTTGTCGTGGCCCTCGACGCAAAGGACTCGCCGAACACGGTGAACTCGTTCGCCTATCTGGCGAGCAAGGGCTTCTACGACGGCCTGACCTTCCACCGGGTCGCCAAGGACTTCGCGGTGCAGGGTGGGGACCCCGCCGGCACCGGCAGCGGGGGCCCCGGTTACAGCGTGCAGGACAATGTGCCCGCAGGCGTCACGTACACGATGGGGACCGTCGCCATGGCGAAGACCGGCTCCGAGCCCCCGGGGACCTCGGGCAGCCAGTTCTTCATCGTGCCGACCGCCGGCGCGTCGCGCGGCTACACCCCGGACTACGCGATCCTTGGCCACGTCACGTCCGGCCAGGACGCCGTCACGAAGATGAACGCCCTGGCGCCCGCCTCCGGCGACGGGCCACCCGTCCAGCCCATCTACATCGAGAAGATTACGGTCACCTCGTCGTAGGCCCTTGCTTGGTTCGGGGGATCACGCTCACCGTGCCGTCGGTCTCCAGGATCGCCTCCTGGCACTCGCCGGCACTGCGGTAGCCTCGAGCTCGGAGTGCCTCCTGGAGGTCGGTGTGGGTCATCCCCACGCGGCGCAGGTGTTCGTCGACCGGGCTGCCCTCGTGCACCAGCAACACCGGCCCCCCGCCGACAAGGTGGCGGAGGCGCTCCGAGTGGAGGAACGTCACAGTCAGGATGCGGTTGAGGACCAGCAGAGTCGCGGCGCTGGCCAGACCTGCGGGCAGCGAGACGTCCCCGTGGATCATGGCGGTCTCGACCGCGCTGCCGAGCGTGAGCACCACCACGAGGTCGATGACGGTCAGCTGCCCGAGCTGCCGGCGGCCGAAGAGCCGCAGCAGCACGATGAGGAACAGGTAGATCACCGCCGTGGACCCTGCGACGATGGCGATCGATCGCACCCCCGCAGGCAGACCCGCGGCCATAATTGGGCCAGTCATGTTGCGTGACATCTTCGACCATCCGAGCGCCACCGGCGCGGCGCTCATCGCTGCCAAGGCGGCGATCGTCTACCTCTCCCTGATCGTCGGGCTCCGGTTGCTGGGAAAACGCGAGCTCGGGCAGATGAGCCTCTACGACTTCGTCATGGTCGTCATCCTCGGCAACGCCGTGCAGAATGCCATGCTCGGCACGGACGTCACCCTCGGTGGCGGCCTGGTCGCCGCCGCGGTTCTCCTCCTGATGAACAGGGGTTTCAACGAGCTCATCGAAGCATCCCCGCGGGTCGAGCACCTGCTCGTCGGCGAGCCGGTCCTCATCCTGCACGATGGCAGGGTGCTCGAGGAACGCATGAAGAAAAACGGCATCTCCCTGGACCAGCTGATGGCCGCGCTGCGCGAGCACGGGTACGAGAAGCTCGAGAACGTGCACATGGCGGTGCTGGAGGTCGACGGCACCATCAGCATCGTGCCGGAGGGTGCTGGCGTGCACCGCACCAAGCGCCACTTCAAGCAGCTGAGGCTGCCGTGAGCGCCCTGCCGCCGATCACTGCCCACAGCCTGGAGGTCCAGGCGGCCAAGACCGTGGTGGTCTTCGCGGTGGTCGCCACGGGGTTGCGCCTGCTGGGCAAGCGGGAGACGAGCCAACTCAACGTGTACGACCTTGCCATGCTGATGGCTCTCGCCAATGCCGTGCAGAACGCCATAACCGGCGGCAAGGGCAACCTCGCGGTGGGGCTCGTCACCTCGTCGGTCCTCGTGCTCGTCGCCTGGGGCGTGACGAAGCTGATCGTGCGAAAGCCAGGCCTGGAGCGGGCGTTGGTCGGATCGCCGACGATCCTGATCCACCGGGGCACCATCCTTCCCGGCCGGCTCCGAGGCCAGGGCGTCAGCCTCCAGGAGCTCCAGGCCGCAGCAAGGGGCTACGGCATCTCGGACCTCGCATTGGTGCACACCTGCGTGCTCGAGGTGGACGGCTCGATCAGCGTGATCCCCTACCCCGACGCCGGTCGGGATCACTCGGAGCACCACCCCCGTCCGCAGAGCCCGGACGAGCCCGGGGAGGGCTGACGTGGCTCCCAGCGCCGCCGCCCGGACGGTGCGGATGGGGACGGCGACCGGCCGGTGGGTGATCGTCGCCACCGTCCTCGGCTCCGGGATCGCGTTCCTGGACGGCACGGTCGTCAACGTCGCTCTTCCCGCGATCGCCCGCAATCTCCATGCCGGGGTGGCCGGGTTGCAGTGGACCCTCGACTCCTACCTCATCACCCTCACCGCCCTGATGCTGCTCGGCGGCTCTCTCGGCGACATCTACGGGCGGCGGCTGGTCTTCGTGGCCGGGCTGACGGCGTTCGGCGCCGCCTCGGCCCTCTGCGCGCTCGCCCCCACCATCGGCGTACTGGTCGCGGCCCGGGCGGTCCAGGGGATGGCGGGCGCCCTGCTCGTGCCGAGCAGCCTGTCGATCATCTCCGCCTCGTTCCATCCGGACGACCGCGCCCGGGCGGTGGGGGCCTGGTCGGGCCTGGCGGGCGTCTCGACCGCCGTGGGGCCTTTCCTCGGTGGGTGGCTCGTCGACACCGGATCGTGGCGGCTGGTCTTCCTCATCAACGTCCCGCTGGCCGCCGCGGCGATTGCCATCGCACTCCGCCACGTGCCCGAGACGCGGGAGGAGACGATGGAACGCCACGTCGACATCCCGGGTGCCCTGACGGCCACCGTCGGCCTGGCCGCCCTGTGCTACGCGGTCATCGACGGAGCGCGCCAGTTCGGCCCCATCCAGATCGGGGCAACCGTCGCCGGCGCGGCGAGCCTGCTCGCCTTCGTGGCCATCGAGCGCCGGCAGCGCCAGCCGATGATGCCCCTCAACCTGTTCCGGTCCCGCCAGTTCACCGGCGCGAACCTGACGACGCTGGCGGTGTACACCGGCCTCGGAGGGGCGTTCTTCCTGGTGGTGCTCGAGCTGCAGATCGCGCTCGGCTACTCGGCGCTCGCCGCCGGGGTGTCGCTGATCCCGGTCACCCTCATCATGCTCGCCCTGTCGGCACGGTTCGGGGCGCTTGCACAGAAAACGGGACCGCGCCTGCCCATGACGGTGGGACCGCTCATCGTGGCGGCGGGGCTGGTGCTGTTCTCCCGCATCCACCCCGGCACCCGCTACTTCCCCGACGTCCTGCTCGCCGCCGTCGTCTTCGGGCTGGGCCTGGCGATGACGGTGGCCCCGCTGACCGCCGCCGTGCTGGCGTCGGTCGACGACGCCCACGTGGGCGTTGGCTCCGCGGTCAACAACGCGGTGGCCCGGCTCGCCGGCCTCCTGTCGGTGGCGGTGCTCCCCACGCTCGTCGGCCTGCAGACGTCGCCGGCGGCCGCGCTGACGAGGGGCTTCCACGAGGCGATGCTCATCGCAGCAGCCTTCGCAGCCTCGGGGGGCCTGATCGCCTACGCCACCATCCGCCGTTCAGTACCGGTGCGAGCGACGACCCAGCCGTCGCTGCTGCAGCCCTGCCACGCGCCGGAACTCGTTGCGAGGGGCAAGGACGCCGCCTGAGTCGGACCGAGGTCCGGAACTTTTCGCGTGCATACACGCGTTTTTTTCCGGACTTCCCG
>JAOPZY010000263.1 GCA_025963875.1 Actinomycetota bacterium
TGTCGGTCAAGGGCGACCGGGGCCAGCTCGCACTCAAGGACGTGACCCTGTCCGTCCGCAAGGGCGAGATCCTCGGCATCGCGGGCGTGTCGGGCAACGGGCAGCGGGAGCTCTACGACGTGGCGCTGGGCCTGCGGGCCCCCGTCGCCGGGTCGGTGAGGATCGGCACCACCGACGTGTCGGGGGGCGGCCCCACCGCCGCGATCGAGGCCGGGGCGGTCGGTGTCCCCGAGGACCCGGTGACCGACGCAGTCGTGCCGGGCCTCAGCGTCACCGAGCACATGGCCCTGGGGAACCTGAAGAGCTTCCGCAAGGGCCTCGGCATCGACTGGAAGTCGGTGCGGACGAACCTCGGAACGTTGGAGGACAAGGCGCAGCTCCGGATGCAGGGCGGGGAGCGGACGCTGGCCGACCTCTCCGGCGGCAACATCCAGCGGGTCATGCTGACCCGGGCCCTCGCGACGCCGGCCCCCTTCGTGGCCGCCGCCTACCCGAGCCGGGGCCTGGACGTCGCCACGACGCGGCGCACCCAGGAGCTGCTGCTGGAGCAACGGGCTTCGGGGGCAGGCGTCCTGTTCATCTCCGAGGACCTCGACGAGCTGATGGAGCTGTCCGACCGCATCGCGGTGCTGCACAGCGGATCGGTGGCGGGAATCGTCGATCCGAAGGAAACCGACCGTTACGAAATCGGTCGACTGATGCTGGGGGGAGGTGGAGAGGCTTGAGCGTCATCAGCTCGGCATTGCGCCCACCGAAGCTGCGGTCTGCGGGCCGTGAGGCCGGCCGCCTCGCCCTGGCCTTCGCAGGGGCGCTGGTTGTCTTCGGGGCCTTCGTCATCGCCAAGGGGGCCAACCCCCTCACGGTCTACTCGGACATGGTGCGGTCGACGTTCCTGAACTCGAACTCCATTGCCGGGGTTCTCGTCAAAGCCTGTCCCCTCATCCTCGGCGCCCTCGCCGTCGCCGTCCCTGCCCGGGCCGGTCTCGTCAACGTGGGGGGTGAGGGGCAGATCGTCATCGGCGCCGTCGCCGCCGGAGGGGTGGCCCTTGCATTGGACACCCACCTCCCCGGCGGCATGGTGATTCTGCTGATGATGCTGGCGGGGGCTGCGGCCGGCGCTCTGTGGGCGGGCATCGCCGGCCTCCTCCGCCTGACCCTCCGGGTCAACGAGGCGATCAGCACCCTGCTCCTCAACTACGTGGCCATCGACATCCTGCTCTACCTGATCTACCAGCCGTGGAAGGACATGCACGGCTCCGGCCAGCCCGTCACCCGCCAGCTTGCGGTCGCCGCCCGCCTGCCGCTGATCGGCGGCACCCAGGTGCACTTCGGCATCTTCATCGCCATCGCCGCCACGCTGGTCATCTGGTTCCTGATGGAGCGGACCTCCTGGGGGTTCCGCCTCCGGGTGGTCGGCGGCAACAGCGAGGCGGCCCGCCGCGCGGGCCTGCCGGTGAGCGCGCTCCTGCTGTCGGCCATGCTGGTGGGCGGTGCGCTCGCCGGGCTGGGCGGCATGGTGCACTACGCCGGGGCCGAGCTCCAGCTCCGGGCCGGCATGACCGCGAACCTCGGCTACATCGCCTTCCTGGCGAGCTGGCTGGCACGCCATAAGCCGATCCGTGTCGCCGTCGCCGCGCTCCTCCTGGCGTCGATCGCCGTGGCGGGCGACAGCCTGCAGATCAACTCGGCCCTACCCGCCGCCACGGTCAACGTCCTCATGGGCCTAGTGCTCGTCGCCGTCATGGGCGGATGGGGCCTGCGCAAGAAGGCGGTGGTCGCATGAGCCTGGCACTGGATGTTGCCGCCGGCGCGGTCGGTGGCGGGACCTCGATCCTCTACGCTGCGCTCGGGGAGACCATCTCGGAGCGGGCCGGCATCATCAACCTCGGCACCGAGGGATGCATGCTCGTCGGCGCCCTCACCGGCTACGCCGTGGCGGCGATGTCGGGCAACCCCTGGATCGGCGTCGTCGCCGGGGCGGGGGCCGGGGGAGCCCTGGCCGCCCTCCACGCCATGCTCGTCATCGAGCGCAAGGCGAGCCAGTTGGCGTCCGGCCTCGTCATGCTGTTTCTCGGCCTCGGCATCACGTCGCTGTTCGGTGGCAGCTTCGTCAGCCGGACCATCCATGCCTTCACCCCGATCGCACTTCCCGGCCTTTCGAGGATCCCGGGCCTGGGCAAGATCCTGTTCAACCACGACCCGCTCACCTATCTCTCGTTCCTTGCGGCCCCGGCCATCTGGTGGCTGCTGTTCCGCAGCCGCTGGGGCCTGCTCATCCGGGGGGCCGGTGAGCGGGGCGAGGTCCTCGCCGCCTACGGCTACTCGCCGAAGTTGATCCAGTACCTGGCGGTTGTCGCCGGCGGGGCGCTGGCAGGGGTCGGCGGGGCGCAGCTGTCCACTGCCTATGCCAACTCCTGGTTCGAGGGGATGACCGCCGGTCGCGGCTTCATCGCCGTGGCCCTCGTGATCTTCGCCGGCTGGGACCCGTTGAAGGCAGTCGCCGGGGCGTACCTCTTCGGCGCAGCCCTCGCACTGTCGCCCGCACTGCAGGCCAGGGGCTACGCCCTCAACCAGTTCGCCCTCGACGCCCTGCCCTACGTCATCACGATCCTGGTGCTGGTGTTCCTGTCCCGCAAGCGGCTGCACGCCGCGCCGGAGGGCCTGATCCGCACGCTTGCCAACGCACCGGTCCGGTAGCGGCCGGCTATGACCACCAACCAAGGGGGAGGAAGAGTGGCATGAGAGCGAGAAGAGTGGTGGCGGCATTGAGCGCGGTGGTGGCCCTGGTGGGCGCAGCCTGCTCCAGCAACGTCTCGTCCGGGGCGGGGTCCGGGCCGAGCTCCAGCTCGAGCGCCACGGGGGCGCCCGGGCTCGGCGGGAGCGCCATCGGCTTCATCTTCGTCGGCCCGAAGAACGACTTCGGCTACAACCAGGCCGCCTACGACGGCAGCCAGGCGGTGAAGGCGGCGTACCCCAACCTCAAGGTGCTGACCGCCGAGAACGTGCCCGAGGACGACAACGCCACCCGCGTGATGAACAGCATGATCAGCCAGGGGGCCAAGATCATCTTCGCCACCTCCTACGGGCACCTGAACCCCGCCGAGGCGGTCGCCGCCCAGCACCCCGACGTCGTGGTGGTCCAGCAGGGCAACCTCATCCCCACGTCCACGGCCATCCCGAAGAACATGGGCACCTACTTCGGCACCGTGTACGAGCCGGTCTACCTGGCGGGCATCGCGGCGGGCAAGGCGACGAAGACCAACAAGCTCGGCTACGTCTACGCCTTCCCCATCTCGCAGTCGATCGACAACATCGACGCCTTCGAGCTCGGAGCACAATCGGTGAATCCGGCCGCCAAGACCTCCGTGGTCAACACCTCCGCATGGTGTGACCCCGGCAAGCAGACGCTGGCGGCGAGCAGCCTGCTGTCCCAGGGCGTCGACGTCATCACCCAGCACCAGGACTGCACGTCGACGATCATCAAGGCGACCGAAGCTGCCGGGAAGTACTCGGTCGGGTACCACGCCGATGCCTCGTCGCTGGCTCCCAAGGGCTGGCTGACCGGGTCGGAGTGGAACTGGGGCCCGCTCTACACCGACATCGTCAAGACCGTCCTGGCCGGCAGCTTCACGGGCAGCAAGTACAACGCCAACTACCGGGTGGGCTACAAGACGGGCGACAACCCGTTCGTGCAGTCGAAGTTCGGCCCATCGGTGAGCGACGACACCAAGGCGCTGATCGCCACGGCCAAGACCGCCCTGGGCCAGCCCGACGGTTCTCCCTTCAAGGGACCGGTCATGGACCAGAGCGGCAAGGTCATCCCCGGCTTCGAGGCGGGCAAGGTGCCCGACTACGCAACGATCGAAAGCCTCACCACGTTCGTGCAGGGGATCGTCGGACAGATCCCGAAGTCCTGATGGCCCACGCTGACCGCTGACGAGAGTGGACGACATCGTGGTCGAGGGCACGGCACCGTATCCCTGGCCCTGGGACGGGCGGCTGGACCCGTCCCGGCTTGCCCTGGTGGCCCTGGGCTGCCAGCGCTGGTGGGCCGACCGGACGTCGGGGGTGGAGGGGGCGCTGGCAGCCCTCGCCCGGACGGCCTCGGCAGTGAGGGATGCGGGAGGGCTGGTCGTGGCCGTGCGCCACGGCCGGCCCACCGGTGCGGCACGGCGACGGAGCCTGCTGCCCCGACTCGGCGAGGTGGGCTGGGAGCCCGTGTCCCCCAGCGTCCGGGGCGACCTTGTCGTGCATGCCCTCGGCGTCGATGCCTTCTTCGGCGGTAGCCTCGACGCCGACCTGCGCTCGCTTCACCGGGACACCCTGGTGCTCGGGGGCCTCGGGCTCGAGACCGCCGTGTACTCGACCATGACCGGAGCCAACGACCGGGGCTACGAGTGCCTCGCCCTCACCGACGCCAGCGCTCCCCACGACGCTCAGGTCGCCGAGCGTGCCCTGTGCAGCATCACGATGTCGGGAGGGATCTTCGGGGCCGTGGGCACGAGCACGGCGCTCTGCGCCGCGCTGGAAGGTGCAAGCCAACCGAGAAAGGAGACCACATGATCTATGGATCGGTCGACGCCGACCCCTACCCGTGGCCCTACGACGGGGCCATCGACCCGGCGCACACCGCGCTGGTCTGCATCGACTGGCAGACCGATTTCTGCGGCCCCGGGGGCTACGTGGACTTCATGGGCTACGACCTGAAGCTGACGCGGGCCGGGCTCGAGCCGACCGCGGCCGTGCTGGCCGCGGTGCGCGAGCGCGGGTTCATGGTGGTGCACACCCGGGAGGGCCACCTGCCCGACCTGGTGGACTGTCCCCCCAACAAGCTGTGGCGGTCGAAGCGGATCGGCGCCGGCATCGGCGACGCAGGTCCCTGCGGGCGGATCCTCGTGCGGGGTGAGCCCGGCTGGGACATCGTGCCCGAGGTGTATCCGGTCGAGGGCGAGATCATCATCGACAAGCCCGGCAAGGGTTCGTTCTACGCCACCGAGCTGGACCTCATGCTCCGGACGCAGGGCATCACCCACCTGATCTTCACCGGCATCACGACGGACGTCTGCGTGCACACGACCATGCGGGAGGCCAACGACCGGGGCTACGAGTGCCTCCTGCTCGAGGACTGCACCGGGGCAACCGACTACGGCAACTACCTCGCGGCCCTGCAGATGGTGAAGATGCAGGGCGGGGTGTTCGGGGCGGTGGCCCGCTCCGAGGTCCTGCTGGCAACGCTGTCCGCTTCTTGAGTACGAAACCTCCCGGCAGCCGGGGCGGCGAAGCAGTCGCCTCGGCGCTCGCGGCGCTGGCCGGCTACCGTCCCACCCGCATCGAGCGGCGTCCGGCCTTCGACGTCCATCTGCCGGGCGGGCCGGGGCAGCCGGGGGCGAACGGCAGCGTTGCGGCCGCGGGTGCGGAGTGTTGCAGCATTGGCGCCGCCGCGGCGGAACTCCGCACCGGGGCGACGACGAGCGGCCGGCTGGTCCAGGAGTCCCTCGAGGCCGTGCGCCGGGGCTCCAGCCTGCGCGCCGTGGTCCATCTGATGGCGGACGAAGCTGCAGCGCAAGCCGCCGGCCTCGACGCCGAGCTGGCAGCGGGCCACGACCGCGGGCCCCTGCACGGGATCCCCATGACGGTCAAGGACATCATCCACGTGGCCGGCGCTCCCACCCGTGCGGGCTCGGCCGTCTACCAGCAGGTATCAGGGGTCGACGCCGAGGCGGTTTCCCGCCTGCGCGCCGCGGGAGCCGTCATCATCGCCAAGGTCTCCACCCACGAGTTCGCCCTCGGCGTCACGACGCCCCAGAGCCGCAACCCCCACGACCAGACCCGGATCCCCGGAGGCTCGAGCGGCGGCTCGGCGATCGCGGTGTCGACGGGCATGGGACTCGCATCGCTCGCCACCGACACCCGGGCGTCGATCCGGGTGCCAGCCGCGTTCTGCGGCGTGGTCGGGCTCAAGCCCACCTACGGCGCGGTGCCCACCTCCGGCATCGTCCCGAACTCGTGGACCATGGACCACATCGGCCCCCTGACGAGGACCGTGGGCGACGCCGCAACCATGCTCGAGGTGCTCACCGCAGGCCGGAGCCGGCTGCGCGCGTGGGTGGGGTCGCCGGTGGCCGGGCTGCGCATCGGCGTGCCCATGGCCGCGTTCGCCGACATCGAGCCGGGCGTGGAGGCCGGCGTCCGGGCGGCGCTCGCGGCGGCCGAGGCCCTGGGGTGCGCAGTCACCGAGGCACTCCGGCCCACTGCAGCCGACCTGGACGATGCCAACGCCGCCGGCATGATCGTCAGCCGGTGCGAGGCTGCGACGTTCCACCGGAGCCTGGGGGCGGACCGCTCCCAGTACTGGGAGGAGGTGGCCGACCAGCTCCAGGCGGCCGCCGCCATCCCGGCGATCGACTATCTGGACGCTCAGCGCCTCCGGGCCGACCTCACCGAGGGCCTCCTGGCGGCATTCGAGCACCACGACGTCCTCGCCATGCCCACGGTCCCCGTCGTCGCTCCCCATGTGGAGGACTTCGCCCGGTATCTCCTGGTCCTGTCGCGCAACACCACCCTGTGGTCGCTGACCGGTTTCCCCGCCATCTCGGTGCCCTGCGGCACCGCCGGCGGCCTGCCCTTCGCCCTGCAGCTCGTTGCTCCCCCGTGGCGGGAGGACCTCCTGGTTGCGCTCGGCAGCGCCCTCGAAGTTGCCCTGGCGGCCCTGTCGTTGGATTCTTTTTCTGTTTGACCACGCTTTCAAGCGGTCAAACAGAATCTCGATTTTCGGATGGCGCTGCGACGGCGGCCCGGCGGTCCGTGTCCTCGGCAGGGTTGCGCCGGGGGACCACCCGGACCCGCACCGTCGTCCCCTCCCCCGGCGTGCTCTCGACCTCCAGCCGGCCCCCGATGCGCCGTGCCCGCTGGCTCATCGTCTGCAGGCCCATGTGGCCCGGCCGGCGGACGGCCGGGTCGAAGCCGCAGCCGTCGTCCGAGATCTCCAGCACGAGCTCGCCCGGAGGGGCGGCGGTCCCTGGCGCGGCGGTCCCTCGGGGCGGCAGGAGACGGATCCGCACGCGGCCGGCGCCGGCGTGCTTCATGACGTTGTGGAGTGCCTCCTGGCCGATGCGGTAGAGCTGCTCCTCGGTGATGGGGTCGAAGTCGATCAGGTCCTCCGGAGCTTCCACCTCGACGGCGAACTCGTCCCGAGCGGCGATGCCGGCTGCCTGCTTGCGGAGCGCGGCGACGAGGCCCTCCTCCCGTAGCGCCCCGGGACGCAGCTCGAAGATCAACGCCCGCATCTCCGCCAGCGCCCCGTTGGTGAGCTCGCGCATGCGGGTCAGGTGGTGGGCGAGCGGCCCATCGGCGTGGAGGCCCTCCTTCTGCAGCGTCAGCTCGGCGGCACGGGTCTGCAGCGTCATGGAGAAGAGGATCTGCGAGATCGAGTCGTGCAGCTCCCGGGCGAGGAACGTGCGCTCCTCCAGGGCCACCCGGCTCTGCATCTCCGACAGGATCTGCTCGTTCTCCTGCGCCAGGCGCTCCTGGAACCCCTCCAGCCCCGCCGCCATCTGGTTGACCGCAGCGGCGATGCGCCGGAACTCGTCCGGCCCCTCGACCCGTGCCCGGGCGGCCAGATCGTGGTTGGCGATGCGGTCGGTCGTAGCGAGGATCTCCGACAGGGGGCCGAGCAGGATGGTGCGGAAGCGGCGGCGCTCGATGACGGTGATCACCATCAGCGAGACCCCGGCCAACGCAATGACCGCCAGCATGATCGCCAGGCTGTAGCCGCCCCTCCGGCTGAGGACCTCCCGCTGAAGTTCCACTCTCCTGACGAGCGCCTGTTCGGTGGCCCGGTAGGCGTCGAACAGCACCCGGCTCTGATCCAGGGACGCGATCAGGGCCGCCGTACCGGACGGCGGTGTGTCGATGGTCGGGGCCGCCCACTGGCTGGTCCAGCCGTCCTGCGCCCGCCGCATCGCCTGCAGGAGGCCGGCCGCCTTCGGCTCGGCGGCGAGGTCGTGGCTCGCAACGTCGTTCTGCTGGGCCAGCATCGCCCCCGCCTGACGGTAGTCGGCCAGGAAGCTGGCGTCCCTGGTGAGCAGGTAGCCCCGCAGGGCGCTCTGTCGTTCGATCATCGCCGCATCGGCAAAGGTCACCGCCTGTTCTCCGGCGGCGTAGCGGAGGGAGGGAGGGCGCAGGATCAGCAGGAGGTAGACGTTGAGGAGCCCGAGGACAACCGCGATGACGGCGATGCCCACCAGCACCCACCGGCAGGCCAGCGTGAGGCTGTCCGCGATGCTGCCCGGACCGTAGCGATCAACCTTCGGGGATACCGGGCGAGCCATCCATCACCCCTTCGCGGACCGCCCAGAGCGCTGCCTGGGTCCTCGACGGCAGCCCGAGCTTGATGAGCATGTTGCTCACGTGGGTGCGGGCGGTGCGTTCGCTGATCAGGAGCGACTTGGCGATCTCACGGTTGGACAACCCCCTGGCTACCAGGCGCAGCACCTCGCGCTCCCGCTGGGTGAGCGTGTCGGCGTTCTTGGATCGCGGCGTGCGCAGGGACTGGGACAGCTGCTTGGCGATGGTCGGATCGAGGTGGACTTCTCCCCGATGCGCCGCCCGGATCGCCGCGGCAACCTGGTCGGCCTCGGCGTCCTTCAGCAGGTAGCCCTCCGCCCCCGCCTGGAGCGCCCCGTGCACCCGCTCGGGCTCCGCGAAGCTGGTGAGGGCGATGACCTCGACCTCCGGGTGCCGCTCACGCAGGACCCTGGTGACCGCGATCCCGTCCATGCCGGGCATGACGAGGTCCATCATCACGACGTCGGGCGGCGACCCCTCGGCGGACATGATCCCGATCCGTTCCAGAGCCTCCTCGCCGCCGGCGGCCTCACCCACCACCTCGATGTCGTCGACGAGTTCGAGATAGGCGCGCATGCCCCGGCGTACCACGCTGTGGTCGTCGACGAGGAACACGCGGATGGGACCAGCGGACGCCGCGTCGCTCTCACTCACTGCCGGCACATCCCGCCTTCCCGCGCCCAGGACCCTTCCGGTGCTGCTCAAAGACCTTACCTCCCGCCGAGAAATGCCTGCAGGCCGGCCAGGAGGGACTGCGCGGCCCGCTGGCGGAAGCCGGGATCCTCGAGCAGTGCGGCGTCCGTGTTGTCGTGCAGGTTGCCGGTCTCGATGAACACCTTCGGGACCCTGGACAGGTTCAGGCCGCCGAGGTCACCCCGCTGGTCCAGGGCGGCGCGACCGATGTAGTTGGAATAGGGCATGCCCGTACCGGCCGCATAGGCGTCGCGGATGTCGACGGCGAGCCGCTGGGAGGGGCCGGCGATGGCGTCGGTCAGGCCCGGCAGGGACACCGGGTAGATGACGTGGAACCCCCGGCCGGTGGTCGAGCCGTCGGCATGGATCGAAATCGCCACGTCGGCGTGGGCACCGTTGCCGATGGCAGCCCGTTCGTCGATGCAGGGACCCCACCCGTTGTTGTCGGTGCGCGTCAGCACCACCCTCGCCCCCGCACCCGTGAGGAGGGAGGCGAGCCGCTGTGCGACATCGAGGTTGTAGGCGGCCTCGGTGTAGCCGTCCCTGGCCGCGGTCCCGGTCGTGTCGCAGGCCTTGGTGCCGTTGCCGATATCGACGAGACGGTTGATCTCGGCGGTATGGGCGTAGTTCTGGCCGTTGTGGCCGGGATCGATGGCGACGACTCGCCCGGCGAGGCCGGAGGCCGCGACGGGGATGGGAGCGGACGGCGGCGACATGGCAGGCTTCGGGGCCGGCTTGGCGGGAGCGGGAGCCGGCTTGGCGGGAGCGGGAGCCGCTTTGGTGGGAGCGGGAGCCGGTTTGGTGGGAGCCGGCGCGGCGGTGGGGGTCGGGCTGGAGATGGAGGTTGGACTGGCACTGACCGTTGCAGTGACCGATGCGGCCGGGCTCGGACTCTCGGCGGAGGCGGTACGGCGTTGCGAGGCGCCGGTGCAGGCCCCGGCAGCGACCACGGCCACGAGCAGCACCACCGCCGCACGGCGCGCAGAAGACCCCATCAGGATGACCTTTGGGCGAGGATAAGTGGCACGACCATGATTGTGCGCCTCCCGATCCCCCTCACACTCGCTTTGGCCGCCCTGTTGCTCGCCGGCTGCGGCAGCAGGCAGCCGGGCCAGCCGGCCGCCGCGCAGCGAGCCACCGCCGCGTCGCCGACGGCAACCGCCACCGGCGGCACCCCCGTGGCTCCGACAGGCGCTCCGTCAGCGGCTTCGCCATTGCCGTCGCCGTCGCCATTGACGTCACCATCGCCCAAGGCGGCCCAAGCCGTGCCCGCTGCCCGGCCGCCCGTGCCGGTGCAGACGCTGACGCTCGGGCGGTCGGTGCAGGGACGTCCCATCACCGCCGTGGAGTTCGGCGACCCCAGCGCCGAACGGAAACTGGTCGTCGTCGGGTGCATCCACGGCAACGAGCCTGCCGGGATCGCCATCGCCAGGCAGCTCGAGCGGCTGACGCCTCCGGCCGGCACCGACGTCTGGGTCATCGAAAACCTGAACCCGGACGGGGTTGCCGCCAACACCCGCCAGAATGCCGGCGGCGTCGACCTCAACCGCAACTTCCCGTACGGGTGGCAGCCCCTCGAGTCTCCTGGGGCGCTCATGTACTCGGGGCCGGACTCCCTCTCCGAGCCGGAGACGAAGCTCGCGGTGGACTTCCTCGACAAGGTCCGGCCGACGGTCAGCATCTGGTACCACCAGCACCTCGACCTCGTGGACCTGTCCGGCGGGGATGCGTCGCTCGAGCAGCGGTATGCGGCGATGGTCGGCCTCAAGACCGAGCAGTTGCAGCGGTATCCCGGCAGCGTCACGTCGTGGGAGAACCATGCGTTCCCGGGCAGTACCGCCTTCGTCGTCGAACTGCCGGCGGGGTCCCTCTCCGACGCGGCGGCGAACACCTATGCAGCAGCCGCGCTGAAGATCCTCTGAGCGCCGGGGCCAACTAGTTGCCCTTGCCTTCGTGGGGGCTGTGGTCGGAGGGAGAAGGGGTCGGCGTCGGGCTGGAGGCCGTCGCCGTGGGCGTCGGAGTGGCCGTGGGAGCCGGCGAGACGTCCTTGCCGTGCCCCGAGCCAGGGGTCGAGTGGTCGTCGACCCCACCGGGGTTCCCGGTGTGGGCGGCTGCGGAGGCTCTGGCGCTGTCGATCGAGGACTGGCAGGCCGCGTCGGGCTTGGCGTCCCTGGCGACCGGTACCGTGACCGCGGTCTGGTCGCGGGCGACCAGGGAGACGAACGTGGAGCGCTCGCTGTCGCCGAGACCAAGGGTGCCGGCGATCTGCTCCGCGTAGGCAACGCAGGTGCCGTGGTTGGCCGACGTGGCCGTCACCCCGTCGGGGATCCCGGCCGAGCTGTCGTCGCTGCGCCGGGCGCCGCCCGGCAGGGGCGAGCCATCGTGACTGCCGCGCCCCGGCGTTGCGGAGGCGCTGGGTGCGGCGGTGGCCGGGGCCCTGGTCTTGGACGATCCGGTACCCACGGGCGGGACGGCGTGGCTGCCGCTCGATCCCGGCGATCCTGACCCGCTGCCACCCGAAGGCAGGCTGATGCCGACGCCGGAGGCGGCCTGGGCGACGGCACGCTGGATCGGTCCGGGCAGGTCCCCCTTGGCGGCGAGACCGCCCGTGGCGGCGGTGGCGGCGATCGCGGCGGCGCCGAGCGAGAGGGTCATGGTGGCCACCGACATGCCGAGGACGGTCCTGCGGCGCCACCGTGAGATCAACGGGGTTGGCGGATCGGCGAGGTCGGCGCCGGTGGTCGCTGCCTGCCGGGCGGCGGCGGCTGCCGCGGCGATGTGGCGGCGGGCGGCGTGCTCAGCAGGGGGGGCGACGTACGTGGCCTGCACGCCCTGCACGAACGCCGCGAGGTCGCCGGCGCCGTCGCTCCCGGCAGCTTTTCCCGAGAGCAGCCGGTCGATGTCCTCGTCGCGGAGGTCCTTCAGGGATCTGCGATCTCTCATGTCGTCTGAGTGAGCGCCCGGATTGGTCAAAGGGGTACGACCTCCTCATCCACGATGTCCCGGATGAAAGCCAGTCCCCGTCGCTGGAGGGCCTTGATGGCGCCGGGCGACTTGTGGAGGATCCCGGCGACCTCGTTCACGGTGAGACCGCCGACGATGCGCAGCATCAGGACCTCCCGCTGGTCGCCGGAGAGGGCGTCCAGGAGCTGGCGGATGCGGGTGGTGGCCAGGGACTGCAGCGCGTCCTCCTCGACGTTGCCCGTGGACGTCCTCGCGTGGATGACCTCCTCGGGGACGGGGTCGGAGGGCCGGCGACCGTGGTAGCGCCGCTCGTCGAGCAGGCGGTGGTGCGTCACGGTGAGGACCCAGGACCGGAAGGACCCTTCGTTGCCGGTGAAGGTGGGGAGGCCACGGGCGACGCCGAGGAAGACCTCCCCGGTCAGGTCCTCGGGCTCCCGGGCGCCGCGGCTGCGCAGGTAGCCGTGGACGAGGGGGGCCAGGTCGCGGTACAGCGCCTCCCAGGCCCAATCGGCGCCGCTGCGGGCAGCCTCCAGAACCGTCTCGAAGCTCTCGCCCAAGGCCAACAGGCTCTCCTTGATAGTCCGGCGCCCTGCTCTGTAGCTCGGTTGCCAGGCCCCCTGAGATTGAGCCGCCCGCGACCAAATGATGAAAAGTGACTAGGTCCGTATGCTGTGGCCATGCCGAGAAGCGACATGGAGGCGGTCTACAGCACGGGCCACATCCTACCGAGCATCCTCAACGGCCTGGTCGCGGCCGGCAAAGACCCGGAGCACATCGGCCCGGACGACCTCGTCATGCTGGAAGAGTTCCACACGCTGGGGCCCATGGCGACGGCGGCCCTGGCGCAGGCCTCGGGGATCGGCCCCGAGGACCAGGTCCTCGACGCCGGGTGCGGCATCGGCGGTCCCGCTCGCCACCTCGCCCGTGCGTACGGGTGCCGGGTGACCGGCGTGGATTTCACACCGGAGTTCGTGGAGGTGGGCAACGAGCTCACCCGGCGGGCCGGGCTGGCGGATCGGGTTGACATCGTGCAGGGCGACGCCACCGACCTGCCGTTCCCGCCCGGCCGCTTCGACGTGGCCTGGACGCAGCACGCCGCCATGAACATCGCCGACAAGGCCCTGCTGTACCGCGAGCTCCGCCGGGTGGTGAAGCCCGGCGGTCGCCTGGCGCTCTTCGACGTCGTCGGAGGTCCGATCCAGCCACTGCACTTCCCCGTCCCCTGGGCCGACGATCCGGCCTGGAGCTTCCTCGAGCCTGCGGACAGGATCAGGGACCTGGTGCAGGAAGCCGGCTTCGGCATCACGCTCTGGGAGGATCTCACGGAGCAGGCAATTCCCTTCTTCGCCGCCGCGGCGGTTGCAATGGCAGCCCCCCCGGGGCCACTCGGCATCCACCTCCTCGTCGACAACGTCCCCACCAAGTTCGGGAACCTGGCGCGCAACTTCGAGGAGGACCGGGCCCGCGTCATCCGCTGTGTCGCCGTCGCCGGCTAATGGCGACGCCGCAACCCTCGGCCCCCCGCAACCACGCGCAGGGGGCGGGGCGCTCCTCCAAGCCGCGGCCACGCCGGCCGACCAGATGGCCCAAGCCGGAGGGTGCGCCCAAGGCGCGCGCCGGGATCGAGGACGAGCTCGCCGCCGCGTTCGAACGGACCGTCGCCGAAGGCCACCGGCGCCTCACCCGGACCTGGCCGGGGCTCCTCGCCACGGGTGCGGTCGGTGGCATCGACATCTCGACGGGCATCCTCGGCCTGCTGATCGTCCACAGCGCCACCAACAACGCCCTGCTGGCAGCCTTGGCGTTCCCGATCGGCTTCATCGCCCTCACCCTCGCCAGCAGCGAGCTGTTCACCGAGAACTTCCTCGTCCCCATCGCCGCGGTCGCCGCCCGCTGGGCACGGCCCCGCGCCCTTGCCCGGCTATGGGCGGGCACCGCCATCACCAACCTGCTCGGGGGCTGGATCATGATGGGCATCGTCATGGCCGCGCTGCCCAAGCTGCGGCCCACGGCCATCGAGATCGCCCGCGTCTATCCCCAGTACGGCATCGGCGTCCGTTCCTTCGCCCTGGCGCTGCTCGGCGGCGTGATCATCACCCTCATGACCTGGATGGAGCGGAGCACCACGTCGGTGCCCGGCAAGCTTGCCGCCGCCTCCGCGGCCGCATTCCTCCTGGCCGCAGGGTCGCTGAACCATGCCATCGTCGTCTCGCTCGAGATGTTCGCCGCGCTGCACGCCGGGGCACCGTTCGGCTACTTCGACTGGTTTCGGGTCGTGCTGTGGGCGACGTTCGGCAACATGGTCGGCGGCATCGGACTGGTGACCGTGCTGCGCCTCGTGCAGGTGGGACGGCGCAAGATGAAGGAAGAGGAGGACAAGGCGGCCGATCCCCACTGAGGCGCCGTATGCTCGGGCCATGCTGGATGCTCCAAGCGGCAACGGAGGTTCGTCGCCTTTCGCGCTTCTACGCGCGATTGCGGTCTAACCTCTGTCGTTCCGAGGGGTTACGCCTGGCCCGTCGTTGCTTCGGCCCTCGGGTCGCTCGTCTGCCGGCGGCTGAGGTCCCACAGCCGCCTCGCCACCTCCATGTCCCGGGCCTGCGGCGACGGGAGCGTGCGTCGCTTGTCGACGAAGTAGCCACCGTTCTCCCCGCTGACGTCCGGGGAGTCGGCCAGCCACACCAGCGTCTCCGCTCCCTTCTCCGGCGTGCGGGAGAACGGCTTGATCGCGGCCATCGCCAGGTTCATCAGCCTGCCGTTGTTGTGGTTGAAGCCCGTCGCGACCAGCCCCGGGTGGTAGCAGTTGGCTGTGACGCCGCTGCCCTCCAGCCGCCGGGCGAGCTCGGCCGTGAACAGGATGTTGGCGAGCTTGGTCTCGCCGTACCGGGCGAAGCCCCTTGCCTTCCACGGCCCCTCGCCGGCGAGGTTATCGAAAGGGATATGGGCCTTCTGGTGGGCATCGGAGGCCGTCGTGACGATGCGGGCGGGCGGATGCTGCTTCATCCGGTCCAGCAGGAGGTTGGTGAGCAGGAAGGGTGCGAGGTGGTTGACGGCCCAGGTCTCCTCGATGCCGTCCACGGTGTGCCGGCGGGTCCGGAACATGGCGCCGGCATTGTTGACGAGCACGTCGATGCGTTCGTAGCGGTCCAGCAACTCCGCGGCGAGGCGGCGCACCTCCGCCTGTGACGAGAGGTCCGCAATGGCGACCTCGGGCGCGGGGGAATCGCGGATGCGTTCCAGGGCGACGGCGGCCCGCTCCTGGCTCCGGGCGACGATTGTCAGCTCGGCCCCCAGTTCGGCGAGCTCCTGCGCGGCGGCCAGGCCGATCCCGTTGGTCGCCCCCGTCATCACCACCCGCTTCCCGGCCACCCCGGTCCATTCCGTCATAGACCCAGGTTATCGGGGTCCCCGCTGTCCGGAAGAAGCCATCGCGCGGCGGAGGATTTTAGGAGGCTCGCCGCCGTTTCCTGCGGGTGCCGGCGCAGCGCCATCAAGGCCGTTCCGGCCTCCGATGGGCCGGGTGCACCGTGCCCCGGAAAACTGGTTGGGGGCCCAGAGGCGAGGGAACAGCAGCGAAATTCTTTGCTTGCCCTACCGCGTAGAGCGCGGTCAGACGATCAAATATTTCAGGGCAGGCGGGAAACGGACTATGCAGTCTCGGCTCAGCGGCCAGAGGGGCCGAAACGCTCGGCCCGCACCCTGCCGGGCGGGTACCCCGCGGCCACGAGCAGCCCGGTCTGCGTCTCCACGAAGGAGGTCGGTCCGCAGACGAAGGCCAGCGGGTTGCCCGGGGGCGGCCAGGCGATCCCGGCCAGCATGTCCTTGTCGATGCGGCCCACGAGTCCCGGCCAGCCGGCCGGGACCCCCCGGGTCGCGGTGACGAAGAGCTCGAAGCCGTCTCCTGCTGCGGCGAGGCGCCGCAACTCCTCGGCGTAGAACAGGTCTCCCGGTGTCCGGACCGATGCCAGGAGCCGGACCGGGACGTGGCTGCCCCGGCGGGTTCGGTGGCGGAGCATCGCCATGAGGGGCACGATGCCCGAGCCACCGGCGATCAGCAGCAGCGGTCCTCCGTCGTCCGCTTCCCAGACGAACCAGCCGCCGATGGGACCACGGATCTGTACGACGTCGCCCTCGGCCATGTCCCGGACCAGGTAGGGGGAGACCTCACCGTCGTCGAGGCGGTCGACGCTGAGCTCCAGGCTGGGATCTTCGGGCGCCGAGGCAATCGAATAGCTCCGCTCGGCCCGGTAGCCGTCGCCGGCGCAGACGCGCACGTCGACGTGCTGGCCGGCGCGGTGGCCAGGCCAGTGCTCGAGCTGGAAGGACAGGGTGGCGGCGCTCGGTGTCTCGTGTCGTCTGGAGAGCAGGCGAGCGTTTCGCCAGGGTCCAGGGGCTGCGGAAATCAGTCCCCCCGGTCGCGCTGCGTCATCGGCATGGCTACAAGGTACGACCACGCGGTGGATACTGCTTCCACCGGGGGGGGGATTGCCCACCGGGAACATGGGCTGGACCCGATGCCGGGTAAGGTGCGAGCGTGGGATCGGAACCTCACCATGCCGACTGAGAACGGAAGGACCTCCGGGCGCGGGGCCGCTCGGGGGGAAGGGCACCGCATCCTCGTCGTCGACGACGACCCGATGGTCCGCCAGCTCCTTGTCAGGATGCTGGAGAGCACCGGGTACGTCGGGCAGGCCGCCGCCGACGCTGCCGAGGCCCGCCGGTTCCTGGCGGAGCAGGACTTCGCCGCCATCCTCATCGACGTCCGGATGCCCGGCGAGTCGGGCATCGACCTGCTGAAGTACGTGGCCGCCGAGTGCCTGGACACCGCGCCCGTGATGGTCACCGCCTCCGACGACCACGGGCTCGTCGAGGTCGCCTTCGAGACGGGCGCCTACGGCTACGTCGTGAAGCCCTTCCGCATGAGCGAGCTGATGATCAACATCACCAACGCCCTCCACCGCAGGGAGCTGGAGATGCGCAACCGTGACTACATCCGGGAACTGGAGGAGAAGGTGGGCCGCCACCGCACACTCCAGCGCACCATCGCTCCGCTGGAGGACCCGGCCAGCGCCCCCATCACCACCGAGGAGGTCATCGGACGGCTGTCGGGCGCGCTGTCGGCACGGGACGAGGAGACCGGCAACCACATCCGGCGCATGAGCTCCCTGTCGGCGTTCCTCGCCGAGCGGGCGGGCATCACCAACGCGAGCCCGAAGGACATGCGGCTGGCGTCGGCCCTGCACGACGTCGGCAAGATCGGCGTCCCCGACGCCGTCCTGCTGAAGCCGGGCCCGCTGAACGCCGCGGAGCAGGAGGTGATGCATCGCCACACCATCATCGGGCACCGGATGCTCTCGGACTCGGCGTCACCGCTCCTGCAGCTCGGAGCCAGCATTGCCCTGAACCACCACGAGCGCTGGGACGGCAGCGGCTACCCCAACGGCCTGGCCGGCGAGGACATCCCCGCTGAGGGCCGGGTCACCGCCATCGCCGACGTGTACGACGCCCTCACGAGCCACCGGGTCTACCGGCCCGCACTTCCCCGGGATGCCGCCCTCGCGTATATGCGGTCCGGCAGGAGCAGGCATTTCGACCCGGACCTGCTGGACCTCTTCGTCGACACCATCGACGAAGTCCGCCCCGACGGGGAGCCCGGCCCGGAAGCCTGAGGACCTCTTACGGCAGCAGGGTGCTGGGGTCGGAGATGGGCGGGACGGCGATCTCCTCGACGGGTTCTTCCGGCTCGGTGACCTTGTCCGAGATCCAGGCGTCGATACGCGACCACCACCCATACAGCCACGCGATCAACTCCTCGGTCTCCTCGTCAGATTCGGCGCCTTGAGGGGCGCCTGGGGGCACCTCCGCCGCGGTGATACGCCAGAAGCGGGCCAGGACCGGCTCCTTGAGCGGGATGCGCCGCCAGAGCTGCCCGATCGACCCCACATCCTCGAACAGGGTGTGAGCCACGAACACGACGTCGGCGTCGGGTGCGTGCCCGATGGCGGCCATGACGCCGCCGTGGCGGGGCGGCAGGACGTTGGCCATCCGCTCGGCCCGGGCGGCGGAATCGTGGTGGCCGCGCTTGCGCAGGTGGGCGATCGCTCGCTCCCGCAGCTGCGGCTTGAAGTCGTGGCCCTCGGGGAACAGCACGAAGGCATCCCGGTCGCCCAGCCCGCTGGCCAGGGCCCCGATGGCCTCGATCTGCGCCTCCCGGCCGGAGGCGCCGTGGCGGATGAACCGGTTGGGCAGCCGGTTGAGCAGGGTGTCGAACAGCGGCTCCCACTGCAGCTTCTCCAGCATGATGATGCGCGGGCGGCGCCCGTAGTCCAGCAGCAGGGTCGCCACGAGCAACAGGGAGTTGCCGGCCCCGCCGTGCCGGCTGAAGACGAGGATGGGACCGGGCTCGGGGGCAGGCCGGTCCTCGATCTTCACCTCGATGTGGAACAGCCGGGTGGCGACCGACCGCAAACCGCGCAGCCACCAGGCCATGAGCCGGTAGTGCCGCTCCTGGAACGCGGGGGTGCGGATCCGGGCCCCCGCACCGGACGCGATCCACAGCCAGAAGACCGCGACGATGCCGGCCACTTCGTACGCGCAATAGGCGACGCCGAAGGCGACGAAGCGCAGGCTCCGCCGGCCGCCGGCGAAGAGGTCGACGATGGCGGCCAGGACGAACAGGACGGGGGAAGCGACGACCAGGAGGAGGGAGCAGCACAGGACGAGGGGCGCCAGGACGACCCGGCGAACAAGCCTCGGCGGTACAGGGATCATGTCAGTCGGCTCCCCCGAAGCCACAACGATACTCCCGCAGGCGCCGTCTCGGGTCAGCCCGGTTCTTCCGGCACCGTCGAGCGAGGCTCGAGCCCGTCGAGGTACGCCCGGGTCGCCTCGTAGGCGCGGGCGATGCGTCCCGCGATCGCCTCGAAGTCCCAGGTGCGGATCGACGAACCGGGCCCCTCCTCGCCGGTGGGCAGGACGTGCGCCACGATGCCCGGCGGCAGGTGGGCCATGTCGTGGGCGAAGCGGTGCCGGCGTGCGATCTCGAAGGCGACGGTCATCACCTGCAGGAGGTTGCGCGGCGGTTGCAACGGCCGCTCGACGCGGCCGACGTGGAGGATGTACAGCTCGGTGGCCCCCAGGGCGATCGCCCGCTCGATGGGGATGCTGTTCACGATGCCGCCGTCCATGAAGTGCTCACCGCCGATCTCGACCACCGGGAGCAGGCCGGGCACCGCCGAGGAGGCGACGATGGCGTCGGCGAGGCAGCCCTCCGTGAACCAGTGCTCCGCGGCCCGCTCGATGCAGGCGGCGACGCACTGGAACGGGACGGCCAGCTCCTCGAACGTCGTCACGGGCAGGAGGCGGTGGAGCAGGCGACGCAGCGGCAGGTTGGAGTTGAGGTGCGTGCGTTCCCGGATGAGGGTGCTGGCGATGCGGAATGGGGAGTCGAAGACGCGCTCCTTGCCGAGGCGGCGCCAGACGTCCTCGAGGCGGTCCAGCATCTCCAGGCTGGGCTCGGCCGCGATGGCCGCACCGTTGATGGCCCCGATCGATGTGCCGACGATCAGGTCGGGGAGGATGCCCCGTTCGAGCAGGGCCCGCAGCATGCCGACCTCGTTCGCGCCGAGGTCGCCCCCGCCGCCGAGGACGTAGGCCACCTTCGGAAGGACTTCGCCGTCGGTTTCGGGCATCTCGCAGTGCATGATATGCAACAGGTCTCCGGGTATTAGATAGGCTGGTTCGAGAGAGTCTGCGACGAAGGAGGTCGACGATGGCTGGTCCCGAAGATCTCGATAAGGCCCGCGACAAGACCGACGCCGACAAGGCGAAGGACTACTTCAGCAAGATTCCCGGCTTCGAGGCTCCGAGCTTCGAGAAGCCGGCCCCGGCGGAGGAGCAGCCCGCTTCCGACGAGTGGGTCCCGCCGACGAAGGCCCCCAAGCCGGAGGCCCCGCTCTCCGAGGCGGAGGAGTACTTCAAGAAGATCATCCCCAAGTAGCGGCCGGCAGTCCCCTCAGGTCAATTCCGCGCCGCCTCACAAACCCGGGCGGTGGCTCTTCTCGTGCGCGTCGCGGCACCGGTCACAGACCCGGCGCTCACACGAGCTGCAGACGTGCATCATCGTGGGGTTCGCGGTCTCGAACCCGCACACGTCGCAGCGGAACTTGAGTTCGAGCACGGCCTAGCCCGTCCCAAGCAGCAACCGGCTCGCGACGACCACACGCTCTCCGGCGAAGCGCTGCGCCTCCGGATCCCACGGGAAGTAGATGACGATGGTCTCCGAGACGGCCTCGCCGGTGGGTGGGTTGCCGAGCCACGGGCCCCGGAATGTGCCGGTGAGGGTCGCGACCTCGATGACGCCCTGCGGACCGATGACGATGTCCGTCAGATCGAAGTGCACGTCCGGGAAGGCGGAGAGGAACTCCGTGTAGAAGCGGCGGGCGCCCTCGTGGCCCTCCCAGCGATGGCCGGAGGGGACGAGCTCGTAGACACAGTCCTCCGACAGCGTGTCGATCAGGCCCTGGAGGTCACGGCCGTCTTCGGCCTTCGAGTGGGCGATCCAGAGGCTCCGGATGGCCTGGTACTGCTCGGGCATCACGTCCATGGCGAGACGCTGCCGGATGGGGATGTCCATCCCCGAGATGCTACACCGGCCCCGGAAGCCTACCGCCGGCGCAACTCGGCGTCCCTTGCGCGGAGGTGAGTAGCTTTTGGTACTTGGCCAGCGGCGCCGAGCTCCTTTGTGTGACGTCGTCGCCCGCACCGGTCCGCCGGCCCCTCCGCCCGGCCCCGTCTCCACAGGCGAAGCGGACAGGTATGGTAAATTTCCGCTGCGGTTGGCTCTTTGCGGTGTCCTTGGTGGTCCCCGGGCACGCCCGACCGGACCACCCTAGCGGCGATCCTGGCGCAAAGCCCAGCGATCGATCGTTAGCTCCGCAACGGTCCCAGGCCACGAACGCCGCACCGGCCGGAGCATCGCCGCCTTCGGTGGCGAGCCACAACACGAGGAGAACGAACATGCCCAGGAGAAGCACAGACGGATCAAGCAGCCCCGAGACCGCTGTCGGACTGATGGAGCCCGGGTCCGCGTCAAGCCCGGTGGAGGTGCGCCCCGGCGCAGCGGTGAACCCCGACATGGTGAACGTCTTCGAACAGGCGGTATCGCCGGGGGCCGCTCCGGGCCTTCATCTCGTACGGCTCGGGGACCGTCCCGCCGGGGACGCCATCGCCCTGTCGGTCCTCGCCTGGGTCCGCAACGTCGCGTACGACAAGGACGTCTGGGTGGATCTCTACGTGCTGGGAGAGGGTGGCGTGCTGCACGCCGAGACGATCCCGCTCGCATTCCAGGAGCCTGCCGAGGGCGGCGGTGACTTCTTCGCTGCCGGCGCCGCCGTGCCCGCCCCCAAGGCTGGACCAGAGACGTCGGCGATGGCGATGCTGCAGTTCCGCATCTACGGCCAGATGAACGGCGAGCTCTTCACGGACGGGATCCTCCACAGCCACCCGATCGAGGCGACGCCGGTCAGGAAGGCGGCGCCCAAGCCTGCGGCGGTCACGACGACTGCCGACCCCGCCGCCGAGCCGGCTGCCGAGCCGGCCGCCCCGAAGGCCGCACGCAAGGCCGCCGCACCCAGGGCCGCGAAGGCGCCCAAGGCCCCCAAGGCTGCCGGCGAGGCCAAGCCCGCGGCCGCACCGAGGGCACGCAAGCCGAAGTCGCCAAAGGCATAGCCCCCGCCTCGGCGGGGTCCGTGCCGGTCGACGCAGAACTCGGGAGAAAATTGCGCGTATGACGCGCGAAAAACTCTTCGCTTCCGGTCCACATGCCTCTGACCTGCCCCTTTGTCCCAGGATTTCCCCCAGACCCCACAAATCTGCAAGGGTATGTGGCTCAAGACGGGCTAGCCGGGCGCCGAGTAGTTGGCAGGACTTCCGACGGCAGGAGGCACGCGGTGGGGTTGGGGGAGAACTTCCAGACCACCCTCGATGCAGCCAGACAGGCTGCACCGTGGGCATGGTCCGCCATCTACGAAGAGCTCGCCTCGGCGGTCACGGGCTACCTCCGGGCCAACGGCGTGCCGGACCCCGACGACGTGACGGCCGAGGTCTTCCTGCGGGTGGTCCAGGATCTCGGCAAGTTCGAGGGCGACGAGCCGCACTTCCGGTCCTGGGTCTTCGTCATCGCTCACCACCGCATGGTCGACGACCGGCGCCGGCGCATCCGCCACCCCCAGGCCACGCTGCGTCTCGAGATGCTGGAGGGCCGGGCCCACGGCAACGTGGAGCGTGAGGCGATGGACCACCTCACTACCGGCACCGTGCAGGCGATCATCAACCGCTGCGCCGCCGACCAGCGGGAGGTGCTGCTGCTCAGGGTCATCGCCGGCCTGACGCTGGCGGAGACCGCCGAGGTCGTCGGCAAGAGCCTCGGTGCGGTCAAGGCACTGCAACGACGGGGGATTGCCGCCATAGCCCGGGAATTCTCGACGGAAGGCGTACCGTTTTGAGGCCGGTCGACGGTAGCGGGGGTGAGATGGACGACCTCGGCCACATGAGCGACGCGGACCTTGATCGGCTCCTCGCCGGCAAGGCCGGTGGCGGCGCGGACGATGCCGAGGCCCTCGCCGCCTTCTTTCACCAGGTGAGGTCCCGGTACGTCACCCAGCCGTCCTCGGCGACGCGGGAGGACCATCTCTCGAAGATCCTCGCGGCGGCCCGGCTCAACGCCGAGCCGGGGCAACCCTCCGCAGAGCCCAGCCCGACCGAAGACCCGGGCCGCCGGCCCCGGTGGAAGAAGCGACTGGTACTCGGCAGCATCTTTGGTGGGTCCATCACCGCCAAGATCGCCCTCATCGGGGTGGTGGCGGCTACCGCGGCCACCGGCGGCCTGGCCGCAGCGGGGTCCCTGCCGAGCGCGTTGCAGAGCGCGGTTGCCGGGGCGGCCGGCAATGTCGGCGTCCGGATCCCGAACCCCCAGGCGACTGCCAAGGCCAACGCCCAGGTCCAGGCCGGCAAGGTGGCCTCAACGGTGGATCACCTTGTCGAGGAGGTGGCCACCGCGGCCGAGCAGGCCCCGAAGCTGACAACCTCCACGGTGGCGTCGACCCAGGCCTGCACGCAGAACGTGGAAACCATCGCCTCCCAGTTGCTCGGCTCGGCGGGAGGCGCCAGCAACCCCGCCCTTGCCCAGTCACTTGCCGAGCGCGCCACGGCGCTGGCCCAGGAGTCGGTCGGGTGCGCCCTGCCGGCGATCGGCAGCGTGGCCAGCCCATCCGCGGGCACAAAGTCGACCGACGCCGATACCGCCAGGGACACCGCGGCGGCCAAGGCCATCTCCGGCGCGATCCAGGGCTGCGCCACCCCGCTCAGGTCGGCGATCCAGACGCTGGTGCAGGCGGCGATCATGGCCAGGACCGGCGCCCAGCTCCAGGCGCTTGCCCAGGACGCCAAGGCAGTCGCCACCGCAGCGCAGGGCTGCGCCCAGGGCGTCGGCTCGGCCCTGCAGGGAGTGCTCTCCAACCTGCCGATGGTCGCGGCTCCGAAGACGCCGACCCGGACGACGCCCACCCCCGGCGCCAACGGGTGGAGCGGCCTCTTCAACCTCGTGCCGAACCTGCCCAAGGGCCAACCGGGCGGTGCACCCACGCCGGGCGCCCCGGCGCCGAAGGGAACCACGCCCAGCAACCCCGCCGCCTGGTGGACGCAGTTCCTGTCCCAGCTCCCCAGCCAGATCCCGAAGGCAGGCAGCACCAGCCTCCCCGGCATGCCTGCCACGACCCCCTCCCCCGGGAGCGGGTCGTGGTCGGGGCTGACCGGGTCGTGGAACGGGTCGGGTTCCTGGAGCCCCTACCCGTCGGCGTCGTCCACCCCGGGTCCGAAGCAACAGAGCGACGACAGCGGCCAGAGCACGCACCACCACTAAGGGCCCTCTCGCGCGTCTGCGCGCGTTGCGCTCCTAAGGTCCGCAGTCGCCGCTCACGCGAAGAGGTTGAGGTCCTGTCCGGGGAGGAGCAGGTGCCAGGCGTCGCCCTCGATGAAGCGGGCGACGCCCCTGCCGGCAACGCGGGCGTGGCCCCGTTCCAGCAGGACCGCCGTGTCCTCGTCGATGCCGAAGACCCGGCACGCCCCGGCAATCTGCGAGGTCAGCGCCTCGGCCTCCGACCAGGCATCGAAATGGGGGACGACCGCCATGCCCTGCAGCATCCCGAGCCCCGGCTGCCACGCCGTGGGGGTGCCGTCGCCATCCTCGGGCCGGTGGACGAGGGTCCAGTCGCCGAGGACCATCGCCCCGGCGCTGCAGCCCATCAACCATGCCCCCTCGTGCCGGGCCAGGAGGAAGCCGTTCCAGAGCGGCGACCCCTCCAGCGCCTCGAGCAGGCGGGCCGGCTTGCCGCCGGAGATGTAGAGGAGGTCGGCCCGCTCGATCTGCTCGACGTTCTCCGGCTCCTCGGCGTCGCTGCGCTCGAGCACCATGAGGGCGATGGACCGGGCCCCGAGGCGGAGAAAGTGCCCGACCCCCCAGGTCGCCCACTCCTCGGGGTTCTCGCCGGCGGATGCCGTGGGGAGGATGACCACCCGCGGGGACGGCCCGATCGTGGCGAGGATCTCGCGGTCGATGTCGGCCATGGCCGGAGTGAACTCGCCGCTGCCAACCAGACCGATCCTGGAGTAAGCGAGCGGATCTTCGACGGAACCAACCTTTCTCGTTCGCGCTGTCGGGTGAGCGGGCCGACATGCGAGGGCGGGCATTTTAGTCGGGCCGCGGGGGAGCCGGTGTTCCCGGCCTCGGCCGGTGCCGAAGCCTAAACCCATCCCACTTGTCTACCGGGGGGAGGAGGCGAGCACTGTGAGGCGCTGAATCACGAGCGACGGCACACTTCGCCTTGGGTCCCGAGCATTGAGCGGCTCGTTTGGATTTAGGTCCGAGCAGGGCAGCGGCTCGCCAGCTGCGTCGAGTGGTGGACGTCGATCAGGCGAGGTCGAAGCGATCGAGGTTCATGACCTTGTTCCACGCAGCTACGAAGTCGCGGACGAGCTTCTCCTTCGAATCGTCAGATGCGTAGACCTCGGAAATGGCTCGGAGCTGAGAGTTCGAACCGAAGACAAGGTCGACGGCGGTGGCGGTCCACTTGACGTCGCCTGTTGCCCGATCCCGACCCTCGTACACGTTCTCAGCCCAGGTGGACGCCTTCCAGTCCGTGCTCATGTCGAGGAGGTTCACGAAGAAGTCGTTGGTCAGCGTCTCGGGCCGGTCGGTGAACACCCCGAGGTGGGATTGTCCGAAGTTGGCGTTCAGGGCACGCATGCCGCCGATGAGAACAGTCATTTCCGGGGCGGTCAACGTCAACAGGTTGGCCCGATCCAGGAGCAGGTCCTCCGCCGGCAACTTGTGTCCGGGTGGGAAGTAGTTGCGGAACCCATCGGCGGTCGGTTCGAGCACGGCAAACGACTCCACGTCGGTCTGCTCTTGCGAGGCGTCCGTGCGTCCCGGTGCGAAGGGAACCGTGACGTCGACGCCGGCGTTCTTCGCCGCCTGCTCGACGGCCGCGCAGCCGCCCAGGATGATGACGTCAGCGAGCGAGATCTTTGTTCCGTCCGACTGTGAGCTGTTGAAGTCCTGCTGGATCTTCTCGAGGGCCTCCAGCACCTTGGCGAGTTCGGGCGGTTGGTTGACCTCCCAGTCCTTTTGTGGCGCAAGGCGAACCCGTGCCCCGTTCGCCCCGCCCCGCTTGTCGGTGCCGCGGAAGGTTGCCGCCGATGCCCAGGCGGCGGAGACCAGCTGGGAGACGGACAGTCCCGAGGCGAGGATCTGGCTCTTGAGGGCAGCGATGTCCTCTTCGCCGACCAGTTCATGGTCGACCTGGGGGACGGGGTCCTGCCACAGCAGCTGCTCCGAGGGAACCAACGGGCCTAGGTAGCGCGAGACGGGTCCCATGTCGCGGTGCGTCAGCTTGAACCACGCCCTGGCGAACGCGTCTGCGAGCTGTTCGGGGTTCTCGTGGAAGCGCTTCACGATCGGGGCGTAGATCGGGTCCACCGTGAGAGCCAAGTCCGTCGTCAGCATCATCGGGGCGTGCCTCTTCGACGGATCATGAGCATCGGGCACCGTGCCCTGGGCCGAGGGATCCTTGGGAGTCCACTGCTTGGCACCGGCGGGGCTCGTCGTCAGCTCCCACTCGTACGTCAGCAGGTTGTTGAGGAACCCGTTGTCCCACTTCGCCGGCTCGTTGGTCCACGCACCCTCGAGCCCGCTGGTGAGCGTGTCGGAGCCCTTGCCGCTGCCGAAGGTGTTCACCCAGCCCAGGCCCTGTGCCTCCACGGGGCAAGCCTCGGGTTCGGGACCGACGTAGTCCGCACTCACCGCGCCGTGGGTCTTGCCGAACGTATGGCCGCCGACGATAAGCGCAACGGTCTCCTCGTCGTTCATCGCCATCCGAGCAAAGGTCTCTCGAATGTCCCTGGCTGAAGCCAGCGGATCCGGGTTGCTGTTCGGTCCCTCCGGGTTCACGTAGATCAGACCCATCTGCACGGCGCCGAAAGGATGGGCAAGCTCCCGGTCACCGCTGTAGCGCTCATCGCCGAGCCAGGTGTCCTCATGGCCCCAGTGGATCTCGTCGGGCTCCCAGATGTCCTCTCGCCCGAAGCCGAAGCCGAACGTCTTGAACCCCATCGATTCCAGGGCACAATTGCCGGCGAAGATCATGAGGTCGGCCCAGGAGATCTTCCGGCCATACTTCTGCTTGACCGGCCAGAGCAACCGGCGCGCCTTGTCGAGGTTTGCGTTGTCGGGCCAGCTGTTGAGGGGGGCAAAGCGCTGAGCGCCGGTTCCGCCACCGCCCCGACCATCGGCGATGCGGTACGTGCCCGCGGCATGCCACGCCATCCGGATCATGAGCGGCCCGTAGTGGCCATAGTCGGCCGGCCACCAGCCCTGCGACGTCGTCATCACCTCGATGATGTCCTGCTTCAGCGCGTCGACGTCGAGGGTCTTGAGCTCTTCTGCGTAGTTGAAACCCTCGCCCATCGGATTGGACCCGGGCGAGTGCTGGTGTAGCACCGACAGGTCGAGCTGATTCGGCCACCAGTCCTGGTTCGACCGGGGCTGATGCGGCTTGAGAGTTGGGGCGTGGATTACTGGGTTCTCGCTTTCACTGCCGTAGTCAGACACGTCGGTCCCCCTTCTGCCTCGCTGTTTCCTTCTGATGGCGATTTGCTCTTGACCCTGGTTGCTCCGGATTCAACGCTGTGTGGCCCGGTTCGTGCCGGACGCTGCCTGTCCGCTTCCCGTTGCCGGACGAGGCAGAAGTTGCCGCGACGCACTCGGGGCATCGGCCCCAGTAGATGACCTCGGCTTCGTCGATCTCGTAGCCGGCGTCGTCGGCGGCCGTCAGGCACGGAGTGATGCCGATCGCGCAATCGACGTCGACCATCCGGCCGCAGGTTCGGCAGATGAGGTGGTGGTGGTTGTCACCGACCCGGTTCTCGTAGCGGGCCGGTGACCTGGCTGGCTGGATGCGCCGAAGGAGGCCCTTGTCGGTGAGGACCGAGAGGGCGTCGTACACCGCCTGACGTGAGATGGCACCGATCTCGGCCCGTACGGCCCGGTCGATGTCGTCCGCTGTGCTGTGCGCTCGGTCGGACACCGCCCGCAGAACCGCCAGACGCTGGGCCGTGACGGCCAGACCGTGCTGGCGGAGAAGCATCGTTGTCAACGGCATGTCTCCCTGGGTGGACACGCCCTGAGCCTAACCAAAATACTGGAGTGAGTCTAGATCTGGCTGGATACGATTTCCCGACTGGATCGCCATCCCATCGATGAGCGCATGGCACGTCGTCGTCACCAAGCGCGTGGTATCGAGCCCACAACTCCAGCATCGTGGCCGGCCACCTGGCCCGGCGAGATCTTGCTCTCCCACGAGCTGCCTGACGAACGGGCCTTCATGGACGTTGCTCTCCTCAGGGCGCTGTTCGCGCAGGCCAGCCTCCGCTGGTGCACTGCTCATCGGCGAAGCCGGTGCCGGACCTTCTCGGCTACCCGACAGGACGGGGATCGCCATTCGTCCTGGATGTGCTCGGCCATGCTGGCCCGCCCCCACCGCCGCTGCTGAGTGATAGATCCGTCGTCTCATGGCTTCCTCCCCATGCTGGTAGTCGCGTGCATCCGGACCGCGTGGTCGGTGTCGATCAGGGCTACCTCGCGGGGGCTGATCTGGTCCTCGACGAGCTGCAGCGGTCCCGGGGCACCCACGTCTCCGCTGACTTCCGACAACCGCCTCGTGATCGCGGCCCTCCGGCGCTTCGGAAGGGCTCGGAGCGGCACGTCGGACAGGCTGTTGGGGTGGGACGGTACGGTGGGTCGACTTCACCTGCGCGCCGTGCCGGCGGGACGACTTCATCGACTGCCGCAAACTCCGAGTGACGGGCCTCGCTTTCGACAGCGGGTACGCCGAGGCGATGCTCGTTCCCGCCACGCTCTCGCCGCCATTCCCGGCGGGCTGAACCCCGAAGAGGCGCGCCCCTGCTGTGTGCCGGTGTGACGACGTTCAACGCCTTGCGGCGCTCTCTCGCCTTGCCGGGCGACGTGGTCGCGGTCCGGGGTCTCGGTGGGCTTGGCCACGTCGGCGTACAGGCGGAACGCTGCGCAATCCGGACCTACACGGACATCTGCAACTACACCGCGGGCAAGGACCACCGCACGTACGACCTTGCGCTTGCGATCCTCAACGAGGAGGTCGAGCACGAGGCACGGTTCTCCGAGTTCCTGGGCGAGGGCCCGACCGGCCACTTCCGCCGCGGCGCCCCCGGCGACTCGCCGTACGTCCGTCGCTTCATGACCGCCGGCAGCTGAACCGAGACGCCGGGGAGACCCCCGCCCTTCCCTCGGACGACCGCAGGCGCGTGCTGCTGGCGCGCCTGCGGTCGGGAGAGGTCTGCGCCACGGCCCCCACCTGCCCCCACGAGGCTGCCCGGCTCGCCGACGGCGCCATCCGCGGCGACGCCCTGGACTGCCCGCTGCACCATTACCTCTTCGACCTGCGGACCGGCAGGAACCTTTATCCCTGGCGCGTCTACCCGCGCTGGAAGCGGGAAGAGGTGGGCTGCCTGGACCTGCGGACCTTCCCCTGCCGGGAGGAGTCGGGTTGGATCCTGGTCGGGTCGTAGCGATGCGTGTCATGGTTTGAGCCGATCACACGAATCACGGGCACCGGAACTCTCGCAACATTAACGAACAATAACTTCAGAACGGCTCTGTCCCCGCCGAGTGTTCATAGAAGAACCGCACGATGCGTCGGGCGGGAGGGCCGCGCGGATTTTTCCGCCTGTGACCCGGCAGGGGAGTTCCCGTTCGGCGCCAGAGCCTCGAAGCCTGATTGTGAAGCCCTGGGGGGACAACTACATGCAGCGATCCACGAGGCCGTCGGCGCGTCCGGCCAAGGCCCGGTACGTCCACCGACTCCGCAGCTACGTCCGGATCCCGTTCGCGCGCGCAGGACGGGCGGTTGCCGTGGCCGCCTGCCTCGGCAGCCTTGCGACCGCGCAGCTCCTGGTCTTCGCCGCGGTCGGTGCTCCACCGGCGGCGGCTGCCACCGATCCGGTGCTCATGGCGGCCGGGGACGTCGGTTGCGACCCGACCACCAACACTCCCGCCAACTGCCCCATGAACGACACCGCGGCGCTCATCAACAGCGCCAAGCCGGGCTACGTCCTGGCCCTCGGCGATATCCAGTACACCGACAACCTTCCCCCCGGGAGCCCTCCGACCCCGAGCATGTACCTGCAGGGGTACGACTCCGCATGGGGCCAGATCCCGGCGTCGGTCCCGGGCGTCTCGATCAACCCCGTCGCGGGGAACCACGACTGGGCTGACCCCAACGACACCAACAGCGCGTCAGGGGCCACGCTGGCGAACTACATCAGCTACTTCAATTCCAAGGGGCAGCTGCGCTCGGGCGTCACCGCCAGCACGCCCTGGTACAGCTTCAACATCCCGGTCTCGGGCGGCAGCTGGCACGTGATCATGCTCGACAACGAGTGCGGGTCCGACGGCGGCTGTGGGGCGGGATCCGCACAGGAGACCTTCCTGCGCAACGACCTCGCCGCCAACCCAGGTGTCTGCACCATCGCGGCGTGGCACCGGCCGCGGTTCTCCTCCGGCGCCATCGGGAACCGCTCCGAGTACGCCCAGTTCTGGACCGACCTCTCCAACGCCCACGCCAGCGTCGTGATGGCCGGCTCGGACCACGACTACGAGCGGTTCAACCCGCAGACCCCCGCCCAGGTGGCCTCATCCACCGGCATCGCCCAGTACGTCGTCGGCACCGGCGGGGCGTTCCTGCCGGGCAACTTCGGCACCGTCCAGCCCAACTCGGCCTTCCGTGACGCCAGCCACTGGGGAGTCCTGAAGATGACCCTCCACGCCGGCAGCTACGACCACGCCTTCGTGACCACCAGCGGGTCCACCCTGGACGCCGGTACCGTGAACTGCTCGAGCACTCCCACCACACCGGCGGTGTCGGGGCTCAACCCCACGACCGGGCCGGCCGCCGGCGGCAACTCGGTGGTCATCTCCGGCACCAACTTCACCGGGGCCACGTCGGTCAAGTTCGGGAGCATCGCCGCCACCGGCGTGACGGTCAACAGCGCCACCCAGATCACCGTGACCGCCCCGGCAGGGACGGCCGGCACCACGGTGGACGTGACCGTCGTGACGCCGAGCGGGACCAGCATCACCAACACGTCGGACCGGTATGCCTACCAGACGACGCAACCCCAGGTGAACGGCGTCAGCCCGCTGTCGGGGCCGGCCGCGGGTGGGACCTCGGTGACCATTTCGGGGATCAACCTGTCCGGGGCCACCGGTGTGAAGTTCGGCACAACCCCAGCGGCGAGCTTCACGGCAGTGTCCGGGTCGCAGGTGACGGCCGTCTCGCCCCCCGGCACCGACCAGACATCGGTCGACGTCACCGTCACGACGCCGGTGGGCACGAGCGCGACCGGGCCGGGTGACAAGTTCACCTACGGCACGATCACCACCCCGCCCACGGTCGCCGCGGTCACGCCCATCTCGGGTCCGTCGACCGGGGGCAACTCGGTGTCGATCACCGGCTCCAGCTTCACCGGTGCGTCCGCCGTCAAGTTCGGGAC
>JAOPZY010000271.1 GCA_025963875.1 Actinomycetota bacterium
CCTGCGCTCCGAGCGGCCCGACGATCCGCCTTGCGGACGGGCAGCGGGCGTCCACCCGTGGGGAGGCAGACGTCGCCGGCGTCTCCACCACCGTCATCGAGATGGGCGATTTCTTCTTCAAGCCCACGATGCTGCGCGGCAGGCCCGGACAGCGCCTCACCGTCACCCTCAGCAACCAGGGCAACAGCCTCCACGATTTCTCGATCCCGGCCCAGCACATCGACGCCAACGTCGAGGCCGGGACGCCCGTCACCGTCACGGTGACCTTCCCGCAGAAGGGGGCAGTCACCTTCGAGTGCCGCTACCACCTTCTGCAGAACATGCGCGGCGAGCTTGCGACAGGAGGCGGCTAGGGCCCCTACAGGTCGAGGGCCGGCTGGTTCTCCGGAGGGTGGCGCCGGAGCGGCCTGGGCTCCGGTCCGTCCTCGTCCAGGGCCGGGTGCTCGACGACGGCCACGACCCGGGTGGCCATGAACCGGGCGCTGCGCACGGGCTGGCCGGTGCGGGTGACCTCGGTCACCTCGACGGTACCCCGGCCGATGGTGATCTCCACCCGGCGGCCGGCCTTGGTGGCGACGATGTCGAAGGCGCGGGTGGCGTTGCCCACGTCCACGAGGATCTCGACCCTGTCCCCCCTCATGGACGCGAACCCTACCGGAGTCCGGGTCGGTCACGCACCGGCCTGGTGGGCCTTCACGATGGCGAGGACCGCCTCGCCGTAGTTGGCCACCTTGGCCGGGCCCACCCCCGAGACGTGGAGCAGCTCGGGGATAGTGGTGGGCCGCCGTCCGGCGATGTCGACAAGGGTCCGGTCGTGGAAGATCACGTAGGCGGGCAGGGACCGCTCCTTCGCCTCGTCGCGGCGCCACTCCTTCAGCGCCACCAGCAGGGGGGAACTCGCGCCGGCCCCGCCCGGCCGGACGGGCGTCGCAGCCCGGGGAACCGTGCTGGCGGGTGGCTTGATCTCGTTGAGGAAGGGCGACGGGGCGAGGCGTCGGCGCGGGCCGTCGTCGCGCGTGGCGGCCCAGGAGAGGAACAGGTGCCGGCGGGCCCGCGTGATCCCGACGTAGAGCAGGCGGCGCTCCTCGGCCTGCTCCTCCGGGGACTTCGCGAGGGCGAAGGGCAGCTCGCGCTCCTCCAGGCGGGGCAGGAAGACGGCGTCGAACTCCTTGCCCTTGGAACGGTGGTAGGTGAGGATCTGCACGCCCCGGCCCTCCTCCTCCGGAGCGAAGCGGCGCACCAGATCCGCGACGAAGCCTGCGATCCCGCCGTTGCCCGGGTACTCGTGCGCCAGGTCGAGGAGGCGGCCGAGATCCGCCTGGCGGGTGGCCTCGTCCCCGGAGGCCTCGGCACCGGGTCGGTAGCCCATCCGCCCGACCACCGCCTCCACCGCCTCCGCCACCTCTCCGGTGGCCCGGCGAAGCGCCGACAGGACCGCCCGGGCCGCCGGCCGGCGGAGGAAGGCGGCCCCGGCCACCTGGTAGGGGATGCGGTGCCGGGCAAGCTCCTGCTCCAGCGGCTCGGAGCGCCCGTTGATCCGGTACAGCACCGCGATCTCCTCCCAGGGACTGCCGCCGTCGTGCAGGCGCCTGGTCTCCCCGGCGATCCAGTCGACCTCGTCGGCCCCCGTGGCGAAGCTCCGGAGCGTCGGGGCCGGTCCTTCGTTCGCTGCGGCGGCGACGAGCTGGCGCGGCGGATCGCCGGCGGGAGCAAGGCGCACCGCCAGCCGGTTGGCGATGGCCAGCACCTCCGGTGTCGAGCGGTAGTTCACGCGCAGGTTCACCACCCTGCACCCCGGGTACCGCGTGGCGAACTCGACGAGGTAGCGCGGCGTGGCTCCCGTGAAGCCGAAGATGGACTGGTAGTCGTCGCCGACGACGCACAGGTCGCGCCGGCCGCCGATCCAGGCGTCGAGCAGTCCCTGCTGCAGCAGGTTCACGTCCTGGTACTCGTCGACGGAGAAGGCTTCGTAGCGGTCGCGGATGCTCGCGGCAGCGGCGTCGCTGCCCTCGATCAGGTCCAGGGTCCGATCGAGCAGGTCCTCGAAGTCCATGAGGCCGCGCTCGCGCTTGCGTCGCTCGTAGGAGCCGTACACCCCGGCCATGAGATCAACGGGGATCGGCGGCACCCGGTCCCCGATCGCCTCCCGGTAGGCCTCCGGGGCGATGCGGCGGTTGCGTGCCCATTCGATCTCGGCGGCGATATCGCGCACCGACACGAAGCGGTGGGGCATGGGCAGCCGCTGGGTCAGCGGCATGAGGATGGGCGTCTTGGAGGGCAGGATCTCATCGCTGCGCCCGGAGAGGGCGCGGTACTGGGCGAGCGCCTCGGCGTGGAAGGTCTTGACCCGGACGCCGGGGAAGCCGAGCACCGCCAGCCGGGACCCCATCTCCTTGGCTGCCTTGTCCGTGAAGGTGACGGCGAGGATCCGTTCGGGGCGGTGGGTCCCTCCGGCCACCTGGTGGGCGATGCGCCGGGTGACCGTCGTCGTCTTGCCGGACCCCGCTCCCGCCAGGATGACCACCGGCCCGCTGACACAGGCGACCGCCTGCACCTGCTCGTCGTTGAGGCCCTCGAAGATCCCGTCCGGCATGGGTATCACCATACCGATGAAACCGCTCGGGGACCCAGCTTTTGTCCCTACCCCTGGAGGGACCCCGGCCTTTACAATCGAGACACAATGACCTGGGCATACGTGCTTCGGCCCCGGGAGATGGCAACCTTCCGGCGCTGCCGGAGGGCGTGGGATCTCGGCGCCCGGATCCGCCAGAATTACGTTCCTGCCCTGCCGCAGCACGTCTTCGACTTCGACAAGGCCATCCACGACGCCCTGGCCGTCTACTACTTCCCCGCCATGGACGACTGGGACCGGGCGATCGTCCGGCCCCTGGCGCTGAAGGGCTTCCTGCGCTCGCTCGAGGAGGACCGAGCCCGGCACGAGAAGAGTGCGCCGCTCACCCCCGAACAGGAGGAGGAATGGGACGAGGCGCTGCAGCGCGGCGAGGCGATGCTGACCGGCTACTTCGCCTGGGCCGCCCCCCAGGACAGCTTCGCCTCGATCTTCTCCGACCAGGAGTACTGGGCGCCGATCCCGGATCCCGCCGACCCCGGCTCCGACCTCGTCAACGCCGCCGGACGGGAGATCCGCTACCTGGGCCGGGTCGACCAGCTCTTTTCCGATCTCAACGACGAGTATTGGATCGCGGACCACCGCATCGTCGGCAACGAGTGGGAGGACGACGACCAGCTCCTGCTGGACCTGGAGGGCATGGCCGCCCTCTGGGCAACCGAGCAGACCTACCCGCAGCTGCGGATCGCCGGTATCGTTTACAACGAGCTGCGCATGGACGCGGAGCCGGGGTCGCTTCTTGGGCTGAACTTCGAGGAGGCCGACGGGTTCGACGCCCGTGCGGCGGGGCGGACGATGCGGAGGCCCCGTCACGTGCACACCCGCCGAAGCCCGCTCTCGCCCGAGCCGCCGGATCCGCTGGAGGCCATCCTCTCGCCCCAGTTGAGCGCCGAGGGGCAGGCCGTCGACTACATCGACTCCCGGGAGACCGGGGAGTGGTTCCGGCGGACCTACGTTCGGCGGGGCCGAACCTCCGTGCGGAACATCGGTCTGCTGGTGGCGGCCGAGGCGATGCTGGTGGCGACGCCCGAGCTCCCCGTCTACCCCACGCCGTCAGAGGAGAACTGCGGCACCTGCATCTTCCAGGCCCCCTGCCTGGCAATGACCGCCGGGGCGGACCCCGGCCCGATCCTCGAGGAGTCCTTCCGGCTCCGGACCGAGGAGGAGGGCGAAGAGGAGCGCCTGCGGTGGTCGGTCGGCCGGGCCCAGACCCGGACGTCGATGAGCGGCAAGGATTCCAAGCCCGACACCGTCAACTTCCACTGGGGCTGAGGGGCGCGGTGATCTTTGCCGCGTCGAATTCTCCACATTATTTGTGGAAAATTCGACACACCTCGGACTCGGAGTCTCGGAGCCAGACTCCTACTTGGCGTACAGGCGCTCGATGGCGTCCGCGTACTTCTCGATGATGATCTTGCGGCGGACCTTGAGCGTGGGGGTGATCTCTTCGGCGTCGAGGCTGAAGTCCCGCGGCAGGACGCTCCACTTCTTGATGCCCTCGGCGTGCGACATCTCGCCGTTGACCCGCTCGACCGCCGCCCCGACCGCCTCCAGCACCCTCGGGTTGGCCGAGAGGTCGGTCATGTCGGTGTAGGTGATGCCCTGGTCCGCCGCCCACTTCGGGCAGGTCTCGGCGTCGAGGGTGATGAGCGCCACGAGGTACGGCCGCCGGTCCCCGATGACGAGGGCCTGGGAGATGATCGGCTCGGACTTGAGGCGCTCCTCCAGGATCTGCGGCGGGACGTTCTTGCCGCTGGCGGTGACGATGATGTCCTTCTTGCGGTCGGTGATCTTGATGTAGCCGGCCTCGTCGAACTGGCCGACGTCGCCCGTGCGGAAGAAGCCGTCGGAGGTCATGGCGGCCGCCGTCGCCTCGTCGTTCTTGTAGTAGCCGCTGAAGACGTTGTAGCCCTTGACCAGCAGCTCGCCGTCGCTGTCGAACCGGACCTGCACCCCGGGCAGGGGCGGCCCAACCGTGCCGATGCGGATCTTGCCGGCGGGGTTCACCGAGACGGGCGCTGTCGTCTCCGTCAGGCCGTAGCCTTCGACGAGACGGACGCCGAGGGCATGCACGAAGCCCAGCACCTCGGTCGAGATCGGGGCCGCCCCGGTGACCGCCAGCGCGCAGGCATCCATGCCGAGCTCGTGGCGCAGCTTGGAGAGCACCAGGTGGTCGAGCAGGGCGTGGCGCTTCGCCAGGGCGAACGGGACCGGCTTGCCCGACTGCTCCAGGGCCACCTTCTCCTTGCCGGCCGCAATTGCCTTCGTGATGAGCGCCCGCTTGACGGTCGGCTGCTTGGCGACATTGGCCTGGACCCCGGCGTAGAACTTCTCGTACACCCTCGGGACGCCGATGAAGAGGGTCGGGCGGCAGTCCTTGAGGTTGGCCACCAGCTTCTCGAGAGACTCCGCGAACCAGACCTCGGCCCCCAGGTAGATGGCCGCCCACTCCCCGATCAGGCGCTCGAAGATGTGCGAAAGCGGAAGGTAGGAGATCATCCGGTGCCCGTCGCCGGTGAGGCCCATGACCCCGACCCCGGCGGCGACGGTGTCGGTGAAGTTCGTGTGGGTCAGCATCGCTCCCTTGGGCTCCCCGGTGGTCCCGGAGGTGTAGACGATGGTGGCGATGTCGTGGGGCTCGATGGCGGCGATCCGGTCGTCGAGGGCAGGCGGGTACGCAGCGGCATACTTGGACCCTGCCTTGCGCAGGTCGTCGTAGGAGATGACGCCGGGCTCGTCGCCGGCGCCTTCCCCGGTCATGACCACGACGGTCTTCAGCAGCGGGAGCTCGTCACGGACCTTGAGCACCTTGTCCAGCTGGTCGCGGTCCTCCACGATCACGACGGTCGACTCGGAGTGTCCGATGACGTGGCCCACCTGGCGGGGGGAGTTCGTCACGTAGATGGGGGCGCTGCGGGCGCCGGCCGACAGGATGGCAAGGTCGGACAGGATCCACTCCGCGCGGTTCTTCGACAGGAGGGACACGCAGGAACCCGGCTCCACGCCGAGGCTGATCAGCCCGTTGGCGACCTCCCTGGTGCGGCCAGCCAGCTCGCCGTAGGTGATGGTCGTCCAGGCATCTCCCGATTTGGTCCGGAAGGCGACGGCGTCCGGGGTCGCCTTGACCCGGCCGGCGAACAACTCTACGAGCGTGCTGCCTGTCACCCCTGCCATGACCATGCCTCCTCAGCTCACAGGCGGGTGGCCGGCACCGCCGTCGAACGTCCTATGGAGATGTCCTCTGCAGCTGTCCAATGTAGATTATGGCCCCATCGGCGCCGACATGGAGGCCGCCCCCGAGGCGCCCCTCAAGGCGCCGTGTCAAGACCCCGAGGCGCCCCTCAAGGCGCCGTGTAAAGACCCCGAGGCGCCCCTCAAGGCGCCGTGTAAAGACAAGGCCATCCGCTCGGCGGCTGGTGGGTGGCTCGCCAGCAGGTACGCCCAGCGGGAGGGCGCAAGGTCGCTGAGGTTCTTCACGGCCAGGTCCCGCTGCATACCCCTGAAGGCGTCGAACCCACCATCGCCGTCCGACCATCGCAGCGCATCCATGTCCGCCTGGCGCTCCCAGGCCCGGGAGAGCCACAGGGTCACGGGCATCCACACTGCCTGCATCACCGAGACCGCGAGGAGGGCGACCGGCACCGCCGCCGGGTCGGCCGCACCTCGGATCCCCGCCCATGACTGTACGGCCGGCGAGGCCAGGAGCAGGTGGAGCGCGTAGAGGCCGGGCAGCATCACGGCGGCGCTGATCGCCAGCATCCGCTGGAGATGGCGGCGGCGCCAGTGGCCGAGCTCGTGGGCGAGGACCGCCAGCGTCGCGGACGGCTCGTAGTCCGCCAGCAGCGTGTCCCAGAGGACGACGCGCTTGGTGCGGCCGAGGCCAGTGAAGTAGGCGTTGTGCTTGGCGGTCCTCCGGCTGGCGTCCATCACGAGGACCTGGCGGATCCGCACGCCGACCCGGCGGCCGAGCTCGACGGCCCGCTCGGACAGCCAGGGGTCGTCCAGCGGACGGAACTTGTTGAACAGCGGCGCCAGGACCGCGGGGGCCACGGCGACGAGCACGACCGACAGCACGACAGCCCCTGCCCAGGCGAACAGCCACCATGCAGGGGTCGCCCGGACGAGCGCGAAGAAGCCGAGCGCGGCAGCGTTCGACAGGACCAGGGACACCAGCAACTCCTTCAGCCGGTCCGCCGCCCATCCTCCGGCCGTCTGGTGGGAGAAGCCCCACCGCCGCTCGTAGCCAAGGCGCCAGGCGCCGAACGGCAGGCCGAGGAGCGTGCCCGCCACCACGAGGGCCGAGACGACTTCGAGCACCTGCACCCACCACGGCGCTGCACCAGGGCCGCCCAGGAGCCTGGCCGCCGCATGGGTGGCAACGGCGGCCACGAGCAGCGCCAGACCGAGCAGCGACTCGGCGAGGCCCACCCGGCGCAGGGGGCGGCGGTAGGAGGCGGCACGGGCGATCTCGCCGTCCGTGAACCAGGCGCGGGGGTCCGCCGGGAGGCGCCGGTAGAGGTTCAGCTCCCCCGCGCCTGCTCCCGGGCGGGCCACGGTCAGATCACTGCGGAGAGACGGTTCGACGAGATGAAATCCTCGGTCATGTAGAACGCCTCGCGGGTGAGGGCACGCGTCTTGCGGCTGAAGATCACCGCGAGCTCGCGGCGGCCGTCGGGATAGTGGAGGAACACCTTGATCGTCGAGGCGTCGATCTCCACCTCGTTCCAGGACGATGGCGTCAGGCCGCGCAGGCGCTTCGTCGAGCACGTCCCGGAGTTGGCGATGAGGATGCCGTTGATGCCCCAGAAGAACGGCACGTGCTTGTGGCCCGAGACGATGAGGTCGATGTCCAGGCTCGTGAGTTGGGCCAGGAGGTCGCCGGCGTCCGTGACGATGTTGCGCTCCCGGCCCGTGCCGGGCACCGAGACGAGGTGGTGATGGATGGCGAAGATCTTGATGTCGCCCGGTTCGTTGAACTGGGTGCGGATCCACTGGTAGCGGTCCCGCCCCACCCGGCCCTCGTCCAGGTCGGGCTCCGAGGAGTCGACGCCGACGACGGTGAACCCCGTCGCCCGCAACCGCTCCGCACGGACCGGGTCGAACGCCCGGCGGAGGCGGGAGAACCGGTTGCCGAAGTAGCGCTCGAAGTGCACCCAGCCGACGTTGCGGGCGTCGTGGTTGCCCGGGATGATCACCTTCGGGGGCTCGATCTGGGCCACGATCCCCGCTGCCTCGATGTACTCGTCCTCGTAGCCGGCGGTGGTCAAGTCACCCGCCACCACCACGACGTCGGGGTGCATGCGGTTGATGGTCTCGATCGCCCTTGCCATGACGTCGTGCTGAAAGGTGACCTCTCCGGCGTGGACGTCAGAAATCTGGGCGATCCGCAGCGGCACCTGGTAGTAGGACACTGCGTGCTCCTT
>JAOPZY010000006.1 GCA_025963875.1 Actinomycetota bacterium
CTGGCGGTCAGCTCATCCGTTCACGGGTACAGCACAGCGTTCCTCGTCGGATCGTGCATCGCCTTCGCTGCCTTCCTCATTGCCCTGGCGGGATTCCGCCCGCGCCCGCCCGGCCGCCCAGTCGGCGGCACCGACAACGAACCGCACAGCAGGGCCTAGAACCCGAGCGACTCGCGCACCAGCAGCGCCGTGATCCGGCCGGGGGTGATCACTCGGTTGATGACGAGGATGTTCTTGACGCCGCTGGGTACGCTGTACGCCTCGCGACGACCTCGCTCGACGTCCTTCCGTCGAGGTCCCGGGGGTCGAAGTCGTTCGTGGCGTCGATGACGATCTGACCGCTCCATCGGAGGCCCTCGAGGGCCTCCGGGACCCTGTCCCCGGGCACGGCAATGACGACGATTCCGGCTGCCGCGGCGTCGGCCACGGTCCCCGCAGACGCTCCGTCGCCCAGCGCCGAGACCAGCGACGCCAGCGATTCGGGGCCGCGGCTGTTGGCGATGACGACGGGGCGGTCCGCTCGCTTCATCAGCTCCCTCCGTCGTATTCGGACGCGAACAGGTAGCCCACGGCCAGGCTTCGGTACGGCCGCCAACGCTCCGCCAACTCGAGCATCTCGTCTTCGGTGGGAGCGTGGTCGAGTCCGTAGGCGCGTTGGATGGCACGCCGGAGGGCAACGTCGCCGGACAGGAACACGTCGGGCCGGTCGAGGGCCACGAGCAGGAAGCCGTGCGCCGTCCACGGCCCAATGCCCGGGACTTCTGTCAGGACAGCCTCGACATCTTCGTCGGTCATCTTCGACAAGGCCTCGTCGGTGACACGACCATCAACGAATCGTTCCGCCAGCGCCCGCAGCGTCTCGCCCTTGCGGGCGGAGAGGCCATTGGCGCGCAGCACGTCGGGATCCGCAGCGAGTAGTTCGGCCGGTGACGGCAGGCGCCCTCCGAAGTGCTCCTCGATGCGGGACACGATCGCCCGCGTCGCACGAACCGAGAGCTGTTGGCCGGCGACCTGGAAGATCAGCGTTCCAAAGGCGTCAAGGGGAGGCAGCTCGTCGAGCCAGGCGCGCGGGCGGAAGTCCGGGCGCGCATCGATTATCCGACCGAGCACCGGGTCGGCCTTGCGCAGAAACGCCCGCGCCTTTCGGTCGGCCAAGGCTGCTCCGGTCACGGTCATTCCTTGAGCAGGCGTTCGGTCAGCACGATCTGAACGACGGCCTCCACCGTCTCCAGGCGGGCCCAGTCGCGCTGCAGCTCGCACGCGAGAGGCACCAAGCTGACGGGCTGGCCTCTGGCCAGCGTCACGCGCTCAAGACCGGCGCGATGCGCCTCAACAGACGTCCCGCCGATGGCGTCCACCACGGGGTACACGTCGTAGCCCTCCCTTCAGGGCGTCGAGCGCCGGGAACGCCATGCAGATCGCGGTCCAGAGCGCACACAAGATTAGCTTGCGTCGTCCGGTCGCACTCACGGCGGACAGGAAGTCGGCGTCTTCCTACGCGTTGAGGGTGGTCCGATCGATCGGCGGGTTGTCCTCGAGCACCTCGGTGACTTGGGGACGGTCGGCTTGCCGCGGCCGGATGCGACGTTGACAATGGAATGCACAATCGGCATTCCAAATGCCTTCGCCGTCTTCAACGTCGACACGATATTCTTGAGCACCAGGTCGGCTCCATGGAGCGGACTGCGGCGATCTGCGAGGGCTGGTAGTCGATGACGATCAGCGCCGCGTTCTGCTGGGTGAGCAGATGGTCAGCGAGAGGATCGCGGACCGCGCTCACGGGTGAACCTGGGAGCCGTAGCCGAGGTCGAGACGGATCGACTCCATGACCCAGAACGCCGTGCTGGCGGTGAAGACGTCGGCCGCCGCAAGCACACCGGTGTACTTCTCGACGACGGGCGCCGCGGCGGCGTCGCTGACGGCGTCGAGATACCCCTTCACCCCGGCCCACGCGTTCTCGCCGTACTTCACGAAATAGGGCGTGGGGTCGACAGTGTCGATCGCCTGTCTGACGCTCGCCGCGATGTCGGCCATGTACTGCCGGTGCAGGGTCACGTCGTCCCGGGTGCCGAGCCGGCCGAGGTGGCCGCCGATGAAGTGCTTCCACGGGTAGACGAGGGCCTTGCTCGGCGCCTCGATGTAGCCGGGGATGTCCTCGGTGAGGTTGGAGATGTAGACGGGCGCCCACCCGGCGTTGACGATGTCGACGAGCATGAGCGTGTCGTGGTCCGGCAGGTGGATGTAGATGTTGTCGGGCGAGTGGTTCGAGCCATACCAGGCCAGGTCGATGCGCTCGCCGCCGATCTCCAGGCTGCGCCGGTCCTGGAACGTCTCTTCGGGCGCAGGCCTCGCCGGATCGTCGTCGCGCAGCAGGAGCCGGCGAGTCTCCACGTGCCCGATGCGACTGACGTCCTTGTCGAATAGGAAGGACGCGCCGCCGTGGTCGGCGTGGTGGTGCGAGTAGATGAGGTGAGTGACCTTGTTGCTCACGCCGTTGGCGGCGGCGATCTCGTCGACAGCCCGCCGGATGTTGTGGCCGATGGTGGGCGGGGCATCGAGCAGGACCACGCCGTCGGAGGTGGTCAGGAACGCCGACTGGTAGGTGCCGTCGGTCACCCAGTAGAGGTTTCGCTCCACCCGCCCGACGTAGTACCCCTGTTCGTTGAGGGCGGGGCCGAGCGCGGACTGGGGGACGGGCGCGTAGTCGGGCAGGACGGGCGCGCTGCTCGCACTCGAAGTGGTTGAGGTCATGTTGCTCCCCTGACGGCTGGCACGTCCCTTCCGGTCCGTGCGATCGGGCATCGATAGGACGAGCATGAGGCCACCCGGGCGCGCCTGGCCCCAGGGAAACTCCCTGGTATTGCTCAGTACTCCCACATGAGCGAGAGCTGGTGGACAGCCTCGGCATCGAGGCGCACGTCGGCCGCCGAAAGGTTCTCCCGCAGGTGGGGCCGAGACGACGTGCCGGGGATGACCAGGAGGTTCGGGGACGAGTCCAGAGCCCATGCCAATGCGACCTGCGCTGGCGTGCAGCCCAGGCGGGCCGCGACACCGCGTACCTCGGGTGCATCGAGGATGGAGTTCGGACCCACGGCGCCGAAGCCCAGTGATGCGAAGGGCACGAACGCGATCTTTCGCCGGGCACACTCGTCGAGCACGGGCCGCGCTCGTCGGTCCGCGGGATGGAACTCGTTCTGCACGCACGCTACGTCCGTGAAGCGACAGGCGTAGAGCAGGTGCTCGAGGGTGATGTTGCTCAGGCCAATCGACGCGACCAACCCGTCGTCGCGGGCCGAGGTCATCGCGGCCAACTGGTCATCGAAGAACCCGTCGGGCCCGGACGAGCGCATCAGCCGCAGGTTGATGACTGGCAGCGTGTCGAGATCGAGAGTCCGCAGGTTGTCCTCTATGCCGCGTTGCAACTGGTCCGGGGCATCGGCGGCGAAGATGCCGCCCTTCGCGTCGCGACTCGCGCCGACCTTGCTGACGATGACCAACTGCGGCGGGTACGGGTAAAGCGCATCGCGGATGAGCTCATTCACAACCTCGGGCCCATAGAACTGCGCGGTGTCGATGTGATCGACACCGTTGTCAACCGCCTCGCGCAAGATAGCGATCGCTTCACGACGATCATTCGGTGGCCCGAACACGTTGGGTCCGGCGAGCCGCATCGCGCCGTACCCGATGGGCCTCACCAAGAACGGGCCAAGCGGACGTGGTCGCCGCCGATTATCCACTGTGTCGTTCACTGCCGCATCGTCCCGCGCATCGTCCCCGCCTCAATCAGGCCGTCGCGAGCAGCCGGGTAGTGAGCACGATATCGACGACGTCCGAAACGGTGTCGAACCGGGCCCAATCGCGCTGGAGCTCACACGCCAGCGACACCCAGCCGATGGGTTGCCCGCCCGCTCGCACGATTCGCTCCAGGCCGGCGCGGTGCGCCTCGAGCGACGTGCCTCCCACCGCGTCCACCACCGGGTAGATCTCATAGCCGTCCGGCATGGCGTCGAGCGCTGGGAACGCGAGAGACGCCTCCGTCCACAGCGCCGCCAAGACCAGTTTCTTGCGGCCCGTCCGTTCGACGGCGTGTCGGAACCCACCGTTCTCCCAGGCGTTGATCTCCGACCGGTCGATCTCAAGGCTGGTCGAGAGAACACTCTTCAGTTCTGGGAGGGTCGGCTTCATACCGCTGGCGACGTTGATGGTGGACAGTACGATCGGGAGTTCAAACGTTTTCGCCAGCCGAGCCACGGACACGATGTTGTCGACCAGCAGGTCGTGGTCGATCGAGGTGACCGGCCGGAGCTGGCTCGGCTGGAAGTCGATCAGGACAAGGGCTGCATTCTGCGGGGTGAGCAGGTGGTCCGTTACCGGGTTCCGTCGATAGGCCCGGGCTTCGAGGCCGCTGTTCATCCTCCCAGCATGAACGTCCGAGCCTGCCGGTAACCCCAGGGAAACTCACTGGTAGATGGGCGTTTGTCGCGACGTGGCAGGTGCGGCCCTCTCGAGCTTGCGGTGTCGCGGTCGGTCCGAAGGACGCAGCGAAAGAGTGCTAACTCGCGGGACGGCGGGGTGGCCGCGACCCTTCCGCGATGGCGAGAACCTCCTGCTCACTGGGATCGTGATCGACTCCGTAGGCCGTCGACGGCTTTGCGAGCGCATGGTCGCGAGGGGAGCAGGACGTCTGCCGTTCGAGGCGACGAGCCGAACACCTTGATTGGTCCACCGGCCCTTACTACCGGTCGCCCAGCGATCCTCCCTGGCAACCGCGAATGCGGCAGCTAGGCGCCCGTGCGCTCTCGGAGGGCTATTCGATGATGTGGGCGCCCAGGTCGGCATCGCGAAGCTGCCGGCGTGACGAGACGCCGACCTTGCCGAAGACGTTGCGGAGGTGCCACTCGACGGTGCGCGCACTGAGAAACAGGCGGGTGCCGATTTCGGGGTTCGTCAGGCCCTTTTTCACCAGCCGGGCGATCTGAGCCTCCTGAGCGGTCAGCGATCCGGCGTCTGGTGCCGTCCGTCTGCGGATCTTTTCGCCGGTCGCAAGCAGCTCTCGACGAGCTCGTTCGGCGAACGCGGATGCCTCCATTTGCACAAACATGGACCGCGCCCGGCGAAGCGCGTCACGGGCGTCGCCCCGGCGTCCCGCGCGACGCAGCCACTCGCCGTAAAGCAGGTGTCCGCGCGCTAGCTCGACCCGTAAACGTGTTGTGCTCAGCAGCGCAATCGACTCGCGGTAAAGCTCCTCAGCGATCGGTCCGTCACTGGCTAGGGCCTCGACGCGGGCCTCGATGCCGCGCGCCCACGCCGTTGGGGTGGTGCTGGCCCGTGCTGAAATCCATGCGCGGGCTTCCTCGAGGGCCGCGCGGCTACCTGTTCTCGATGCCGCCTCGGCCAGCTCCGGCAACGCGAGTGTCTGATAGCCGAGCACGTCCCCCTCGAAGACGCGGCGCGCGCAATCGAAGGCGCGCTCGTGGCGACCAAGGCCGTTGTGCAAGACGGCGGCGGCGTGATTTGCGAAGACGACGATCCTTCCGCCGCCCGCCGCGGCCACGTCAGCGGCTGTCGCGATGAGGGTTGACGTTCGTTCCTCGTTGCCCCGGAGCGCCTCGAGCAGCATGCTGGCACAGGGGATCGGTGGGACGCCGGTCATGTTGGAGACCAGCCGATCCTCTTCCAGCAGGGCAGCGGCCTCGGGGAGGTCGCCGGCCAGCACCAAGTTGTTGGCCAAGAAGTTCAGCGCGACCTGAAGTTGGACAAGCGCCCCTGCGTCTCGCGCAACTCGCACCTGTCGCTCGGCCAACGCTCGGCCCGCCTCGTAGTCCCACAGCTCACTAGCAATGATCCCGGCGGCCCGGCTGCCGGCGAGCCAGAGAACGCGATCGACGTCCGTTGGCCCAACCTCGAGCGTCGCGACGGCCGCCAGCCCCCTGGTGAGGATCGGGGCGGCCGCTAAGTATCCCTCGGTGAGGCGCGCTGCCAGCGCATCGAGGAGGAGGTCGATGGCCCGGGGGACATCCCCCGCTGGCGGCGCGGCGCTGGCCGCCTTCGCCGCCGCCGCCACGCTGGCGTGGGCGTCGGGGCCGCTCTCCCAGATCGCGGCGGCCAACGCCTCGAGATACGTCTCGCGGGAAAGGCTGGGGTTCAGCGACTCGAGTTGGGTGGCGGCGCTGAGCAGCAAGCGTGCAGCCTCCGCCCCGCGCCGTTGGTCGAATGCGATCTGCCCCCGGAG
>JAOPZY010000009.1 GCA_025963875.1 Actinomycetota bacterium
CCGACCTCCTCCACGAATCGGGGGACCGGACGGCATCGACGCGGGCGATCTGCGAGCGGGCCGGCGTGCAGGCCCCGACGCTGTACCACCACTTCGGCAGCAAGCAGGGGCTGATCGACGCGGTCATTCAGCATGGCTTCAACCAGTACGTGCAGCCGGCGCGACCGGCAGGCGAGACCATCGATCCGATCGACTCCATCCGCCACGGGTGGGACCGCCACGTCCAGTTCGGCCTGGAGCACCCGAACTTCTACGCCCTCCTGTACGGCAACGTCGAGCGTGGCAAGCCGTGCGCCATCACCTCGCCCGCCCTGGCCCGGCTGACCGAGCTCCTCCGGGAGGCCGCCCGCAGGGGACAGCTCCGTGTCCCCCCCGCCGCCGCCGCCGCCCACCTCCTCGCAGCCAATGTTGGCGTCACCCTCAGTCTCATCGCCCAACCCGAAGAGCATCCCGACCTCTCGCTCTCCCACCAGGCCCGCGAGGCCGCGCTGGACGCCATCTGCGCAGAACACGCCACCGGGTCGGCCGGGCCCGGACGGGCGGCAGCCGCCATCGCCCTGGCAGCGACGCTGGACGACAAGAGCGATCTCAGCGCCGGCGAAACGGCCCTCCTCCGAGAGCTACTCCAGCGACTGGCCACACCCAGCACGGCATCCCGCTGACCCGCGCACGGACGTCAGGGCGCGAGCGAGCCGCTGCACACCGACATGGATCTCCAAAGGCGTGAGGCTCGCGTAGCCGAGCAGGAGCGCCGCGCGGGGATAGGGATGCAGCGAGTGCAAGGACAGCGGCCAGACATCCACGCCGTTGTCGGCCGCTTCGCGCGTGACCATGCCATCGTCCAGGCCGGGGCCCAGCCACCCGATCAGGTGCAAGCCGTTGTCGGACGGGTTGACGTCGACGATCCCTTCGAGGTCGCGCCTGACTGCTGCCACGAGGATGGCCTGCCGTTCTGCGTAGAGGACGCGCATGCGTCGCAGGTGGCGTTCGAACTGACCGTCCTGGATGAAGTCGGACAGGACAGCTTGTTCCAGCATGTGGGCGTGCATGTCGGTGGCCAAATGGGCGGCGATGAAGGGGTCCACCAGTTGTGGTGGCGCCACGAGGTACCCGAGTCGAAGCCCGGGGAAGAGCACCTTGCTGAACGTGCCTACATAGATGACGCAACCCCACTCGTCGATGCCCTGGAGCGCGGTGAGGGGCTTGCCCACATAGCGGAACTCGGCGTCGTAGTCGTCTTCCACCACCCATGAGCCCGTGCCATGCGCCCAGTCGATGAGCGCCAGGCGGCGGGAGAGGCTCATGGTCACACCCAGGGGGAACTGGTGTGAGGGAGTGACAACCGCCAGCCTGGCATCAGGCGAGGACCCCTTGCCGCTCGCCACGTCGAGTCCCTCGTCGTCGACCGGGACAGGCACCAGCTGGGCTCCCGCAGCGGCCAGCGCGGCACGCGCCCCGAGATAGCCGGGATCCTCGATCCAGGCGGGATCGCCAGGATCCAGGAGCAGTCGTGCACACAGATCCAGGGCCTGCTGGGAACCGGTGACGATGATGACCTGCTCGGCGGTGCACCGGACGCCGCGCGCCGTCGCAAGGTGCGCGGCGATGGCGTGACGGAGCGGCAGGTATCCAGCCGGATGGCTGTAGCGCATCAGGTGCCGGGGGGACTCTCGCATCCGTCGGGCCAACAGTCGCGCCCAGACGTCCCACGGGAATGCGTCGAGATCGGGGAGCCCGATCGTGAACGCCCGTTGGTCGGCAGAACGGCCGGACAGGGCCGGAAGCGGCGTGCGGGCCCCGGTGGCGATCCGCTCCCCACGCTCGGACAGGCGCCGCGCCGGCCCGCTGGCTCGAGGCGCTGCCGGCAGTGCCCCGGATGTCGCTGGCGTCTGAGGTCCTGCCGCGAGCAGCTCCTCGGGGAGCGTCCGGGCCACGTAGGTCCCCGAGCCCAGCCGTCCCTCCAGATACCCCTCGGCATGGAGCTGTTCAAATGCTGCCAGCACAGTGTTCCGGGAGACTCCCATCTGCGCCGCGAGCGCCCGCGTCGAGGGGAGCCGTGTCCCAGCGGAGACCTGGCCGCCAAGGATGCTCGCGCGCAGGTGCTCGTACAGATGCCGGTACAGCGGAACGGTGTCAGATGGGTTCAGGGACCGGCCCGGCAGCGTAGTAACCGACCCCTCCTGTCGGTTGGCGAAGTGGTACCTCTCCAATGACACGAACTGGCGCTTGACCAAGAGCCACTGTCCTTTAGCATATTAGACGGGGATTGTGTCGGAGATGTTTCGTAGTTTAACGGATGGCTATTGGTTGTATGTCCACGGGTTTGTCGATGGAGAGGGGGATGACTGTGGCGCAATATATGAGCATGCAGGCTGTTCGCTTTCGGAGTAAAAACGACTACGAACGGTTTCAAATGCTCTTCAAAGAGGCGATCAAAGCTGCTTCCTTAATTCCTGGCTTCATCAGCATTACCTGGTGGACGCATCCCGAAGATCCCGAACTGTTCCTCGAAACCAGCATCTGGGATAACAAAGATGCACCGAATGGTTGGCACAAAGATGGGTTCCACAAGAAGCTGAAGGAGTGGGGAGTCCAGGGGCCCATCATCGAGGACCAGGTCACCAACTGGTCACTGGAGGACGCGAAGATCCTTCGGGTGTGCCCGGTGTGCGGAAGCGGGATCGCTCGGGAGTTCGACCTCCGCCAGGAGATCGAGAACAAGCGGATCACCTGCGAATGTGGTTTTGCCTTCCCCTATCTCGACACCACGAACCGGTTCACCGTCTACACGGGATGAGCACCCGGCCCGCCACGGCGGACGAGGTGCTCGAAGGTGGGCTCGTCGG
>JAOPZY010000036.1 GCA_025963875.1 Actinomycetota bacterium
ATCCCCACGGGAAAGTTCCGCCAACGCCTCTCGCAGATGGCCGCCAACCAGGGCCTGTCCGTCATCGCCGTCGATGCGGCCTACACCTCCCGGTGGGGTCTGCGGCACTGGTTTGCAGCACTGAAACAAGCTTCCTCCGAGGCCAGCACCCACCATGCGGCGGCGCTGGTCATCGCCAGACGTGGACTCGCTCAGCGAGCACGGCGACGGGCTAGGTGTGACTCGACCCCACCAGAGGATGGGCGCGAGAGAGCTGCCAGCTCCACCGTGTGGCTCCAGCCGGACCTTGCAGCCGGCCTGACCGGTCCATCACAGGAACCCCGGAACGCCGGAGGCCTGAGGGCAGTCCCGCCAGGGACGCAAGACCTGAAGGGGCGAAGGTATAGACCGGGCAACCAGGGGGCCGAAGACCGTTCGCGGCTCCCCGAGGAAAGCGCGGTCCCAAGCGCTACCTCGTGAAGGAACGGTCGGTTCCCGGCCGTCGCAGGACTCACCGAACTGCCGGCGGACACCCCGGGCGCTGGAGGACTTGAGGGCGATCACCTGGCGATGCGCCTTGCAGAGCATGGCTTGCAATGTGACCGGTTGTCCCGTCCTCCGCCGTGGCGTCCCAGCAGATCGCGAGAAAATGCGGCTGCGCCTTCATCGAGTTCGACCCGGCGGGCCATCGCGCCAGCCGGCCTCGGCTTGCTTTCAACAGAATTCCTCCCTCTGCTGTTGGGGGAGCCCGCTTTTGAGTATACGCAGAGTCTCGTCTGCGGACCGTGGGGATGTCAAGGGGGTGGACAAATGAGTCGGATCACTCGGTGGCCGGCGAGGGGGGGCATCCAATGACCGAGCGCCCCGCCTATTTGAGGGTGGCCGACGAGCTGCGGGCCGGCATCCGTGACGGCACGTACCCACCGGGGTCCCGCCTTCCCTCCCTTCGGGCTCTTGCCGCCCAGCACGGCTTGTCCGATATCGTCATCCGGGCCGCCTTCACCGTCCTCCGCAACGAAGGCCTCGTGACCACCCACGCCCGCTCCCGCACCGTTGTCCGGGACCACCCGCCGGTGCGACGCATTGCATCCGAGCGCTACCAACGGGAGTTCCGCCACGACCCCGCCGGCCAGCCGGAGACGAGCTTCACGGCCGACCAGGGAATCCCCTGGGGGCAGTACCGCCTCGACCGGACCTTTCGAGAGGTCGGGGCCACGCCCGAGCTGGCCGCGCTCTTCGAGATCGAACCGGCCACCATGCTCCTGGAGCGCCGCTTCGTCTTCTATGCGGGAGACGAGCCCCAGCAGATGAGCCGTACCTACCTCCCGCTTGAGCTTGTCTCAGGCACGCCGGTGGCCGACCCGCAGAACGAGCCCTGGCCGGGCGGCACACCCGCCCAGCTCGCAAGCCTCGGGCATCCCCTCAGCCGCGTCGAGGAATCGATCAAGGCCCGGATGCCGACGCCGGAGGAGATGGAGACGCTGCACATTGCTCCCGGCGTTCCGGTCTTCTCGATCACCCGCCGGATGATCTCCGAGGGGCGCGTCCTCGAGGTTGCGGCGGACATCGTTATTCCAGCGGACCAGGCCATCCTCGACTACGCGATCGACCTGCAGGCCCCGCCTGCCCCTCCCGGGTGAAGAACTCGTCGGTATGCGGGGACAAGTTCACCCAACCCACCCGAAGGCAGCGCCTCAGTTCAGCGTGGCTCCCGGGGCGGGGTCGTGCACCAGTTTCGAGCCGTCCCAGCGGAAGGTGACCGTGGCGTTGCCGCCGCTTGGGCAGCAGTGTGCATCTCCGGGCTTGTAGACGCCGTAGGTGACGGCGAACGAGGTGGCGTCGGGGGCCCGCTCGCCCACGGCGCCGGTGAAGTGGAAATCACCCACCGGGTTGCCGTTGACGAAGAAGAAGAAGTAGTCCCCGCCGTTGCCGGCGGCGGCTGCGGGCATGGCATGGAGGACGTGGAGGGTCGCCGAACTCCGCCAGGTCGAGTCGGCGCCGATGAAATCGAAGGTTCCCCCCGCCTGATCGGACTTGCTCTGCGCGTAGGTCTCCGCCGACTGGATGGTCGCGTAGGCGCCCACCGTTGCCTTGGTGGGGATCGCTGAGGGGGACCGGGAAACCGTGGGGGACGGCGTTGCCGGGGGCGGCGTGGTCACGGCCGGGGCCGGCGTCGCGGTGACGGTCGCTGCACCCGATGCCGAGGCGGTCGGCGTCGGGGAGCCCTGGATCGTGGGATTGTCGCTGCCGGAGCTGCACCCGGCCAGCACGCCGGCACCAAGGGCTGCCGCCAGCAGCAGGACCGCGGGCCTCAGCGTCCGCATTCCTCCTGCTCGATGTCGGAGATCTGGTGGAGGCGCCGGACATGGCGTCCACCTTCGAACGGGGTGTCGAGGAAGACCGCCAGGATCTCGTAGGCGAGCTCGGGGGCGACGATCCGGCCCCCCATCGCCAGCACGTTGGCGTCGTTGTGCAGGCGCCCCAGGCGAGCGGTGTACAGGTCGTTGCAGAGCGCGGCGCGGGCCCCGTGCACCTTGTTGGCGGCGATCTGCTCGCCCTGGCCGCTGCCGCCGAGGACGATCCCGCGGTCGACCTCCCCCCGCACAACCGCCCGGGCGGCTGCGGCACAGAACGGCGGGTAGTCGACCGACTCCATGGAGTGGGTACCCAGGTCAAGGACCTCGTGGCCGTCTTCCTTCAGGTGCTGGATCAGCAGGGACTTGAGGGCGAAGCCCGCGTGGTCCGAGGCGATAGCGATTTTCACTGAGTGGGGAGTCTACCGAACCGGGTCACTCGGCCGCTTTTGGCCCTCGGCAATCCGCAGCGAGCCGGTCAGATCCGGGTGGACGGCCGCCTCGGCATAGCGGGCCGAGAGCAGGGCCAGCAGGTCGTCCGCCTGGCCCGGCCACGTCTCCATGACGAGCCAGCCGCCAGGGCGGATCCAGGCCAGCGCCTCCTCGACGACGCGGGCCGGCACCTCCAGGCCGCTCGGCCCCGAGACCGTGGCCACCAGGGGTTCATGGTCCCGGACGTCTGCCGCCATGCCGGCGAGCTGTGCCGCTGCGAGGTACGGCGGGTTCGCCACCACGAGGTCCACGGCCCCCCGGAGGTTCGCCGGCAGAGGCGAGAACAGGTCGCCTTCGGCGATTGTCACGTTGCCCGCTCCCAACCGGTCCAGGTTGCGCCGGGCCCACGCCGCAGCCTCGGGGCTCACCTCCGTTGCCCACACGGTCGCGTCGGGGCGCTCGACGCCGACGGACAGGGCTATGGCCCCCGAGCCCGTCCCGACGTCGACCACCACCGGCGACGCCACCCCGGCGATCCGCCCCAGGGCGTGCTCCACCACCATCTCGGTCTCGGGACGGGGCACGAGGACGCCCGGGCCGACGGCCAGGTCCAGCCGGCGGAACACCTGATGGCCGGTCAGGTACTGGAGCGGCTCGCCGCCGGCACGCCGTGCCACCAGTTCGCCGAGCCGTTCCGCGGCCTCCGCAGACAGCCGGTCGTCAGCCCCGGCGTAGAGCTGCGCCCGGGAACGGCCCAGCACGTGGGTGAGGAGGATCTCGGCCTCGACCTCCGGGCTCTCGACGGCGCCAACGAGGCAACGGCGCGCCCACCGCAGGGCCTCACGCACGTCACTCGGCGGCGAGTTGCTCCGCACGCTCCTTCTCGATCAGGGCGTCGATGAAGCGGTCGAGGTCGCCGGCCAGGATGGTCGGGAGCTGGTTGAGCGACATCTGGATCCGGTGGTCGGTGACGCGGTCCTGCTGGAAGTTGTAGGTGCGGATCTTCTGGGAGCGGTCCACGTCCGCAACCTGGCTGCGCCGGGTGGCGAGGAGATCGGCCTGGCGGCGCTCCTGCTCCTGCTGGAACAGCCGGGACCGGAGCAGCCGCATGGCCTTCTCCCGGTTCTGGAGCTGCGAGCGCTCCTCCTGGCAGGCGACGACGAGGCCGGAGGGCTTGTGGGTGATCCGAACGGCGGAGTCGGTGGTGTTCACCGACTGGCCGCCCGGCCCGCTCGAGTGGTACACGTCGATCTTCAGGTCCCGGGGGTCGATCTGGACGTCGAACTCCTCGGCCTCGGGCAGGACCAGGACGCCGGCGGCGGAGGTGTGGACGCGGCCCTGCGACTCGGTGTCGGGGACCCGCTGCACCCGGTGGACCCCCGCCTCGTGCTTGAGGCGGGAATAGGCCCCCTTGCCTTTGATCTCGAAGGTGATGTCCTTGAATCCCCCCATGTCCGAGGGCTCCGACGAGAGGATCTCGCTCTTCCAGCCACGGCGCTCGGCGTAGCGCTGGTACATCCGGAAGAGGTCGCCGGCGAAGAGCGCCGATTCCTCGCCGCCCTCCCCCGCCTTGACCTCGACGACCACGCTCTTGTCGTCGTTGGGATCCTTCGGCAGCAGCAGCACCCGGAGCTCGGCCTCGAGCCGCGCGGCGGTGGCGAGCTGGAGGTCGTGCTCCGACTCCGCCATGGCCTTCATTTCCTTGTCCGACTCCTCCTGGGCCATCTGGCGGGCCGACGCCGCCTCGGCAAGAGCCTGCTTGTAGCGGCGGTAGGTGAGGACGATGTTCTCGATCTCGGCGTTGGCCTTCCCGAGCTCGCGGAGCGCGTCGGGGCTGGACGTCACCTCGGGATCGCTGAGGCGCGCCTGCAACTCCTCGTACTTGGCTTCGATCTGATCCAGTCGTTCCAGCATTGATGCTCCGTATTCCCTTCTAGGGCGCCGGCTCGACGGTGCCGGCCGCCAGCGCCTCGGCGGCGATCACCGCCTCCATGGCCTTGATCGCCACCTCGATCTGGTCCCGGTCGGGTGCCCGGGTGGTGATCTTCTGCAGGGCAAGTCCCGGCAGGCTGGCGACGCGGAAGGCCAGGGAATGCTCGTCGCGGGAGGCGGCCCTGATGATCTCATAGCCGAAGGCGGCCAGCAGCGGGATGACGAGGATCCTCGCCGCCACCCGGAGCAGCACGACATGCGGCAGGAGAAAGTCGAGCGCCAAGCCGACGAGGATCGTGAGGAACAGGACAATGAACAGGAAGTTCGTCCCGCACCGCACGTGCAGCGTCGAGTACCGGTCGACCACCTCCGGCTGCAGGGGGTCACCGTTCTCGTAGGCGGCAATCGTCTTGTGCTCGGCCCCGTGGTACTGGTACACGCGCCGGATGTCGGGGATCAGCGAGATCAGCGTGATGTAGCCCAAGAACAACCCGAGCCGGATGCCGCCCTCGATCAGGTTCTGACCGAGGGAGGAATTGACCCCGATGACGTGGCCCCCCAGCTTGGTGACGAGGGCCGGAGCGGCGATGAACACCGCAGCGAAGACGGCGATGGCAATCCCCATCGTCCAGCCGAGCTGGCGCTCCGAGACCTGGGCTTTCCAGATGTCGTCCGCTCCTGCGGAGCGTTCGACATCCCAGGGGGGATTCGCAGCCGGATCCTCTCCGCTCCACTCCGGGGGGCTGCTACTCCCCCCTGGACCCCCCTCCACCTCTCCGCCGGTCAGCGAGTAGCCAGCCGAGATCCTGAGCGCCCGCATGCCGATGGCAAGCGACTCGACCACGACGTTGACGCCGCGGATGAAGGGCTTGCGGATCCACGGATGGTCGGCCGGGCTCCACGGCAACGCGTGCGCCTCGGTCGAGATGCCGCCGTCAGGCCGTCGCACTGCGAGGGCCCAGCGCTGCGGCCCCCGCATCATCACCCCCTCGACGAGGGCCTGACCCCCGATCGAGGGCTGCCCCCCGCCCGTTCCCTGCCCAGTTCCCGAGAGGGGCTGGCCGCTCACCTCAGGCTCAGACGCGGGGCGCGCGGCGCCCGTACTTCTTCTCGAAGCGCTCCACCCGGCCTCCGGTGTCCACGAGCTTCTGCTTGCCCGTGTAGAAGGGGTGGCACTGCGAGCAGATCTCGACCTTCAACTCCGACTTGGTCGACCTGGTCTGAAACGTGTTCCCGCACGAGCACCGGACGTTCGCCAGCACGTAGTCGGGATGGATCCCTGTCTTCATCGTTGTTTCCTCACGTAGACGTCGGTTTAGGCCCTCATGGTAGCTCGGGCCCGCCGCTCACCCGGCTAGTCGCCGATCTGGACCTTCTGGATCTCCTTCAGGAACTGCATGTTGCCCTTGGTCTGGCGCATCTTGTCGACCAGCAGCTCCAGGGCGGCCGTCCCGTCGAGGGCGTGCAGCACCCGGCGCAGCTTCCACACCAGGGCCAGCTCCTCCTGGGAGAGCAGGAGCTCCTCCTTGCGGGTACCCGAGGCCTGGATGTCGATGGCGGGGAAGATGCGCTTCTCCGAGGCACGCCGGTCGAGCTTGAGCTCCCAGTTGCCGGTGCCCTTGAACTCCTCGAAGATCACCTCGTCCATCCTCGAGCCCGTCTCGACCAGGGCGGTGGCGATGATCGTGAGGCTCCCTCCCTGCTCGATGTTGCGGGCAGCGCCGAAGAAACGCTTCGGCGGGTAGAGGGCCGTCGAGTCGACACCACCGGACAGGATGCGCCCGGAGGCCGGCGTCGCCAGGTTGTAGGCCCGGGAGAGCCGGGTGATGCCGTCGAGCAGGATGACGACGTCATTGCCCAGCTCGACGAGGCGCTTGGCCCGGTCGAGGGTGAGCTCGGTGACCTGGATGTGGTCCTCGGAGGGGCGGTCGAAGGTCGAGAAGACGATCTCGCCCTCCACCGAGCGCTGCATGTCCGTGACCTCTTCGGGCCGCTCGTCGACGAGCAGGACGATGAGGTGGCACTCCGGGTTGTTGGAGGTGATCGAGTTGGCGATCTGCTTCATGATCGTGGTCTTGCCCGCCTTCGGCGGTGACACGATCATGCCGCGCTGACCTTTGCCGATCGGCGCCACCAGGTCGATGATCCGCTGCGAGATCTGGCCAGGGTTCTCCGCCAGCTCCATGTGGAGCCGCTCCTCGGGATACAGGGGGGTCAGCTTCTCGAACCACTTGCGCCCGACGATCTCGTCCGGCAACAGGTCGTCGACCTTGTCGATCCGTACGAGGGCCTGATACTTCTCGCCCTCCTTCGGACGGCGCACCGCACCCGTGATGTGGTCGCCTCGCCGCAGCTGCGCCCGGCGAACCTGCGACAGCGACACGTAGACGTCCTCCTGGCCGGGCAGGTAGCCGCTCGTCCGGAGGAAGCCGTAGCCCTCGGGGAGGACGTCGAGGACCCCCGTGCGGACCTCGAGGTCGCCGGTGTCCTCGAACTCCGGCTCCCGCCGTGGGCGGTCCATGCGATCGCCCATCCGCTCGGGCGCCCCGCCTCCTTGGGACCCTTGGCGGTCATTGCCCCGGTCCGGGCGCTGCTCCGGGCGCTCCGGGCGGTCGCCTGGGCGCTGCTCCGGGCGGTCGCCACCGCGCTCACGGCGACGGCGGCGGCGTCCCCGGTCCCGCTCGCGGACGCCCTCGCCGTCACGCCGGTACTCCGGCCGCGTGTCGGGAGAGCCCTGCGGCGGCGCCTGGGTGGACGCCTCCGGTGAGGCTCCGCTCGATCCATCGGCCCCGTCCTGCGTGGTCGCGGCGGGAGCCGGGCCGTCCCCGTTGGCCTGGACCGTGCCAGGGCTGGGCGCCTCGTACTCGCGGCTGGTGGTGTGCACAGCGGAGCCCCCGTTTGCGCCGGCAGGCGCCGGCGCAGCAGTCTCAGCCGGCGCTCCGGTGGGAGCGCCGGGCGTGACGGCAGCGGAGGTCGACGCCTCGGCAACGGATGGCGCCTCCGATGGAGCCTCCTGGGGTCCAGCGGGCACCGGCACCTCCGTCGGGGGGGTGTCAGGGCTGCGCTGAGGTTCGGGGGCGCGTCCCGTCCAGGGGCCGGCCGCCGGTGCCTGTGAGCCGCCGTTGGCGGTAGGAGCGCCGTTGGCAGGACCATCGTGGATCGCCTCGTCGTGGCGGACGCCGTTGGCGGTGCCCGCCGTGGCGCCATTGCCAATTGGTGAGGGAGCAGGCGAGCTCGAAGGCTGCGGAGCGATGCCAAGAATGGCGTCGATCAACTCCGCCTTCTTCCGCTTCTTGGGGTCCTTGACCCCCACCTGCTCCGCAATGGCCTGGAGCTCGGAAACGAGCTTACCGGCCAGTAGGGACCGGTTCTGCGTCTGGGACTCATCCATTCGTTCCCGTCTCCTTTCTTGTTGTCGGTCGTCCCTGCCTGGGACGAATTGGTTTTGATTGGGCACGCCGGTTCGGGCCGGCCCTGCCTCGTATGTTCAGCATTTTCTCTTTCATTTCTTCAGCAGCGGCTTCATCTGCCGCTTCGACTGGTAGTTGAGCGGGCGCCGGGTGAGGGGGCTCGGGGGTTCTCCCCCAGGAGGCACATGGGGCATCGGCTACCGGGATGGTGGTCGCGAGCGGCCCGGGGCTGCAGGAATCGAGGATGCAGGCTTGACGTCCCCTCCGGCGGCCCCGAGTTGGACCCGAATCGGATCCAGGGGCGTTCCTCACTATTCCATATCTTGCGAACACGGGTCCGACCTTGAAGGTCTTGAAGGTTTTACCCCTTTCTTCTTGCTCCGAGCAGTTCCCAGCTCTTGAGACGAGGCACCCTTCCTGGAATCTGTGACCCCACGAGCCCCCCGTCCTCCCCCGATTCCGCCGCCGAACCCGCATCCGCACGCTCGGGTTGGGGCTCAACCTCGCTCCGTGCCTGGGCCTTTGCCAGCGCCTTGGCGACCACGATGGCGGCGATCTGCTGGAGGGTGGAGTCGAGGTCGAACATCTCGACCACAGGCGCCCCCGCCCGTTCGGCCAGACCGACGATGTAGCTCTGTAACGCTCGAATCTTCTCGAAGTTGTCCAGATATCGGTCCCGTGGCCGCGATCGGGTCTCGAGCGCCCGCATGGCGAAATGGGATCGGTGCATCTCGACATCGGAGACGGCGATGACGACCGGCACCAGCACCGCCTGGTCGAATTCTTCCTCCCAGCCTTCCAGAAAACCTGGAACGACGTGGGCTCCCTCCACAATGATATCCGTTCCTTCCTCGAGTGCACGGGCGATCAGCGCCTTGATGCCCACGGACACCGCGGTGACCTGTTCCTGAAACCCGACGATGAGCTGTTCTGACCGGGAGGAGATCGGCACCCGCAGCGCCTCGTCGGCGTTGAAGGAGGAGACGTAGAGGGTGGGGATGAGCTTCTGCGAGAACGCCGCCCGCAGGACCTCCCGGATGGCATCGGTCGAAATCACCCTGGTAATACCCAGCCGGGCCGCGAGCTGCGTGGCGATGGTCGACTTGCCGACGCCGGTGGCGCCCCCGAGCAGGATGATCAGGGGTTCGTCCAGTTCCTCGACCGCCTGCCACTGGAGATACGTGCTGGCGTGGCGCTCGTCGATCTCTGCCAGCAGCAACGCTGCCAGGTTCCGCAGCTCCGCGCTGGTGATCTGGCGAACCCCCCGCTCGTTCAGGTCCTGCTCCACTTTCTCGGCAACCCGGTACGCCTGGGCAGGCGGGACCCCGGCCATCATGACCGACGAGGCCATCAGGCCCTTGGAGTACGGCAGCCCGTGGGTCGTGTCGGAAATGACGATGTGGGCGGCCTGCCCCGCCGGGCGGCGCAACCTCATAGGCCGAACCGCTCCTTCGCCGAGCGGGCGACCTCGAGCAGCAGTTCCTCCAGCGGCCCATCTCCGCCCACCGTCTCCGGGCGGTTGTCCACGTAGATCACCTCGATACCACGCTCCATCCCCCATCGGGTCACGACGTCGACCGCCGCGGCCTTCAGCTCCACCACCAGTGCATCGACACCGCCGGGCGACGCCTGGGCCTCGAGATCCCCCCGCAGGGCATCCCGGCGCGCCAAGTCGTGGCTGACCGCGACAACGTCGCAACCATAGGTGCTTTCCAAATGTTGTTTGAGCGACGGTCCTGCCCGTTCAATCGCCGTAGTACCGAACCAGATCCTCTTTCCTGAGACGTCGGCTAGGGGATGGGGACGAAAGACCGTGCAAACAACCTTTGGATGGCTGAGGGGTCTCCTGCGAGCACAACGCTCAACCGCCGCCAACTGGCTCCGGTCAAGGGTCTCTTCACACATTGTAAGCACCACAAGGTCCGCAAGCAACAATCTGTACAAGCCGAAATACCCGCAGAGGTGCTCGGGATCGATGCCGGCGTCCGCGACGAGCACGCCGGCATCGAAGGCGGAGGGGGGAATCGCCGCCCCGCTGCCCTCCAGGACGAGGAGGCCGGGCTTCAGATCTTCGGCCACGGCGAGGGCTCTCGGGAAGTTGGAGTAGGCCATCGCGCCCGCCAGGCCCCCTCCCGCCCGCCAGGCCCCGACCGTTGCCACTCGCGCGGTCAGGGCGTCCTCGATGTAGTCACTGGCAGCATGGCGCCCAGCCTCCAGGAACCCGAGGAGGGTGGCGGCGTCGAGCTGCGTCCCGGCGTCGATGACCTCCGGCTCGGGCGGGCCGCCCCTGCCCATGGCGACGACCACGGGGTTCAGCCCCGCGTCCCGCCACGTCCGGGCGGCCGTCCCGGCGATCGCGGTCTTGCCCGTGCGTTTCCCCGTCCCGATGACCGCCACCGACGGAGCTGCCGGCCGCAGGGAGCGGTCCGGCGGCGTGAACGAGAAGTCGGCTCCGATGTAGGCGGCCCCCGACCACAGGGCCACCGATGCCATCCGGCACCGCTCGGTGTAGCCGAGCACCGGCTCGTCCGACAGATCCAGCACCCGCCGGGCGCCGGTGGCGTGGATGAGCTCCACGAGTCCGGCAAGGGCGGATTCGGGGTCGGCGAAGGCGGTGACCGGCACGCCGACCTCGAGCGGCACCTGGCCCAGCTTCTCGCCACCGCCAACGAGCAGGGCGGCCACGGGATCCTCCCCCTCGGCCCGCAGGGCGGCGATGGCTCTGGCGGTGACCGGTGGGTAGTGCTCCCCGTCGATCAGGACGACGGAGCGCGGCAGTGGTGGCCCTGCCTGGCTACGGCTCATCCGACTCCCTATCCCTCCATCAGGACGCGGATATCGCCCTCGCGCTCGGTCATCGAGAAGGTCGTCATCTCCCCCTGCCGGGTGAACACCAGCGACAGCCGGGAATCGCCGACTCGGAGATTGCGCCATTCCAAGCTGTTCAGCCACTCGGGGAGCGCCGGCTTGTTCACCGTGACGAGGCCCCGGTCCGCTCGGGCCGAGATGCCGAGCATCGACTGGAGCAGCAGGAACGGGCTCGCCGCCGCCCATGCCTGCGGGGAGCAGGCCACCGGGTACCGCACCGGCGTGGCGGGCGCCCGGCGCGTGAACCCGCAGAACAACTCGGGGAGCCGGAAATATTCCATGTGCAGGGCGGTGTCGAAGAGCCCGGTGGCCACCCGCAGCGTGGAACGGTCGTAGCCGTAGCGCTTGAGGCCGGCCGCGACGAGGGCATTGTCGTGCGGCCACACCGAGCCGTTGTGGTAGCTCATCGGGTTGTAGGCGACTTCCTTTTTCGACATGGTCCGGATCCCCCAGCCGCTGAACATGTCCGGCGCCATCAGCCGCTCCGCCAAGGGGCCGGCCTTGGACTTGTCGATGAAGTCGCAGTAGAGGCCGTGCCCCGGGTTCGTCGTCACCGTGGTGACCTGCCGCTTCTCCCCGTCGAGCGCCAGGGCGAAATACTGCTCGTCGTCGACCCAGAAATCCCGGTTGAAGCGCGTCTTCAACGCCGCGGCATCCCGCTCGAGGCGGGCGGCGGTGGCGTGTTCCCCGAGCAGGGCGTAGATCTCTGCCATCCGCTGCTTCGCCATGTACACGTAGCCCTGGACCTCGGCCAGGGCGATGGGGGGTGGGGCGAGGGTGCCGTCCGCATGGACGATGGCGTTGCCGGAGTCCTTCCAGCCCTGGTTGCGCAGGCCCCGCGGCGAGCGGCGGATGTACTCGACGTAGCCGTCGCCGTCGAAGTCTCCGTAGCGGTCGATCCACGCCAGCGCGCGGTCGAAGACATCCTTGAGCTGCATGATCGTGGAGAGATCGTTGGTCCAGCGGAAGTAGGCGGCCGCCAGCATCAGGTACAGGGGCGTGGCGTCAACCGTGCCGTAGTAGGGGGTGTGGGGGATGTAGTCGGCGCGGGCGAGCTCCCCCTGGCGGATCTCGTGGAGCACCTTGCCCGGCTCCTCGTCGCGCCACGGGTCGTTCTGGGTGCCCAGCAGGCGGCCAAGGAGGTGCAGTGTCCAGCGGGCGGGCTCGGGGTTGACCGCGAGGATCTGGTAGGAGGCCAGGATGGCGTCGCGCCCGAACGGCGCCACGTACCAGGGGATCCCCGCCGCCAGAAACTCGCCGAACTGCGTCCTCGTCAGCAGTGCCCGCAGGTCGCGGATGCCCCGCAGCACCAGGGAGTCGAACAACTTGTTGTCGGTGCGGATCTGGGAACAGTCCTGCTCCCACTCCTCGTAGGACCGCCGGGTCCGGGCGACGGCGGTGGAGAATTCGTCGAGGCGCCGCCGTTCGCCGTCGATGATCGGTTCGAAGGCCACCGACATGGTACGGGTCGACTGGGCCTCGAGGGCCAGGTCGAAGCGAACCCGGACGGTGTCGCCCTCCACGTCGACCACCGTCGGCTTGTCGCCGAAGGTGATCCACGTCTCCCGGAAGGACTCGTCGAGACCGAGGTAGGCGAGCTTCACGACCGCCCCGTCCACGAGCGGGACGAAGCACGTCCCGCGCCGCTCCCGCATCAGGCCCCGCACCTCGAAGAGGTCGAGGAAGTCGGCAGCCAGCGTGAACTCGAGCGCCACGTTGACGGGGAAGGCGTTGAAGTTCTTGATCCGCATCCGCTCCAGGACGCGGTCGGCCACGGCCCGGATGCGGCGGATGTTGACGGTCTGGGCGGGGACCGCGAGCACATCGCCTTCCCAGAGATCGGGGTTGGTGAGGTCGACGTAGCTGAGGTGCGCCCGCTCGGCGGAGGACGAGAGCAGGACCGGATCGGCGCCGCTGATCCGGAACTCGAAGCGGGACAGGAACCTGGTGTCCCGGTAGTAGACCCCCATCCCCACGGTGTTGGGGACCGAGAGGTCGCCCTGCTGATCCGAGCAGACGAAGGTCTCGCCCTCCTTCACCGAGAGCAGCTGCTGGTGGGTCTCGACCCGGACCTCCCCACCGGACGGGCTCCCGGCGGCGTCGCCCGGCAACGGGTCGTACGCGTCGCCCAGCGTGCTCGTGTACCGACCCGATCCCGGGCGCTCGGCGACCTGCACGCCCTGCGCCGAGTCTGGAGCGGACCTCACCGTACCTGTGCCCCCTGCACATCCCACCCCGGCACGATGACCTCCCAGCCCGCGGGCAGCAACGTCCGGGCGAATGCCACCGCGTCCTCGATTGCATCCGACGGCGAGAGGCAGACCACCGAGGGACCGGCGCCGGACAGCGCCGCAGCGACGCCCTTGGCACGGAGCCCCTGGTGCAGGTCGAGGGTCTCGGGCAGCAGGGGAAGCCGGTACGGCTCGTGAATACGGTCGGCGGTGGCCATCATGAGGGCCGCAGGGTCTTCGACCCCATTCAGCACCGCCACGAGGGTTGCGGTGGCCGCGGCATTGGCGACGGCGTCGGCACGGGGCACCTCCCCCGGCAACGTCCGGCGGGATTCGGCGGTGACGGAGCGGTCGGGCGCCACGAGGACGAACGGCAGCACCCCAGGGGCCGGCGTGAACCGGATCCACCCGTCGGCAGAGGCAAGCACGAGGCCCCCGAACATTGCCGGCAGCACGTTGTCGGCGTGGCCCTCGATGCGGATGGCCAGACGGGCCAGGTCGGAGTCGGCCACGTCGAGGTCGCCCGCGGCGCGCGCCGCCACAAGCCCGCCGACGATCGCCGCGGCGCTCGCCCCGAGGCCCCGGCCCTGCGGGTAGGCACCGAGCACCTCGATGCGCACCGGCGGCGCCTCCTGCCCCACCGCGGCGTACACGGAGACGAAGGCCCGGAGCGTCAGGTCGTCCTCGACCGGGATCGACGGGTCGCCGCCCACGATCTCAACCTTGTCCGCGAGCGAGATGCTCAGCTCGAGGTGAACCCCGACCGCGACCCCCAGGCAGTCAAAGCCCGGCCCGAGGTTGGCTACGGTGGCAGGCACCCGGACGTCGACACCCATCAGAGGTCCCCGCTCAAAACCCGATGGCCTGGGCGACCTCGTCGACGTGGGGTCCGACCTGCCGTGGCGGTGGCGCCCCGGCGATAGCCCAGTCGGGGTCCTTCAGCCCGTTGCCGGTGAGGACGCACACGGCGACACCGCTCCGCGGCAGGTTCCCCGCCGCGTGGAGCTGCAGCAGACCCGCCACCGAGGCAGCCGAGGCGAGCTCGCAGAAGAGGCCCTCCTCGCGGGCGATGAGGCGGTAGGCATCGAGGATGTCCTTGTCCCGAACCGCCGCGATCGCACCCCCAGAGTCGGCGGCGGCGCTGGTGGCCCCGTCCCACGATGCCGGGTTTCCGATGCGGATGGCGGTCGCGATGGTCCTCGGGTCCTCGACGGGGTGCCCCTTGACCAGGGGCGAGGCGCCCGCCGCCTGGAAGCCGAGCATCCTGGGCAGCGAGGAGATGATGCCGTCCTGGCGGTACTCGCGGTAGCCCTTCCAGTAGGAGGTGATGTTGCCGGCGTTGCCGACGGGGATGAGGTGCAGGTCGGGCGCCCTCCCGAGCGCGTCGCAGACTTCGAACGCCCCGGTCTTCTGCCCCTCGATGCGATACGGGTTGATCGAGTTCACCAGCGTGACCGGATAGTTGGCCTCCAGCTTGCGGGTCAGGTCGAGGGCCTGGTCGAAGTTGCCGTCGAGCTCGATGACCCTGGCGCCGTGGACCAGTGCCTGGGCAAGCTTGCCGGGCGCCACCTTTCCCTTCGGGATGAGCACGGCGCAGACGATCCCTGCCCGGGCCGCGTACGCAGCCGCCGAGGCCGACGTGTTGCCCGTGGAGGCGCAGGCAATGGCCTTTGCCCCGCCCTCCACTGCCTTCGAGACCGCGACGGTCATGCCGCGGTCTTTGAACGACCCGGTGGGGTTGGCGCCCTCGAACTTGAGGTAGACGTCGAGCCCGGTGACCTGCGAGAGGTGGTGGGCCCTGAGCAACGGCGTGTCGCCCTCCTGGAGCGTCACCACCGGCGTGGCTTCGGAGACGGGAAGACGGGCCCGGAACTCCTCGATGATCCCCCGCCACAGGCCCACGGACGCCCTACTCCTCGTCGGTGATGACCCGCATCGAGGAGGCGACCTCCTCGACGACGTCCAGTCCCCGGAGAGCCCCGAGGAGGGCCTGGAAGTTCCGCTCGAGCGCCCGGTGGGTGACCATCACCAGGCGGGCCTCGTCGGCGAAGCCCTCCTGCCACATGCTCCGGATGCTGACGCCGTGGTCGGCGAACGTCTGGGCAACCCTCGCCAGGACGCCGGGGCGGTCGTCGACCTCCAGCAGGATGTAGTACTGGGACGAGGTCTCGTCCATGTGCCGGATCCGGGCGTTGGCGTGGTAGCAGGTGCACCCGACGCCCCGGCTCCCGGTGGTCAGGTTGCGGACAATGTCGACGACGTCGCCGACGACAGCCGTCGCGGTGGGGGGGCCTCCGGCACCCTGGCCGTAGAACATGAGCTCGCCGACGTTCACGCCCTCGACGAACACGGCGTTCAGGTTGTCCCGGACCGACGCCAGCGGGTGCGCCAGCGGGATCATCGCCGGGTGGACCCGGACGGCGGCCTGGCCGTCCACCATCTCGGCGATGCCGAGCAGCTTGACCTCGTAGCCGAGGCGGTGGGCGAAGGCGATGTCCCGGGCGCTGACATGCGTGATGCCCTCCCGGTAGACGTCGCCCGCCACGACCCTCGCGTTGAAGCAGATGCTGGCCAGGATCGACATCTTGGCCGCCGGGTCGAACCCCTCGATGTCGGCGGTCGGGTCGAGCTCGGTGTAGCCGAGGCGCTTGGCCTCGGCCAGGGCCTGGTCGAACTCGATGCCCTCGGTGCTCATGCGGGTGAGGATGAAGTTCGTCGTGCCGTTGATGATGCCCATGACCCGCCGGATGCGCTCGCCGGCGAGGGACTCCTTCAGCGGCTTGATGATGGGGATGCCGCCTGCCACCGCGGCTTCGAATGCAAGGTCGACTCCGGCGCGCTCCGCTTCGTCGAAGAGCTCCTTGCCGAGGGTGGCGAGCAGTTCCTTGTTGGCGGTCACGACCGAGCGGCCAGAGGTGAGCGCCTTGAGGATGAGACTCCGGGCGGGCTCGATGCCGCCCATCACCTCGATCACGATCCTGACGTCGGGGTCGTCGACGACCTCGTTGGGGTCATTGGTGAAGAGGTCCCGCGGGACGGGGACGTCTCGCTCCTTGGCCAGGCTCCGCACCGCCACCCGCTTGATGGTGAGATGCGCGCCGGAGCGCTCCGTGATCTCGTCGGCATTGGCAGCGAGGATGCGGGTGACGGCGGAGCCGACGATGCCGCAGCCGAGCAGGCCGATCCCGATTTCTTCTCCCAATTCGCTGCCCTTTCTACTTCGCCCTCTTATGGGGCTACCCGGCGCGATGCGCGAGACCGACATCGGGCAGACTATCGTGACAGAGACTTCCAACTCAGGGGTGGATCATGGCCGGGGACACGATGCGGGCGTGGGTCATCGCCGCGCCGGGCCCGATCGACGGCCATCCGTTGCGGCTCGTCGAGCGGCCGGTCCCGGTGCCCGGGCCTGGCGAGGTCCGTGTAAAAGTCTCCCACTGCGGGGTGTGCCGCACCGACCTCCACCTCGCCGAGGGCGATCTCCCACCGCACCGCCCCGAGGTGATCCCCGGCCACCAGGTCGTCGGGACGGTCGAGTCGCTGGGCACCGGCGCCTCCCGGTTCGGGGTGGGCGACCGTATCGGCATCGCGTGGCTCCGCTGGACCGATGGCACGTGCAGGTTCTGTACCAGCGGCCGGGAGAACCTCTGCGTGGCCCCGGCCTTCACCGGCTGGGACGCCGACGGCGGCTACGCGGAGTACGCGACCGTGCCCGAGGCCTACGCCTATCCCCTGCCGGCATCGGTCCCGGGCGAACAGCTTGCCCCCTTCCTCTGCGCCGGCATCATCGGCTACCGGGCGCTGCGGCGGGCGGACCTGCCGCCGGGGGGCCGGCTCGGCATCTACGGGTTCGGCGCCTCCGCGCACCTCATCGCGCAGGTGGCCCTGGCGGAGGGCGCCCGGCTCCACGTGATGACCCGGGGAACCGACGCCCAGGAGTTCGCACGCTCGCTGGGGGCCACCTCGGCCGTCGGGGCCACCGATGCGCCGCCGGAGCCCCTCGACGCTGCCATCCTCTTCGCCCCGGTGGGCGTCCTGGTGCCGGTGGCCCTGGCGGCGCTCGACCGGGGCGGCACCCTGGCCGTGGCGGGAATCCACCTGAGCGACATCCCGAGCCTCAACTACGAGGCGCACCTCTTCCAGGAGCGGACGCTTCGCAGCGTCACCGCCAACACCCGCCAGGATGGGCGGGACTTCCTGGCGGCGGCCATCCGCATCCCCATCCGGGCCACAACCCGCCTCTACCCCTTCGAGGAGGCGCCCCAGGCCCTGCGCGACCTCGCCCACGGCGCGTTCAGAGGAGCCGCCGTCCTCGTCATGTAACGCCGAGAATCTTCTTTGTATGATTAAGCAGCATTTTCATGTTTTTTCATACAAAGAAGATTCTTGGGGCCTAAGAGGCGGGCTCCTTGCGGCGCCAGGAGACCTTCGACTCCGGATGCACGACGATCTGGGCCTGCTCCCGGCTGCCGGGGGGTCCGCCGGGCTTCAGCACCTCGGCCGTGCCGCGGACAACCACGCCCCATTTTGGTGCGCCGAATACCGTGACGGCCACCCGGGGGTTGCGGAGCAGGTTCTTGAACTTGCGAGATTCGGGCTCGGTTTCGAAGCGCAGGGTGTCGCCCTCGAACCAGACCATCACGGGAGCTGCAGACGGGCCACCGTCGGGGCCGACCGTGGAGACCACGCCCGTGGCGCGGTCCAGCCGCTCCCGTTCCCAGTCTTCGAACTTCGGCGGCTCCTTGACGGCTACTCGCCCTCGGAACCGGTCTTCTCGCCGTCCCGCTTCTCGATGAGCTCCTTCAGGCTGGCGCCCTCCGTGTACTTGCCCTGCTTCTGGAGCTCTGCCAGCCACTGCTCCCGGCGCTCGGGGGTCGCCTCGTCGAGCGGGGTCCCTCGCTTGAATCCTTCGGCTCCTTGCGGTCCAGCCACTTTGCCTCCTCCATCTAGCGGCAATCAACCTCAATGTACCCCAGCCACGCTGCTACTCACGAGCGGCGCCACCGGGGCCGGGACGCCGCGGCCCCCAGGCGCTCCGCGCGGAGCCGGTCCGCCATGTCGTCGTCGAGCGGCGGCAGCGGCCCCGTCACCCAGGAGAGGAGGAGGTCGGCGAGGGCCGGATTGCGGGCGAGCACCGGCCCGTGCAGGTACGTGGCCACCAGCCGCCGGTCCTGGTAGGCGCCGTCCCGGCCGTCCCCGTTGCCGCTGCCGGTGCGCACGGCCCCCAGCGGCTCGGTGCCGGGAGCGAGGGTCGTGATGCCTGCGTGGTTCTCGAAGCCGCTCAACAACCCCACGCCGACCCGGCCCGTGTCCACCACGACCTCGCCGATGCGGCGATGGGGGCCGGCCACCGTGGCGGCCTCGACCAGACCGAGGCCCGGGACCGCTTTGCCGTCGGTCCGGACATACGTGGTCCCGAGGAGCTGGAACCCCGCGCACACGGCGAGCATCACCGAGCCACCGTCGAGCGCCTGCTCGATGGCGGGCCCCGAGGCACCCAGGCCCTCGGCCGCCAGCGTCTGGGGGACGTCCTCGGCCCCCCCGATCACGTAGACGTCGAGCGTGGAGGGGATGGGCTCCCCCGCAGCGATCTCGACCACCTCCCCGGGCAGGTCGCGCCAGGCGAGACGCCGCTCGAGGACCCGGGCATTGCCGCGGTCACCGTAGGTGCCCATGAGCTCGGGATAGATGAGCCCTATGCCGACCGTAGAGATCTGATCCTCCTCACCAGGTCGACGAACGCGCTGTAGGTGGCCACGATCTCCACGTCGTCGCCGCCCACCTTCCCGGCGGCGAGCAGTGGATCCCGGTCGTCGACGAAGTCGACGCCTGCGTAGCGGAGACGCACGGCAAGGTCGAGATGCCGCTCCCCCGACGCCCCCACCGGGCGTCCCGCCAGCAGCTCGAACGGGACATCCCAGAGCCACGACGGGTCCTTGCCGTCGGCCACCCGGCAGTTGAGGACCACCACGACGCCGGAGTCCGCGCCGGCGAGGAACCTGAGCACCTCTGTCCATCCCGCCGGGTTCTTGGCGAGCAGCAGCCGGGCGCGCCGGCCGTCGGGCAGGCGCCAGGTGGCCTGACGGCCCCCGACCTCCCGGACGTCCGACATGGCCGCAGCCGCCTCCTTCAGGTCGATGCCGGCCTCCCGGGCGGCTGCAAGCGCCATGGCGGCGTTGGCCAGGTTCCAGCGCCCCGGCAGCGAGAGCGACAGCGCAACGTGCTCGCCGGGGGCCTCGACCACGTCACCCGTGAGGCGGATCGCAGCCTCGGGTTTGGCGAAGCCGCAGGCAGATCGATACCAACCGTCTCCCCACTCGAGCAGCGCACCGCAGGCCGGGCAGGCCGTGGCGTCCTCCCGCCAGAGCAGCCCGGTGTCCACCCACACCGTGTCCGACTCCTGGGCCGCCCAGACCACCAGCGGATCGGCGGCGTTGGCGACGACGCGCTGGGCAGGGCGCGACGCCAGCATCTCCCGCCAGCGGTTGGCGACGGTGCCCACCTCGCCGTAGCGGTCGAGCTGGTCCCGGCTCAGGTTCGTGAGCACCACCAGGCGGGGGTCGAGGGCGGCGATGACCCGAGGGAGCGCCGCTTCATCCACCTCGAGGACCGGCCTTGCCCCCGAAGCCCCCGACGCCAGGGCCGACGCGACCCCTGACGCCAGGTTCGCCCCGGTGTCGTTGGACACGACTGACACCCCGGAGGCCTGCAGGGCCGCAACCAGCAGGCGTGTGGTAGTGGTCTTGCCGTTGGTTCCCGAGACGACGACCGCCTCCCGGCCTGCGGCGAGCTCGCCGATGACCCCCGGCGCCACGGCGAGGGCCACCCGTCCGCCGATCGTCACCCCGGCCCCCATTCCGGCCCGGCGCGAGACGCGCCCGGCGAGCCGGCCGGCTTGGACGGCCAGGGCGGTGCGTGCGGAGCGCTGCGTCGGCGAACTCGGTTGACTCATTCGGGCTCAAGCCTATGCGGCCATCCGTCGACAAT
>JAOPZY010000048.1 GCA_025963875.1 Actinomycetota bacterium
GCGCGTGTACGGGTCCCGCGGGTGGGTGTAGACCTCTTCATCCTCCTCGAACCACCCGTCCATGGCGTCCCAGTCCAGGCGGATGAGGTCGCGGAGCTCCACGACCGGGGAGTCCACATACTGCAGCGCCGCGTCTACGGCCTCCTTGCCCCCAGCCTTGACCGTGAAGTGCTGTGCGTCGCCCCGGCTCGGAGAGTGGGTGACGGTAGAGGTCGGAGCCAGCAGTTCGGTGTGCACGTCCTCCACCGGGAAGTAGTAGGCGGGGTAGTACGGGACCTCCCAGACCAGGCGGGGATGCACCGTGTCGGCCACCACCTCGCCCCCAAGGTAGGCCCGGACCCGCTTGAGCCCGTGCTCCACGTGCACCCGGCCCGCTCGGCTGTCTATTCCGGCGATCTTCATCTCCATGCTCCTCTCATGTTGCGCTCGTTCTTCTTCAGGATGAAACTCTGGCTACCTCGGAGGGAACTGCGAGTTGGGAACCGGATCGGCGAGATTGGCCGTGGGAGCCTTGTCGATGAAGCCGATCACCGCACAGTTGATGTCGACGCCGACCGAGCCGTAGGGAGCAGGGTTGCCGGTGGCCGGATCGACCCCGGTCAGCAGGTCGGGCCGAGTGGCCGCCAGATTGAAGACGACATTCTCGTCGATCTGGCGGGTGTTCAGCCCTTGCTGGACCGCCTTGTCGGTCCACAGGCCGAGCTGCGCATCCCAGAGCGGGCTGTACGCCTGGGAGTGCCGTGGGTCAGTCAGTGTGGGGAAGTCACCGAACACGTTGAGCAGGTCACCACCGTTGCGCAGGGCGTCGATCAGCGCGGTGTTGCCCGCGCTGGCGTCGTCGGAGGCGTGACCGTCCTTGACCAGGTGCAGGAACCCCTGGGCATTCTTGTTGTCGGGGCCGGTCTGGCCGTTGATGAAGCCGAAGAGCCGCTCCCGGGCGGAGCCGAGAAAGTCGTCGCCGCCGTTGTACGCCGCCTTGTCGAGCGCGGGAACGTACGTCGAGCGCTCCAGCACGGCCGTCAGGGGCTGGCCGGCGTCCGTGCTGATGTAGACGATCGGATGGCCGGCGTCGAAGCCCTTGACGAACAGGAGGTCGACCCACGACTCCAGGTACTGGCCGGGAGGAGACGCGGGTGCGACATGGATGCCGAGCACGCGGTCACCCGTGTCGGTGTGGTGATCGACGTCGAAGGGACCTTCGCCGGTCGCAACAATGGGCGCGTCGTAGACGACATCGGATCCTGCAATTCGAATGAAGGGGCTGTACCCGGGGCCGGCGACGGCGCCGGGCTGGAACGTGGCGAGCGGAAAACCGTTGGGCCCCGGCTCGGCGACACGAGCAGGGCTGAAGTCTGGCGCTCCCTGGAAGTCGACCCCGGCCTGCCCGAAGCGGTTCTGCTGCGGCGTGGGTGACTCGAGCGTCACCGTCTGCACGCACTCGGGGCAGCCGATAGCGAGATTGGCCAGCTTGGGCGCGTAGTTCACACCAAGGTCATGCGCCAGCCCGGCATCGGAGGCGTCCAGGAGCACGTACCAGACGGTCTGGCCGTTCGCCTTTCCCCGATACAGCGGAAGCCGCACCGTCTCCTTCCTGAGGTCGACCTGGATCGCACTCTCCAATGTCAGGTGATCCCGGGGCAGGAGACCGGTCGTCTCCCCGAGGCCGCCGGCCCTGGCTGCCCCGGTGGTCGACGATGCAAACGCTAGGGTCCCAAGGACCGCCGAGACAACGACCACCACGGCGCCCTCAGCCAACCACCACCGGTGTGACAGCATCTTCATCCTGCTCTCCCCTCCTCCGGCGACGCCGGAACTCTCGGAGCGGCGGCCCCTCGTCGCCGCGCTGTCTCGTTCACGCTGTTGGCGTCCGCGGCGGCCCGGGTCTTACGTCCTCTCGCGCAGAAAGGGGGAGCTGCAGATTGCATCAAAAACCGTGCCAGGCGCAGGTTTTGGTGCAATCTTGGGGGCCGATGCCGTGCGGACGCACGGCGGACCCGTCTTCCGGGACGCAGCCTTGAGCCAGGGCCGCCTCGCGCTCATGCCGGCAGTGCCCACTGCAAGCAGACCCGGAAGAGCACCGGTCACAATCCTGGGTCGATGGATCGACTGTTGCTATGGAAGCGAGTGGATCCTGGCGAGCCGTGTGGACTTCACGCGGCCTGGACCGTCATCCTTATGACGCGCGGCGAAGGCTCTATGCGCCGAGCTGCTCCTTGAGGAGAGCGAGGAGGGCAGCGTGTTCCTCGCTGCAGGGGGCGCAGTTTCGCAGATGCTCGGCGACAGCGGGGAGCAGAGCCTCGACGTCCCGCCCCTCGAGCTCGGCCTCGACGTACTCGTCGAGGAGAGCGAACGCCTCCTCGCAACCCGAGTCCTCACCGCTACTCGTCTTCAGCAGGTTGATCAGGTCTCTCTTGTTCATGCCCGCCTCGTTGGTACCCGCTCCATCGGATCGATGTAGCCCCCTTCTTCCAAGTTCCGCCGTAGCTTGCGGCGCGCGTCGTGCACCGTCTTGTAGATGGCGCCCCGCGTCGATCCCAGCCGCTCGGCAAGGACGTCTCCCGGCACTTCGTTGAGCACGACGGCAACGAACACCTCCCGCTGGCGGGGCGTGAGTTCCTCCACGACCGCTTTCCGCAGGGCGCGCACCAGATCCAGGCTCTCCAGCCGAGCGTCAGCCTCCCCTGCGCCTTCAGCCAGCCGATCCCATGCCGGATCGTCGTCGGGGGTAGGGATCGCCCGTCTCCCCCA
>JAOPZY010000076.1 GCA_025963875.1 Actinomycetota bacterium
TGGGCCACACCTGGGGCCGGTTGCCGGAGCGGCTGAGCCGGGTCTCCTCGTCGGGCCCGAAGACGGTCTCCTTCGCACCCTCGGCCAATGGCAATTCGGCGAATGGCCACAAGGCCAATGGGCACAAAGCCAAGGACCACAAGGCCAAGGACCGCCAAGGATCCAACGGGAAGGCCTCGACCTACTCCTGGGCCGGCGCCGGGAACAAGGGATCGACGAGCCGCCCGGGTGGATGGGCGCCCAGCTCGCTCAACGCGGCCGGCTCCCGCCTCGTCAAGAAGTAGGTAGGTAGAACTGGGGAGGGAATCGCGCCCAGACAGGCTGTCACATGGAAGGGCGACCCGAGTTAGCGCTTGTCCGGAACTCCGCGCCACCCAGGGGCCGGAGGAGGAGGTTGGGAGCCTAGCGCGCGCATACGCGCGGTTCGCTCCCAACTTCGGACCAGGGCTGGTCGGAAACGGAGCAATTCGGTCGGAAAACGGGCCGCGGACAACCTCGGAGGCCCCCCTCAGTGGAATCTCGCGACGGCCTGCATAGACGCGTGGCGGGATTCCGCACCTCTGCCGGACACAAGGGCCAGGCTCCGGTCAGGTGAAGGTCCGGTCAGGTAATGCCTTTCACTCGCGCAGCTTGTTTGGCGGTGGGCGCTAAGCCCCGAAGCCTTCGGCCTCCAGCGCCTCCCCAACCGCCTGCCAGATCCGCCGGTGCAGCGCCACGTTGGCGGTGCGCTCGGTCGGGACCTCCACGAGGTGCACTCCGCCAGCCGACCACGCCTCGCCGACGGCAGCCGTGAGGCCGGCGGCCCGCTCGACCCGCTGGTAGCCGCACCGGTAGAGGCCGGCGATTGCTTCGAACGACATGCCGTGGGGTGTGCCGAACAGGCGCTCGAAATCGCCGGGAAAGTCGGCTTGCGGCAGGAAGGAGAAGATCCCGCCGCCGTCGTTGTTGACGACGACGAAGACCGCGTCCACGTTGCCACTCCTGGCCAGGAGCAGCCCGTTCTGGTCGTGGAGCATGGAGAGGTCCCCGGCCAGGGCCACGGTCGGCCCCGGCCCTGCCAGGGCAACCCCCAAGGTGGTGGAGACGAAGCCGTCGATACCGCTGGCGCCGCGGTTGGCGAGCACCCGCAGGCCGCTTCTCGGGCGCATGAAGGACTCAAGGTCCCGGATCGGCATGCTCGACGCGGCGACAAGCGTTGCGCCGTCGGGGCACCAGGCGGCGAGGTCCCGGGCGGTCCGGGGCTCCGTTGGGGACTCTTCGGCGTCGAGGACGGCGTCGATCGCGCTGCGGGCGGCACCCTCCGCCTCGAGCCACCGCTGTGTCCAGGGGCGGGTTCGGGTGGACGCCACCAGCGACGGCAGCACGCTCGGGTCGGCCCGGATGATCCACTCGGCCCGGCGCTCGGGGTCGGTCCAGTCCCCGTCGGGATCGACCACGACCTGCCGCACGTCGTCCGCAAGGTAGCCGGCCAGTGGCTTCGAGCTCCCCATCCTTCCCACCCGTACCACCAGGTCCGGCCGCATGGCGGCAACGAAGCCGGGGTGACGAAGGATGGCTTCGTAGGCCGAGATCGCCGTGCCGCCGGCGCGTGCCCCGGAGGGGGGGTCGGCGAGCAGAGGCCACCCTCCCGATTCTGCGAGGGCTCGGGCACCCACGCCGCCGCCTGGGGCCTCACCGGCCAGGACCAGGCAGCGCTCGGATGAGCCGATGGTCGCCCGTAGGCGGCGGGCATCCTCGGCCGCCATCCCGGCCGGCGACGGGCCGGTCCGCGTCCAGGGCTCCTCGCCCGGGCGGCCGTCGAGCGGATACGGGAAGCCGGCGTCGTCGGCAACGGGTACCAGTGGGTCCCGGAACGCCAGGTTGAGGTGGACCGGTCCCGGCGGGGACCCGGCCGCCTCGGCCCAGGCCCGGCAGGCGGCCGAGCGCCAGTACGCTACCGACCCCGGCAGGGCCTCCGGCACGCCGACCTCGGCGAACCAGCGGACGGCGTCGCCGTAGAGCTTGATCTGGTCGATGGTCTGGTTGGCCCCCGTCCCGCGCAGTTCGGGAGGGCGGTCGGCGGTCAGAACCAGGAGGGAAGTGCGGCCCCGGTCGGCCTCGATCACCGCCGGGTGGAAGTTGGCCGCCGCCGTCCCCGACGTGCAGAGGACCGCCGAAGGAATTCCCGACGCCTTGGCGATCCCCAGGGCGCAGAACGCCGCCGACCGCTCGTCGATGAGGACGTGGACCCTGACGCCGGGATGGGCGGCGAACGCCACGGCCATCGGCGTCGAGCGCGACCCCGGGGCGATGCAGGCGTGGGCGAGGCCGTTGCGGACCAGCTCATCCACGAGCACGGTCGCCAGTGCCTGCCCGGCGTTGACAGCCTTCATGCCGCGGCCGCGGCCTCCCAGCGCAGAAGCAGGCGCCGCCGCTCCTCGTCGCCGGCAACCCACGTGAGGAGCGCCGCGCCGTCGGGCGCGGGGCGTCGCAGCTCGATGTGGCCGCGCACCGGCACCAGGGGCTCGGCCACGACGTCGCCCTCGAGCAGCAGGACGGTCGCCAGGCCGCAGGCGTAGCGCAGCTCCGGCAGGGCCGCGGCCAGGGCGAGCCCCGCCGCAATCCCCACCGACGTCTCCACCGCCGACGACACCACCGCGGGCAGGCCGATGGCCTCGGCAATCTCCAGCGCCCGCCACACGCCGCCGAGGGGCTGGACCTTGAGGACGATCAGGTCCGCAACGTCGTGGAGCCGCAGGTGGTGAGGGTCGTCGGAGAGCCGGACCAGCTCGTCCGCGGCCAGGGGGACGTCGACGAGACGGCGGAGGCGGCCCATGTCCTCGGCGCTGGGGACGGGCTGCTCGACGTACTCGAGGTCAAAGGGAATGAACCGGCGGATCTGGCGGGCCGCCTCGTCAAGGTCCCACGCGCCGTTGACGTCCAGCCGGATCTTGCCCGAAGGACCGAGGGCGTCCCGGACCGCTTCGATCCTGGCCAGGTCGTCGCCCTCGCCGACCTTCACCTTGGCGGTCGTGCACCCGGACCCGGCGACGATGTCATGGGCACGCTGGGGCGAGGTGGCCGGCACGGTCACGTTGACCGGGATTGACGACCGCACCGCCGTGGGCCAGGACCTCGTGGCTGCCTCCGTCGCCGCTGCCCGCCAGTGGCGGGTGAGCTCCGGGCCGTACTCCGGGAAGGGCGAGAACTCGCCCCAGCCGGCGGGGCCGGGCACGAGGATCCCGTGCCGCCGGGTCACCCCGCGGAACGGCAGGCACAGGGGGATGTCGAACGTGCTCAGGTCCACGACAACCACAGGCCCAGGGCCAGCAGGACCCCGAAGACCAGCTGCAGCCGTGCCGTGCCGACCAGGGCCTCGATGAGACCCGCACCGTCCGACCGGGTTCTGAGCAGGCGCAGCGGTACCCACGCCAGCGGGAGGGCCAGAAGAGCCACGAGCAGGCCGGCCCGGTGGAACCCGAGCGCGATGGCCGCCGTCCCGGCGAAGGCGACGGCGAAGAGGCCGGCGAACACGGCGTTGGCGGGCCCCCGCCCGATGCGCACCGCCATGGTGCGTTTGCCGGCTGCGGCGTCGGTGTCGATGTCACGGATGTTGTTCGCCAGCAGGATGGCCGAGGCGAGCGCGCCCACGGGCACCGCCACGGCGAAGGCGAGCGCCGTCAGGTGCTCCGTCTGCACGTAGGCGGCCCCCACCGTGCCGACGATGCCGAAGAACGCGAAGACGAAGACCTCCCCGAGGCCGAGCGAGGCGAAGGGCCTCGGCCCCCCGCTGTAGCCGAGCGCTGCGGTGAAGCAGAGGAGTCCGACGACGATCACCTGCGGTCCGATGGCCGCGGCCAGCGCGAGACCCGGCACCGAGGCCACGGCGAGGGCCAGCGCGGTGGCGAGGCGCATCTGCTGCGGCGTGACGAGGCCGGCCGCGGTGACCCGGCGCGGCCCCATGCGGTGGATGGTGTCCACGCCTTTGACGGCGTCGAAGTAGTCATTGGCGTAGTTGACGGCGACCTGCACCGCCACAGACGCCACCATCGCCGCCACGAAGCGCCATGCAATGAAGCTGCCGGCGGCGGCGGTCCCGACGAGCACGCAGACGACGCCGGCGCCCAGTGTCTTGGGCCGGGCGGCCTCCCAGAAGAGCCCTGCCATGCCCGGCTTCCCCATGCCGGACTAGGGTCGCCGTGGGAAGGTGTCGAAGCGCGGCTTGCGCTTCTCGAGGTAGGCGTTGCGGCCCTCCTGCGCCTCCTCGTTCATGTAGAAGAGGAGGGTGGCGTCGCCGGCGAGTTGCTGGATGCCGGCCAGCCCGTCGGTGTCAGCGTTGAAAGCGGCCTTCAGCAGCCGGATGGCGAGCGGGCTCATCTCGAGGATGCGCCGGCACCAGGCGACGGTCTCCTCCTCGAGGCGGTCGAGGGGCACCACCTTGTTGACAAGACCCATCTGCAGGGCCTCCTCGGCGTCGTACTGCTCGCAGAGGAACCAGATCTCCCGGGCCTTTTTCTGGCCGACCTGGCGGGCGAGCAGGCAGGCCCCGTAGCCCCCGTCGAACGAGCCGACCTTCGGCCCCACCTGCCCGAAGCGGGCATTGTCGGCGGCGACCGTCAGGTCGCAGACGATGTGCAGGACGTGGCCGCCACCGATCGCATAGCCCGCCACCATGGCGATGACCGGCTTGGGCAGCCGCCGGATCTGGACCTGCAGGTCGAGAACGTTGAGCCGGCCGATCCCTGCCTCGTCCACGTACCCGTCGTCACCGCGAACCCGCTGGTCGCCACCGGAGCAGAAGGCCAGCGTCCCCGCGCCGGTGAGGATGATCGCGCCGATCGAGGGGTCGTCCCGGGCTCGGTCGAAGGCGCGCGACATCTCGACCACGGTCTTCGGCCGGAAGGCGTTGCGGACCTCGGGCCGGTTGATGGTGATCTTGGCGATGCCGCCGGGGGCCGACGTCTCGTAGAGGATGTCGGTGTAGTCTCCCGAACGTTCCCAATTCATTGAGCGGTCACTCCTAAAGTAAATGCTCGGACGATCCCGGGAAGGCTAACAAACCGATGGGCGAAGCGCTCGTAGCGGTCCGGCTGCCATTCGACGCTGCCTTCACGACCACCATCGACGCCGCGTGGGAGGCGGGCGACGCGGTCCTGCCGATCCATCCAGACCTTCCCGATCCCGAGGTGGAGGCACTGCTCGCCGCCCTGCGTCCCGGCTTCCTCGTCGACGCATCCGGGATCCACCGGCTCCCCGGCGCCGAGGCCGTGGAGCCCGGCACCGCCCTCGTCGTGCCGACGTCGGGGAGCACCGGCAGGCCCAAGGGGGTCGTGCTCACCCACGACAACCTCTCGGCCTCGGCCCTCGCCACCGCCACGCGGCTGGAGCTCGGGGAGGGGGACAGGTGGCTGTGCTGCGTTCCCCCGAGCCACATCGCGGGCCTCATGGTCCTGGTCCGGGCACGCCTCACCGGCGCCGACGCCGTCCTGCATCCCCGCTTCGACCCGGCGGCGATCGCCGGCGAGGAGTCCACCAACGTCGTCTCCCTCGTCCCGACGATGCTGCGCCGTCTGCTGGAGGCGGGGGTCGACGTCGCCAGGTTCCGGTGGATCCTGCTCGGTGGCGGTCCCGTGCCGGCGGCCCTCGTGGTTGCCGCCACCGAGGCCGGGGCTCGGGTGGTCGCCACCTACGGGATGACCGAGACCTGCGGCGGGGTCGTGTACGACGGGGTCCCCCTGCCGGGTGTGCGGGTCGCCGTCGGGGAGGACGGGTCGATCGCCCTGTCGGGGCCGATGGTGATGAGTGGCTACCGGCTTCGTCCCGACGAGACCGCGGCGGTGCTCCGTGACGGCTGGTTCCACACATCCGACGCCGGCGAGGTCGATCCCTCGGGGCGGCTGCGCGTCCTGGGGCGCCGCGACGACCTCATCATCACCGGCGGCCAGAAGGTCCTCCCCGCCGAGGTGGCCAGCCTGCTGATGGAGCATCCGGATGTTGCGGATGCGGCGGTCGCGGGGCGCCCCGACGACCAGTGGGGGCAGGCGGTTGCGGCGGTCGTCGTGCCGGCCCCAGGTTCCGTGCCCACGCCGGCGGCGTTGCGGGCCTTCGTCGCCGAGCGGCTGGCCCCGTACAAGGCCCCCCGCTATCTCGTGATCGTTGAGGAGCTGCCGAGGGGGCCGACCGGCAAACCGGTGGGTCTCGATGCGCTGGTGGCAGGGCCCTCCGCCGTCAGCTCGTAGGAGCCGGGGGTACCAGCTGGGTGGGGTCCGCAGCGTTGTACCTGGTCCGGAAGAAGCCCCGGACCGGGTCCGAGATGCCGACGTTGTGCGTGATCGAAGTCCTCTGGGGGGGATGGCTGATGTCGAGGGAGAGGCTGCAGTTGTCGGCGGCGGAGGGATCGGTGTTGGGGTCGTACAGCCGGATCGTGAGCGTGGGCCACTCGACGTCGTAGGCGTAGGCGAGGACCTGGTGGCACCTGCCGAGGTCCTTCGGGTTGATGGATTGCACGGTCACGAGGCCCAGGGGGCTCGGGTGGCCGGCGTCGATGTCGTCCCGGATCTGCGGCCACTCCTCGTTGATCGTGTGCCAGGCGATGCCATGGCGGGTGAGAGCGAGGAGTGACTGGTCGGCGTCCGGCATGTTCATCCAGTTGTAGTACTTCACCACCCCGCCCGGGAGGTCGAAGCTGTCGAAGAGCCGGCGGACGATGTAGGCGTAGAGCGGGGTCCCCGCCGCCGGTTGGGGGGTTGCCGGCATCGGGATCTTCGCCTCGTAGAAGTCCCGGACCGTGTAGACCATGCCGCCGCAGAGGCCGTTGCTGGCGTCGCCGATCTTCACCTTCCCTGCTACGGGGAGGTTGATGACCACGTCGGGTTGCGCCGGCCAGTTGTTGACGAACCCAAGCGCGTCCCGGCTGGCGACGAAGTTCGGAACTGCGTTCCCGGCCAAGGTTGCTCCTCCAGACTCGGATCCAGACTCGCCGACATGATCATGAGATGCTACGGCGCTATGACCCCACCAAAAAGAGCGGCAAGCTCGTTCGGCGGACGTAAGGCCTCCCCCGGAAAGAACCCACCCAAGCGTGCGAACGACCATGCCAAGCCGGCGGCCTCCTCGTTCATCGACGCCCTTGCCGATCTGCTGCGCTCCCGCAACATCGAGATCCCGGCGGGCCTGCTGGAGGCGCCGCCCGAGGCGTACGCCGGCCAGAGCGAAGCCGTCGTCCAGGCCATGGCCCGGCTCAAGGACGAGGATCTGGTGGAACGTGCAGGCAAGGTGGCCGGCTGGGGGAAGCGCCAGGCCGAGCGGGCCGAACAGGCCTGGGAGTCCTCACCGCTGATCGTAGAGCTCCGGCGCCGCGGACTGGCCGAGCCGGCCCGGCCAACCCGGGTGGTAGGGGCCTCGTTCTCGCTCAAGATACCCCTGGCCGACTGGACCGACGAGGAGCTCAAGGAGGCCGTCGCCACGTGGGCCCGCCTGGGTTCAGGGGGGCGCATTTAGGGCGCAGGCTGCTTATCGTCCCGGCTGGGGCCTGGCTGCTCTCGCATGACCACGCACCCGAGGTACTCGAGGGGCCGGTATCGAAAAAAGGCTATGTACATGGCGCCATCGAAGTCGGTGGTGATCATGGTCACGGGTTCGGGGCCGAGCTCCGACAACCGCAGGAACACCTCGCTGTCTCCGGTGAAGCTCAACCCGTTGCCCCGGGCGATGCTGTACTTCAACTCCAGGGTCCCCCGCAACCGCCCAGCCGGTTCGGCGGGCATCGGGTAGCTCGATGCGGAGTCCTGTTCGAAGGCCTCAATGCATCGCGACGAGTCGGCGTCCGTCGAGGCCCGGATGGCAGCCAAGGCCTCGGACCGCGGCAACTGGGGGAGCGTCAACGGGGTGACCACGGCCAGGGGGCACGCAGGACCGTAAGCCCCTCGACCCGTCCCTGGACAAGGATCTCGCTTTCGTGAAATCTGTCCGGCGAAGACAGGACGTTGACGCCCCGAGCTTGGAGATCCTCCACGGTTGTGTGCAGGATCACCCCGTTCTTGCCCGCGAACTGCTGGGCGATGGATGAATCCGTCGACCACGACGTCAAGGCGGTGTCGCTGGTGGCGCCCAAATTGTGAGCGACGACGTTGATGTGGCCGAACTCGCTCCCCGGAAGCGCGATGCCCTGTGCCGCAGCGTCGTAGGCATGGTGTCCCTGCGCCACTCCCCGCCAGATCGGTGTTGCCGTCGAGGGCTCCGGCACCCCGGTGGGCGCGGGCCGCGGCGCCCCTCCGGTGTTCACCTCGCGTGCGCCGGCAAGCTTCGC
>JAOPZY010000078.1 GCA_025963875.1 Actinomycetota bacterium
CGCCGAACGGTTCGGGGGCGGAAGGGTCACCCTTCCGCCATCCGCACCCCTGCCGGGTCACCGGCGATCGGCGAGGAACCGCTTATCGGCGTCCTCTCCAGGAGGGCAAAGGTAAGTGGTCAGGGCATTAGCGTGGGGAGGGCAAGCCCTCCCCACGGACCCCTCCCAGTCCCGTTGCGGGATCGTCTGTCGGGCCGGACAAGCCGGCCCTCGCGGGGACTCGGGGTAATCCCGCGGTCATAGGATCCTGCCTCCAGCCGGTCGCGAGGAGGGGAGGACCACTGTGGGTGCGATCTCGATCAACGATGTCCTTGAGGGCCACGTGGCCATGGAGCTGTCCTGCGTCGACCCCCTGTACCTGAACGCCTACGTCCCCAACCTGCAGGTGGGCGGCCAGGTCGTGCAGTTCCTGGTGAGCCACCGGGGCAATCCCGTCCCCTCCCCGGCGCTGTTCGAGCAGAACGGCAACCGCTTCCGCAAGGCGGTCAAGGACTTCGCGGCGCAGTGGGAGATCCCGGTTCTCAGGTTGAAGAAGCCGGACCGGTCCCGCTTCGACGACCGCAAGCTGGACCACGTGATGCCCTACTTGGAGGCGGCGCAGCGCAAGAGCCGCTTCGGGGTGGTGGCGATCGTGGCGGCCCAGGAGATGCAATGGGTCTTCGGGGCCAAGAACCGCCCCGACAAGGCGGGAACGGGGGCGGTGTGGTTCGAGTTCGTGAAGGAGGAGCGCAGGATCGGCGTGTGGTACTTCTACCTGCTGGACGCCGAGTTCGGGCCCGCCTTCATCAAGATCTGCTCCTACTTCCCCTACCCGGCCAAGGTTTGGTGCAACGGCCATGAGTGGGCCAAGCGCCAGGCCGCCAAGGCGGGGATCGTATTCACCGCCCTGGCCAACGGATTTGCCTCCTGCGACGATCCCGCGGGCCTGCAGGCGATCTGCGACTCCTTCGGCCCCGGCGACATCCAGGCGTTCTTCGACCACTGGTCGGGTGTCATCCCCACGCCTTTCACGCCGGCGGACCGGGCGGCCGGCTACTGGTGGGAGCTGTCCATGCGTCAGGTGGAGGTCTCTCAGACCCTCGTTTTTGACGACCCCCGCCGCGCCCGGTCGTTCTTCGAGGCCCTGGTGGCCGACAACGTGGGCATCGGCCGCCCCGAGTCCGTGTCGATGATCTTCGGCCGGCAGGTGCGCAAGACGACCACCGAGCCCTTCGTGGGGCGGATCTTCTGCCCGGGCACCGAGGTGCACATGGACTTCTCTTACAAGCACAGCCGGGTCAAGCAGTACTTGAAGGAAGGGAGGGCGCTGCGTACCGAGACCGTGATCAACAAGCCCTGGGACCTCAACATCCTGGCCCGCATCGAGCACCTGCCCGAGCTGGTTGACAAGGCCCGCCAGGTCAACGCCCGTCTGCTTATGATCGAACGTGCCGGCCAGGGCTGTGCCATCGGCTCTGCACTCTTTGAGCGCATCCACCAGCCCTACGTACGGGAGGGCCAACGAACCGGGGCCTTTCGCTTCGGGGACCCACGCGCCATGGCCCTGGCCGGCGCCCTGTGCCTGATGGTCCACGCCGTCACTGGCTTCACCAACAAGAGCCTTCGCGGGCGGGTTGCCGGACTCCTCGGTGCGGACTACAGCGCCAACCAGATGAGCTACGACCTCCGCCGCCTGAAGCTCCACGGTCTCATTGAGCGACTTCCCGGAACCAACACCTACACGACTACCGCCGACGGGATCCGGGTGGCCGTCTTCTTCACCAAGCTCCAGCATCGGCTCCTGGCCCCATTGCTGGCAGCCGACCGCCCACCCGCATCTCCCGAGCTTCGCTGCGCTTTGGCCACCATCGACAAGCAGGTCAAGGAGTACGTCGCCAACGCGCGTCTGGGCAAGGCAGCTTGACGAACTTGTCACAACGTCAAGAGTCTTCAACACCAAGTGGGTCTAGGTTTCACGCCTGGGCAAGGACGGCGGTGAGGTCCACCGACGGCGGGCGCTCGAGCTGGGCGAAGGTGCAGGAGGCCGGGTCGCGGTCGGGCCTCCAGCGCCGGAAGTGCGTGACGTGGCGGAAGCGCTGGCCCTCCATGTAATCGTAGGCCACCTCGACGACCAGCTCCGGGCGGAGTGGCTCCCAGGACTGATCCTTGCCGTGGCTCCAGCGTGACGGCTCGCCGGGCAGCCGCTCGAACTCACCCTCCGGCGCCCACGGGTGGGAATCGCCCGGGTGCAGGCGGTACGGGGCGAGCTCGTCGGTCAGGCGCTTGCGCTCGGCGGCCGCGAACGACGCCGCGACGCCCACCGGCCACAGCCCTCCGCCCTCGTCGTAGAGGCCGAGCATGAGCGAGCCCACGCCGTCGCCCGCCTTGTGCCAGCGGAACCCGGCGACCACGCAGTCGGCCGTGCGCTCGTGCTTGATCTTGAACATCACCCGGCGATCCTCGACGTAGCGGATCTCGGGCGGCTTGGCGATCACCCCGTCGAGGCCCGCCCCTTCGAAGAGGTGGAACCACTCCCGGGCCGTGTCGATCGAGTCGGTGACCGGTGCCAGGTAGACGGGCGGCTTGACCCCCCTCAAAGCGTCCTGGAGCACCGCTCGCCGCTCGGAGAAGGGCTCGTCCATGAGGGAGCGGTCGCCGAGGGCGAGCAGGTCGAAGGCGACGAAAGCGGCAGGGGTCTCGGCGGCGAGCAGCTTGATCCTGGAGGCGGCGGGATGGATCCGTTGCTGGAGGGCGTCGAACTCCAGCCGGCCCTCCAGCACGAGGATGATCTCGCCGTCGACGACGCAGCGCTCCGGGAGCTCCCGCTTCACCGCCTCGACGATGTCGGGGAAGTAGCGGGTGAGCGGGCGCTCGTTGCGGCTTCCCAGCTCGACCTCGTCGCCGTCGCGGAACACCAGGGCGCGGAAGCCGTCGAACTTCGGTTCGTAGAAGGCGCCGGGAGGGATGTCGGCCACGAGCTTGGCGAGCATCGGCTTGACGGGGGGCCTGACGGGCAGGTTCACCTGCCGAGTATGGCCTGCCGGTCAGGCTCCCGTGACGGGACTGGAAGGGCCGGCAGGGCCGGGCTGGCCTCTCCCGCCGATGACGATCCTCGTCGCGGTGTAGGTGCCGTCGGCGTTCTGCGGCCCGGTGACCGTCACCGCCTCGCTCGGGACCAGATCGCTCAAGGCGCCCGCCACGGTCTTCGTCACGACGGTGGAGGCCGAGGTGACGATGGTGACGGCGGAGCCCTGCGCCGTCGTCACGACCACGCCGGCGCCGTTGACCGCTTTCACCGTCCCTGCGGTACCCGCGCGGCCGCCGCCGAAGCCGCCGCGGTTTCCAGTGGCGCCGATGACGACGGTGGAAGCCGCGTAGCTCCCGTCAGGGTTGACGGGGCCGCTCACGACGACGGTGACATCCGGGACGATGTCGCTCACGGTGCCCGTGACCGTCTTGGTGACCGCCGTGGACCCCGACGTCTGGACCTTGACCGGGCCGCCCTGCCGGGTGGCGAGGACGAGGGTCGCGCCGTCGAAGCTCGTCACGGTCCCGGCAAGGCCTCCCCTGCGGAATCCGCCGGGGGAAGCGGCGGCGCTGGGCTGTGCCGTGGGGGAGGAGGTCGAGGTCGTCGTCGAGACCTTCGGGGCACCGGAGCAGGCCACGGCGAGGACCAGCACAAGCAGGGGGGTCAACCGGTTGACAGACACCGGCCGAGTATCCGCCGCCTTCCTGGCAGCAGGCTGGCCGTCACTTGGGAGAGCCGTAAAGGACCGGAAATCTGGGGACGGTAGATTGAGCCTGTGGACGAACTCCCGCTCAACGGCATCCTGGTGGCCGTGCCCGCCACCCGGCGTGCCGCCGAGACCGAGGCCCTCATCCGGCGATGGGGCGGCGCCTCCCTCGTCGGACCCCTGCTCGAAGAGGTCCCCGTCGAGGACGAGGCGCCGCTGCGGTCGGCCACCGAGGAGGTTCTCAGCGCCCCGGCGACGTGGTCGGTCCATCTCACCGGTGTCGGTACCCGGCGGTGGTTCGCCAAGGCTGCCGAGTGGGGCATGCGGGAGCGATTGCTCGGCGTGCTGAGCGCCGGCCACGTCATCGCCCGAGGACCGAAGTCGACGGCGGCGCTGGCCGAGAACGGCCTCAAACCCGAATGGACACCTCCGGGCGAAACCTCAGCCGAGATGGCGGCGTGGCTGGCCCCGCAGCTCGGGCCAGCGGACACGGTGTCACTCCAGCTCTACGGGGAGCCGCTCCCCAGCCTGACCCTGACGCTGTCGGCCACGGGGGCCAGGGTGCTGGAGGTCGCCCCCTACCGCTGGGCCCTGCCGCTGGAGGCGGGACCGCGGGAGGCGGCCGAGGGTGTGGTGCGCTCCATCGCCGCCGCCGAGGTCCAGGCCATCGTCGTGACGAGCGCCGTGCAGGCAACGAACCTGTTCTCGGTGGCCAGGGACCTCGGCGTCGAGGACGACCTGCGCCGCTCCCTGACCGAGCGCATCTTCACGGCCACGGTGGGCGAGGTGTCGAAAGGGGGCCTGGAGCGGGAAGGCGTCCCGGTCGACTTCGTCTCGTCCCCCGCCCGCCTCGGCGCCCTGATCCGGGGCCTGGCAGCCTCATCGGAGGCGATCCGGGCGAAGTCGGGCCTTCCGAAGGGAGCTTAGGAGCCGATCGCGCGTCTGCGCGCGAACAGCGACCAACCTCGGCCGTACGAAGGGCTACGGGCTGTCTTTCTTCGCCCGGGAGGGCGACACCCGTCGGGGCTCACCCTTGGCCTTCGGGAAGTGCGGCGGCCACGGGGCGTCGCCCAGGCCGCCCGCCTCGTCGCGGCGGGCGAGGTCCAACAGCGAGTCCAGCCGGCCCGGATGCTCGTCGATCGTGGCCCCGGGGTCGCCGATCTCGGCGAAACGCTTGGGGACCGTGTCGAGGCGCAGGGTGGAGGGGTCGACGCCGGCCACCTCGTCCCACGAGAGGGGGCACGAGACCCTGGCGTCGGGCACCGGTCGCACCGAGTACGCCGACGCCACCGTGCGGTCCCTGGCGTTCTGGTTGTAGTCGATGAACACCCCGTGGCGCTGCTCCTTCCACCATGCGGTGGTGGCGATGTCCGGTGCGCGGCGCTCCACCTCCCGGGCGAGCGCGAGGGCCGCCCGGCGGACCTCGGTGAAGTCCCACCGGGGCTCGACCCGCACGTTCACATGGATGCCCCGCTTCCCCGACGTCTTCGGGAACCCGGTGAGGCCATGCTCCTCCAGGACCTCGTTGACGACGAGCGCCACCTGCCGGGCGTCGTCGAAGGGGGCCTCGGGCGTGGGGTCGATGTCGACCCGAAGCTCGTCGGGATGGTCGACGTCGCCGCAGCGCACCGGCCACGGGTTGAGGTCGAGGCATCCGAGGTTGACGGCCCAGGCCAGGTGGGCGGCATCCTGGATCGCCAGGAACTCGGCCGAGCGCCCGCTCGGGAACCGCACTGTCGTCGTCTGGATCCACGGCGGCCGGTGCGGGGGGACCCGCTTCTGGTAGATCTCCTCGCCGTCGACCCCGTCGGGATACCGGTGCAGCATGTTGGGCCGGTCCCGGCACCCCACGAGCGCGCCCGGTGCCACGGCGAGGTAGTACTGCACCAGGTCGAGCTTCGTGAGCGGGCCTGCGGGCGACTGGGGGAAGAAGACCTTGGCCGGGTTGGTGATGCGGACGTCCCGCCCGTCCAGCTCGATCTCTATGGCGTCGCCGGCCGCGGGCATGGCCTCAGCCTACGACCTCAAGGCCCGGGTAGCCGCCGGCTCCTCATGCAGAGCACCCCCGTCCCGATCAGTACAAGGCCCAGGACCCCCAAGGGCGCGACCGGCACGCTCGGCCCCGTCACGGGGATCGCTCCCTTCAACTGCCCAGCACCCGTCTGCACAGTCGTCGCGGGGAGGCCCTTGGCAGCCTGGACGGTGATCGAGACCTGCGCCGCCTCGGGGGGTGCGGCCCGGTTGTCGTCGAGGTTCATCCCCGCCGCCGCGACGTGGCTCACAAAGGTCCCGGGCTCGGTGATCGGCCGGCTGCACCCGAAGACCCATGCCTCCCCGGGGTCGAGGATCTTGTTGCCGTTGGCATCGCCACTGGCGTAGATCACCGGCGAGCAGCCGTCATCGGTCACCGTGACGCTCACCATGGGGGCGGGAGTCGAGGAGTCGTTCTTCTCCACGTAGGTGGTGAGGGCGGTCAGCGGCGGGACCGTGCCGACCAGGGTCTCGAAGGTGAACAGGGTCGTGTGGGGCTGTGTGACGGCGGAGCCCAGGGTCTTGACCACGTTCGCCTGGTCGTTGATCGGGGCGTCGTGGAGGGTGCCGACCGCGGTGGCCTTCGCCACGGTGTTGGTGACACCGGGATTGACGGCAACGGAGTAGGAGACCGTGCCGAGGACGGTCCTCGCGGTTCCCGCCGGGAAGTCGACATTGGACCGGATGACGCTCGCCTGCCCGGTTGGCGTGCCGTCGGCCGCGGGGGCGTAGAACATGAAGGTGGTCGCCGAGAAGTTGCAGGCCCTGCCCTGCGGCGAGTCGACGTTCGCCGCGGAGATCGTGTAGACGATGGTGTCGCCGTTGCGGACGATGGTCCTGTCCCGACCGATGTCCAGGGCGAGGTTGTTCTGGGTGCAGCCCGCCGGGTTCTGATCCGCGGCCACCCGTGTGGCGGGAAGCACGAGCACGCCGAGGGCGGCCATCGAGACGAGCAGCCAGACGCGGTGCTGCGCGGTTCGACCACGCAATGCCATACCAAGCCTCCTCTTTGGACGAACGCGCGCAGCCTAAGCCCGGAACCCCCGGATTTGACGCATTTCCAGGCATGCCGACGCTGAAAACGTGGGCACTGAGAAGGCTGGTCAGATCTTCTTTGTGTCGTTACCTGCGATTATCACTGGTATTCACACAAAGAAGATGAGGAAGATGGTCAGAGCGTGTCTCTTGGGGCTGCGCCCGAGTTCCGCCCAGTCCTGGAATGGGTAGAACCGAGGGGAAGGAGAAAGGAGACATCGATGGCGATGGACGACGAGATCGAAGGCAAGATGGACCAGGTCAAGGGCAAGGTGAAGGAAGAGGTCGGCAAGGCGACGGGCGACCGGTCGACCGAGGCCGAAGGCCACGGCGATCAGTTCAAGGGCAAGGCCAAAGAAGCGCTCGGCGACGCCAAGGACGCTCTCGAGAAGGGCAAGGAAGCGATCACCAAGAGCTAGATCCGTCCGAACCCGCCGGGCCCCCACGCGGGGGCCCGGCGGCGCGTCCAGGGTTGGTCAGGGGAGCTGGACCGTAGGATGGCGCCGTGTACGAGTCTCGCTTCGTTGTGGTGCGGGCCCGCGGCATCCCCATCGGCGTCAGCTGGTCCTGGCTTCTCATCGCCGGCTTCCTCACGTGGTGGCTCACCAACCAGCTCTTCCCCCAGCGCTACCCCGGGCTGAGCACGGGGACCTACCTGGCGATGGCGGCCGCCTCGGCCCTGCTGTTCTTCGTCTCGATCGTCCTGCACGAGTTGGGTCACGCCTTCCGGGCGCTCAACGAAGGCATGAAGATCGAGGGCATCACCCTCTGGCTCTTCGGCGGCGTCGCGAGGTTCCTCGGCATGTTCCCCTCGGCGGGGGCGGAGCTGCGGATCGCCGTGGCGGGCCCGCTCGTCTCCGCGGCCCTGGCGGTGCTGTTCGGGCTCCTCGTCACCGCGGGTCAGCCTCTGGGGCTGCCGGTGCCGGTGCGGGGCGTGCTCGAATACCTGGCGGCGATCAACGTCCTCGTGGTGATCTTCAACCTCGTGCCGGCGCTGCCGCTCGACGGAGGGCGGATCCTGCGGTCCCTCCTGTGGAAACGGCGGGGCGACTTCCCCTCGGCCACCCGGACCGCCGCCACCCTCGGGCAGGCGTTCGGCTTCCTCCTGGGGGCGTACGGCGTCTACGCCATCTCCCAGCGCCAGATGGCGACCGGCGTCTGGGTGGCCCTCGTGGGCGTCTTCATCGTCAATGCAGCCCGGGCGGAGGCCTCCTACGGCGCGGTCGACGGGACGCTCCAGCGCGCACGGGTGGGCGACCTGATGACGCCCAACCCCGTGGTCGTCGCGCCCGGCACGACCATCGACGACCTGCTCCTGCGAGTGGCCGGCCAGGGCAGCCCCCTTCCTGCCTACCCGGTCGCAGACCAGGGCGAGCTCGTCGGGCTGATCTCGCTGCAGCGGGCCGGCTCGATCCGCCCGGAGGACCGGGCGAGCAGGACCGTCGCCGAGGCGATGACCCCCCGGGAAAGGGTGGCGGTCCTCTCGCCGGACACCCCGATGCGGCAGGCACTCGGTGCCATCCAGGCGAGCGACGAGCCCGCAGTCGTCACGGAGGGGGGACGGATCGCGGGCCTGGTGTCGATCCTCGACGTGGCAAGGGTCCTGCAGGCACACCTCGGGCCCAACCACGCCCGGCCTCGGCGCAGGCACCGCACGGTGGTGGGGGGTGTGGGCGCCCTCGCGGCGCTGGTGGTGCTCGGCGTCGTCTGGCACCCACCGGTGTACGTCCTGTCGCCGGGACCGGCATCGGACGTGTCGCACGACATGACGATCACCGGGGTGCCGGCGCGGATCCCCTCCGCCCCCTACCTGCTCACGACCGTGCGTGCCGACCAGCACGCCGCCCTTGTCGACATCGTCGAGATGTTCCGGCCGCACCGGGCGATGGTCACGACCGCCGACGTCGGCTCGATCGCCTTCCAGGACCTGATGTTCGAGGAGAGCCGGGTCCTGGCCGCCGCCGCGGCTGCCCAGGCCAGGGGCATCTCGGTGACGCTGACGGGCGCGGGGGTCCAGGTCATCGGCACCACGGCAGGGTCGCCGGCGGGGGGCAACCTGAGGACCGGTGACCTGATCACGGCCATCGACGGCGCGCCGGTCCACACGGAGTTTGACCTCCAGGATGCCGTCCGCTCCAAGCCGGCCGGCACCCGCTTCGGCCTCGCCGTCGAGCGGGACGGCAAGGGCCTCACCGTGACGACCACCAGCGGGAAGGGCAAGGATGGACCCGTCCTCGGCATCGTCCCCGTGACGAGGAAGATCGACGTGGCAGGCCCGTTCAAGATCACCTTCGTCCACCGGGACATCGGTGGTCCGTCGGCCGGTCTGGCGTATGCCCTGGCCATCGCGGACGCGCTCTCGACGGCCGGTCAAAGCCGGTCGGACGTCGTCGCCGCAACGGGCACGATCGACCGCACAGGGACCGTGGGCGACGTCGGCGGCGTGGACCTGAAGGGGGTCGGGGCCCGCCGGCAGGGGGCGAATCTGTTCATCGTCCCAGCCGACGAGCTGGCCGCCGCCAGGGGAACCGTCTCGAACGTGAAGGGCGTTGCGTCCCTCTCGGACGCTCTGGCGCTCCTCTCCCGTGCGCCCTGATCGCGAGTTCGACTCGGAGGAGAGAACCGCCTAGAGTGGGTTTCGAGAGGGGGTGCCCCGACGTGCCCAGAGCACTTGCCCAATCAATCGCGCTTCGGATCCCGACGCTGCTGGGACCCAACGGCGTCGGTGAATCGGTACTTCGCTGGAGCCTTTCGCACGGCGTTCGGATCGTCATCATCGTCGCAACCGCATACGTGCTGTCGCGGGCGGCGCGCAAGCTGCTCACGCGCCTCGAACAGCGGTTGCGGACCGAGGACGCCGAGGCCGGACGCAGCCCGCAGCGATCCAAGACCCTTGCCGAGGTCAGCCGCAGCGTCGTCACGATGGTGGCGTGGGTCATCGCCACCCTGCTGGTACTGGGTGAGCTGGGCCTCAACCTGACGCCGCTCGTCGCCAGCGCCAGCATCGTCGGCGTGGCGCTGGGCTTCGGGGCGCAGAGCCTCGTACGGGACTTCCTCACCGGCTTCTTCGTCCTGCTCGAAGACCAGTACGCCATCGGCGACGTCGTCGAGATCGGCCAGGTCGCCGGCACGGTCGAGCGCTTCACGCTGCGGATGACGTCCCTGCGCTCCGAGGACGGGACGCTGCACAACATCGCCAACGGAACCATCCAGCGGGTGTCGAACTCCTCGGCGGGATGGGCGAGGGCCCTGGTGGACATCGGCGTGGCCCTCGAGGCCGACCTCCAGCAGGTACAGGAAGCCTTCACCACGGCGGGCGACGCACTGCTGGCCGATCAAGAAGTCTCCGGCATGATGCTCGAGCCTCCGGACATCCTGGGCCCCCAGTCGATGAGCGAGTCGCAGGTCACCATCCGGGTGGCGATCAAGACCGTGCCGGGCCGGCGCGCAATCGTGGCCCGGGCCTACCGCCACGAGGTCAAGGGCGCCCTGGAGCGCTCCCAGATCCCGATCTCGAGCCCGTCGTCGATGATGATCGTCGAGTCCGACGGCAAGGTGCTCAGCATGACCCCGGCAGGCGGCAATGGGTCCGGCTTCGGTAGCAACGCGGCCCCCAACGACGGCGCCGGATCGGGAGACGGGTCGGATACGGGTGCCGACGACGGGCCGCACTTCCTCACGGGCTGATCGGGGGCTGATCGGGTCCGACCGTCATGAGGGGTGGAACTTTTGGGACGGAGAGCGACACATTCTTTCCACACCTCTGGCTGAGCCGTTCGGAACTCCCATTTCTCGCGGGCGAATCCAAAACGGGGTGATTTCTGTCGGTACTCCCCGACCCCCGCTATCCTTACGAACATGTGTTCCCTTCGCCAGAATCCTCCGCTTAGGGGCCCGCGAGGAAATAACCTGCGCGATCATGCCGCGCCGGCCTCCGCTTCGCGCTTTTGACGGCGCAGGCTCAGCCCGAGCCAGAGAATGTTGCGGGCGGCGTTGACGTCCGCATGGTCCTTGAACCCGCACGCACGGCAGCAGAACACCGCCTGCGAGGGGCGGTTCGCCGCCTCGGTGTGCCCGCAGGACGAGCAGCGCCGGCTGGTGCCCCTGGGGTTCACCACGATCAGCTCGCGACCAGCATCCTCCGCTTTGTACGCGACCATCGAGATGAGGCCTCCCCATGAGGCGGCAAGGATCTCCCGGTTGAGCCCGGCCTTCTGCGCCACCCGGGAGCCGGGTTCCTCCAGGGTGCCCCTTGCGGAGCGGACCATGTTGGCGATCTTGAGATCCTCGAACACCAGCAAACCGTACGAGTTCACCAGCCTGCGGGAGAGCTGGTGGAGGCCGTCGCGGCGGCGGTGGGCGACCCGGCGGTGCTGGTTGGCCACCCGGGCAACGGCCTTCCTCCGCCGGTTGGAGCCACGCTGCTTGAGGGCGAGGCACCGCTGGGCGTCCGTGAGGGCTTGCCTCCCCGCGGCCAGGTGGCGGGGGTTCTCGAAGAACTCCCCGTCGGAGCTTGCCGCCAGGTTCGCAACGCCGAGGTCGAGGCCCGCCTGGGTATCGGTGGGAGGTAGGGGCTGCGCAGGCACCTCGGCGCACTGGATGGTGGCCGTCCAGCGCCTTCCCTGCCTGCGGACGTGCAGCGTCTTGGGAATGCCCCTGAGGCTGCGGTGCAGTTTGATCCTCACGTGGCCGATGCCTTGGAGGTAGAGCCGGTGGTCGGGCTCCTTCAGCTTCCAGCCGGTCACGTCCTCGTAGGAGACGCAGTCGAAGCGGGAGCTGGCCCGGAAGCGCGGGAAGCCGGGCTTCTGGCCGGCGGCGACCCGGCGGAAGAAAGCCGAGAGCGCCCGGTCGAGGCGGGTGAGCGTGCCCCGGGCCACGGTGACCCCGTACTGCAGGAAGTCGGGGCGGACCTCGTGCAGGTCCTTCAGCTGGGCGAACTGGTCGTAGCGGGTGATGCGGATGCCCCGC
>JAOPZY010000132.1 GCA_025963875.1 Actinomycetota bacterium
CGAGGCGCTCCTCACCGAAGGTGCCCGATGGGCCGCGCACGTCCGTGAGTCCGTCGGTGAAGAACAGGGCGACGTCGCCCACCTTCAGCTCGTTGACCTTCTCCGGCAGGTCCGGCCCCGGCAGGAAACCGATGAGCGTCCCCGGCCGGCCCGCCCGCTCGACGGTCCCGGCGGCTCGCAGCAGCAGCGGCGGAGGGTGGCCCCCGCAGGCCACCGTGAGCCGCAACCCGCTCGCACGCCAGCGGAGCCTGCCGAAGGCGATGGTGAGGAAGCGGCTGGACGGGCGCTCGTCCATCACGGCCTCGTTGAGCTGCAGCAGGATCTCCCGTGGCTGGCGGTGTTCCCGGGCCGCCGCCCGGACGGTGTACCGGGCGAGGGCCGTCAGCGATGCCGCCTCCACGCCCTTGCCCGAGATGTCGCCGATGGCGAGCGCCCACGCCCCCTCCCCGACGCCGAAGACGTCGTAGAAGTCACCACCGACCTCGGAGGTCGCGCTGGCGGGCCGGTAGCGCGCCGCGATCTCGACGCCAGGGATCTCCGGAAGGCCCGGCGGCAGCAGACTCGCCTGGAGGGTCATGGCGATGTGGCGCTGGGCTTCGAACAACCGGGCACGGTCGAGAGCCAGGGCGACCCGCTGGGCGAGGTCCTGCGCCAGGGCGAGATCGTCCGGGCCGTAGCGCGGACCGCCGGGGGATGCAAGGGCCAGGCTGAGGCACCCCAGCACCCGTGAGTGGGCCACGAGCGGGGTGGCGACGTAGGAGCCGACCGGAGATCCCGTGAAGGCCTGAAGGAGCGCAGGAGGTGCCTGTCCGACGTCGGGGATCAGCAGGGGGCGGCGGGAGCGGATGACGCCGGCCGCCAGGCCGTCACCGCCCATCTCCAGGTCCTGGTTCGAGGCGACCGCCACCCTCACGATGCTCCCGTCCTCGAGCGTGAGGTCGATCGCGCAGCAGTCGGCAAGTGACTCCACCACCAGCTCCGCGAGCGCCTTCAGCGTGGCCTCGATGTCCAGTGCCCCCGTCAGCAGCGTGCTGGCCTCCAGGAGAAACGCCAGGCGTGCCCGTCCCCGATCCGCTTCGAGGCGCGCCACCAGCTCGGACTCGTACAGGCGGCTGCGGTCCTCCTGGGCACGCTTCAGGTCGCTCACGTCGCGGAAGTACCAGGCACGGCCGCGGTAGACGCCGTCCTCGCCCGCCAGGGGGGTACTCCAGCGGTCGAAGACCCTGCCGTCCACCAGCCGGATCTCCTCTCGGCTCCGGTCCGCCCGATGCGCCCGCAGGTAGTGCACCCGGGCGGCGAAGCCATCGGGATCGTCGACCAGCCTGGTGACCCAGGCGAGGAGCGCGTCGGCGTCGCGGGACTCGAGGATGTCCTCCGGGACGGACCACATCTCGGCGAGCTGCCGGTTGAAGGAGAGGATCGCTCCGTCGGACGACACGACGAGGACCCCCTCGATCGCCGCCTCGGCCTGCGACGTGAGGAGCACCTTCTGCAGCTCGGTCTGCTGGTAGAGGCGGGCGTTGTCGAGCGCCAGGGCCGCCCGCCGGGCAAGGTCATGCGCGAGGGCCATGTCGTCAGGGCCGTAGCGCCGGCCCGAGTCCGTGGTGGTGATCAGCGTCAGGGCCCCCAGGGTCCGCCCCCGGGCAGCCAGCGGCACGCTGATGTACGAACGGAAGCCCAGGGCCTCCGTGAGCCGGCGGTGCTCGGCATCTCGCGTGGTGGCCGACATGAAGCCCTCTCCCATATCCGACGCCCATTGCGGCTTCCCCGTCTGCATCACCCGGACGGCCGGATGCTCCCCAGCAGGGTCGGGAGCGTACTTCAGGCGGAGCAGGTCGGCGAGTGGTTGGCGCTCGGCTTTGGCTGCCTCGGCCGCCACCCGGTGGATCGAGCCGTCCTCGGGGTCGAGCAGATCGATGAGGCAGAGGTCGCAGAGTGTGGAGGCGGCGACGCGGGCGAGGCGGGCCAGCCCTTCCTCGTAGTCGAGCGACGAGGACAGGATCTGGCTCACATCCAGCAGGAGCGCCATCTCGGAACGGGTCTGCTCGGCAAGCGACCTGGCCTGGCGCTCCTCCTCGAAGAGCCTGGCATTGTCGATGGCAAGGCCGGCTCGCTGCGCGACGTCCTCCACGAGCAGCACGTCGTCGGGGCCGTAACGGCGACCGGACTCGGCGCTGGCCAGGAGGATGAGACCGACCGTGCGCTCCCGCGCCTGCACCGGCACCATCATCACGGAACGGATGTCCATTTTCTCCATGAGCGCGTAGTGCTCCTCGTCCACGGCGGCAGCGTGGAGATGCTCCTCCGTGACGTCTTGGACCACCACGGAGCGGCCCTCCTGCAGGCCGCGCGGCAACAGCTCGTGCCCACGGAGCGGATAGGACTCGACCCTGGCCACCAGCTCGGCCTTCGCCGGGTCGGCGTGTCGGACCACGAGGCGGCGCACCGTGCCGTCCCCTGCTACTTCCCGGATGGCGCAGTAGTCGGCCAGCCGGGGCACCAGGAACTCCGCCACCCGCTCCAGCACCCCGCGGTAGTCGAGGGAGGCAGCCAGCAGTTGCGGCCCGAGCGAGGAGAGAAAACCAAGCCGCTCCTCGCTCTCCTGCCGGGCGAGGAGCGCCCGCTGCCGTACCGTGACGTCCCGGAACACCGTGACCGAGCCCAGCGGTTCCCCCCGCCCGTCCAGCAGTTCCTGCGCACGCACGACCACCCAGTACTCCGCACCGGTGATCCGGTGGCGGTACCGAAAGGTGCTCTCGACCGGAGCGTCGCTGGTGAGTGCCCGCCGCCCGGGGAAGCCCTCCCGGGTGACGGGACGGCCGGCGGTGTCGAAGACCTCGAAGGGGGCCGCGAGCTGGTCGACCGGCGTGGCGAGCAGCTCCTCCACCGAGGATTTGCCCAGCACGCGCGCGGCTTCCCCGTTCGCCCACAGCAGCCTGCCGTCGCTGCCCCGAGCGATGATGCCCTCCCCCGTTGCGTCGAGGACCCCACGGAGCTGGGCATGGCTGAGGCCCTCGGCAACCCCACTGCGCTGCCGGTGGACGGCTGCGGCCACTCGGGCGGCGAGGATCTCGGCCGTTCGCCGGGTGTCTTCGTCGCAGATGTCCGGGACGTCGTAGCCGGCGATCAGGAGGCCGACAAAGCTCTCATCCGCCAGCAGCGGCCACGCGGCCACGTCCTCGACGCCGTCCGGCGAGAGAGCCGCGCGCAGAGGCCCAAGGTCGGGCGCGGACGCCGGAAGGGCCTCGATGGCGGCAAGCGACTGCGGCGAAAGTCCGTACGACCCGGCGACGGTCATTGTTCCGTTGGGTGCGACAAGGGCGACGGCTCCGTGTTGCGCGCCGAGCACGTCCGCGAGGCCCTCGAGGGCCTGGCCGAGGAGCTCTGTCGCCTGCGCGTCATCCGCCGCGCCCGCGTGGCAGAGGACCACCTGCAGCCCCTCCAGGCTGGTGCGCGCCGGCGCCGCGAGCGCTGGTCGTTCCGTCCGCATCGATCCTCCGAACCCCTGCTCGTTGCGGTCCAACCGGCCTCCTCACCACCTGATCCGGGGCTACAGACCAACAGAAATTGTAAAGCTTGCAGGGCGAGGACTGCCCCGTTGCGCCCGAGGGTCCAGCTGGCTGTGCGCTATGCTCGAACAGATGTTCGAGTCTGTGCAACTCACCGAGGAGCAGCGACGGGCCGCCACCTACCAGGGCGGCAACCTCCTCATCGTCGCCGGGGCCGGCACGGGCAAGACCACGACCCTGACCGCCCGCCTCGGCCATCTCGTGTCGTCCGGCGTCCCGCCGGAACGCATCCTGCTGCTCACGTTCAGCCGGCGGGCGGCCGCCGAGCTCCTTCGGCGCGCCGACCAGGTCACCGGCCAGGAGGTAGCCGCGGCGGCCTGGGGAGGCACGTTCCACGCCATCGCCAACCGCCTCCTGCGCCGCCACGGGCGGGCAATCGGGGTCCAACCGAGCTTCACCGTCCTCGACCGGGCCGACACCGCCGACCTGCTCGCCCTCGTGCGCGACGAGCTCACGGGACCGCGGGACCGTGGCGGGCACCCCGATGGCCCCCGCGCCCAGCGGCGGGCACGCAAGGAGACGCTCGCCGACATCCTGAGCCGCTGCACCAACGCCCGGACCCCCCTGTCGGCGATGCTCCGCGCCCACTACCCCTGGTGCGCAGAGGAGCGGGCCGAGATGCGCGACAGCTTCGACGCGTACACCGCCCGCAAGCGTGCCCGCGGCGTGCTCGACTACGACGACCTGCTGCTGTGCTGGGGCGCGCTGCTGGAGGCACCCGATGTCGCCATGCTGCTGCGGGCGCAGTTCGACCACATCCTCGTCGACGAGTACCAGGACACGAACCCGTTGCAGGCCGACCTGCTCGAGGCGATGTGCGGTGGCGGCGCCCTCATCACGGCCGTGGGAGACGACGCCCAGGCCATCTACTCGTTCCGGGCGGCGGCCCATCGCAACATCATGGACTTCCCGGTCCGGTTCTCGGCCGAGATGGTGACCCTGGAACAGAACCATCGATCCACACCCGCGATCCTGGCCGCCACCAACGCCGTGATCGCCGAGGCTGCCGAGCGCCACCCCAAGCAGCTCTGGTCCCGGCGGGAGGTCAGGGGGCGCCCGGCGCTCGTGCGCTGCGACGACGAATCGGACCAGTCACGACAGGTCTGCGCCCGTATCCTCGAGCACCACGAGCAGGGGACGCTGCTGATGGCCCAGGCCGTGCTCGTGCGCTCCGCCCACCACAGCGACCTGCTCGAGCTGGAGCTCACGGCCCGCAACATCCCCTTCGTCAAGTACGGCGGTCTCCGCTTCCTGGAGGCAGCCCACGTGAAGGACCTGCTGTGCCTGCTGCGGCTGGCGGAGAACCCCCACGACGAGCTGGCCTGGTTCCGCCTCCTGCAGTTCCTCGACGGCGTCGGGCCTGCGACGGCCCGGCGGATCACGGGGGACGTGGTCACGGCGATGCTGCCGCTGGCCGCACTGGAGGAGGCCGCCGGTGGCCGGTCGGTCTCGCACGAGGCCCGGACCGGCGCCCTCGACCTCGTGGCCGCCATCCGCCAGGCGGCCACCCTCGGGGTCCAACGGGCGGGGCCAGCGGTGGAGCGGGTCCGGCTGTGGCTCGACCCCCGTCTCGAGCACCGCTACAACGACGTGGAGGCCCGCCGGGCAGACCTCGAGCAGCTGACCCTGGCGGCGGCGGGGGCCTCGACGCTGCGGCAGTTCCTCGCCGACCTCACACTGGATCCACCAGCGGCCACGAGCGACCTGGCGGGGCCGCCGCACCTTGACGAGGACTTCATCACCATCAGCACCATCCACTCGGCGAAGGGCTGCGAGTGGGACGTCGTGCACATCCTCCACGTCGCCGACGGCAACATCCCGTCTGACATGGCCACCGGCGACCCGGAGGCGGTCGAGGAGGAGCGGCGCCTCCTGTACGTGGCGATGACGAGGGCACGCAACCACCTGTACGCCTACCTGCCGCTGCGCTACCACCACCGGCGGTTCGGGCAGGAGGACCCGCACGGCTACGCGCAGCTGTCCCGGTTCTTCACGCCGGGGGTGCTTGCCTGCCTCGACGATCCCGGCAAGCCGGCGGCGGCAGGCCCGGGCGACGGGCCGTCCCTCAACCACATGCCGGATCACCCGGCCATGCAGCGCCTTGACCGGGCCATCGCCAGCCTCTGGGACTGAGCCCATTGCCCGGGCTGCTTGGAGTCGAGATCATGTCGACAGGCTGAGTCCGGCCAGCGCCGGTTGGGACGGGGCGCCGCTGCCGCCCGGAGGGCTCAGCTCCGTGATCTTGAGCTCCACGCGGGTGATTCCGGCCACATTGACCTTGAAGTCAACCGCCTCCCCGAAGCGGAGGGTCTTCGGGGGCGTCAGGTAAACCTTGCCGTCCCCGACGATCTCGAGCTTGACCGTCTGAACCGTTGCCTGGCTGGTATCGGCGAACCCGGCGGTCAAGGAGAGCTGGCTGTAGGCCTTGCTCAGCACGAAATCGAGGGAGCCGACGCCCCCCGCAAAAAGATCGCAGTAGTACGCGGTCGGAAATGGATGTCCGGCGACCTTCACTTCGCCGAACTGCCACGCGGCTCCCTGCGCAAGGTCAGGGCTGCGACACTGCGCCTGATCGATCGGCTGGAGGTCTCGCCCGAGGACGACGGCGCCCGGCGGAGCACTCGATGCTGGTTCCGAACTTCCGCCGGGACCTGAACCGAGGACAGTACTGGTGGGCACCGCGGCGCCCGGCGTCGTGGACGACTGCGTGGATGATGGCGCGCGGGGAGTGGGATTCGCAGACCCGCCTCCGAGTTGCAGCACGAGGATGACGACAGTGGCAATTCCGATTCCTGCCGGCAGCACGTACTGGAGACGCCACGCGAAGGGTTGCCTCCCTTGGGTGTCACGGCTCACGGCTTATGAACCGAGCTTGGGATTGCCGATGGCGACCTCGCCGGACTGGCCCGCCTTCCAGAGCACCGTGATCTTGATGCGGAGGGCCTTGGTGACGTCGAGGTCGATGTTCTTGGTCTCTCCGAAGTTGACGACGGTCGAGTAGACGGGGGCTGCGTTGTCCAGGCTGATGTCCACCTGGTAGGACGCGCCGGAGGATTGGTTGTCGGGGATGCCAAGGGACCCCACGAAGCGGTGCTTGGATCTGCCGGCGTCGATCTGGACGTTCGCGGAAGCGTTTCGTGGAGAGAT
>JAOPZY010000177.1 GCA_025963875.1 Actinomycetota bacterium
GGAGTTCTGGTCCCCGCCTGTAGCCCGGCGACGGGTGCGAGCGCTCCTGCCCCCCTGCCCTCGTGGCTTACGCAGTTGAACCCGGGTCCCGGGTCGACCAGCTCTGGGCTGCAGGTGGTCGAGGTGAAGCACAACATCGTGACACCCGAGTACATCCGGCTGGTCATCGACGGCGTCGACGTCACCTCCTATGCCACCAAGGGACCCAACGAGCTCGACTACCGACCAGCGGGCCAAGGGCCGGTCGGTCTCGCCCCAGGGAAGCACAGTGCCCGGGTGGATCGCATGCGACCGGTTGGCGGGGGTGGACCCGACGGCGCTACGGTCGTGGCCTCTTACCGTTGGTCCTTCACCATCAACTGATCGAGCTACGAGGGTCAACTCCCGGGCACACCTCGCGCGCCTGGTCCCTACGATAACGTGAGCGATTCGAAGACGGCGTCGGCCTGGACCCCACTGCGCATCCGCGCGTTTCGCGCCCTCTGGCTTGCGGCGCTCGTGAGCAACATCGGGATGTGGATGCAGACGGTGGGCGCGCAGTGGTTGCTGGTGGGGCAGGCTCATGCCTCCATCCTCGTGGCGCTGGTGCAGACCGCGGACATGGCTCCGGACGTCATGCTCGACTTCGTCGGCGGTGTGCTCGCCGACACGCTCGATCGGCGGCGTTTGCTCATCGCGGCGCAGGCCTTCATGGTCGTCGCCGGCGCTGCCCTCACGGTCCTGACGATCCTGGGACAGATGCCTCCGGCTCTCCTACTTGTCTTCACGTTCGTGATCGGGTCCGGTTCTGTCCTCTCCGTGCCGGCATATGAGGCGCTCATACCCGAGCTCGTCCCACGCTCGCAGCTCGCCGGGGCCGCCGGGCTCAGCTCCGTCGGCATCAACCTTGCGCGCGCCGTCGGCCCCGCGGCTGCGGGATTCCTTATCGCGCGCGTCGGGGTCCCTGCCGTCTTCGCACTGGACGTCGCCACGTTCCTCTTGTTTGGGATCGTCGTCGCCGCCTGGCGTCCATCCAGACCGGCGAGGTTGGACAACCCCGAACCGTTCGTCTCTGCGCTGCGCGCCGGCGGTCGATATGTCCGCTACTCACTCGCCACGCGTCGTTTCCTGCTGCGCGCCGCGCTCTTCCTCGTACCCGCGAGCGCCCTGTGGGCACTGCTGCCCCTCGTCGCCACCCAGCGTCTCGGGCAGGGAGCGGGGGGCTATGGGCTGTTGCTGGCCTCGTTGGGCCTGGGGGCAGTGGTGGGTTCGTTCACGCTGCCGCGGATGCGAGCAAGGCTCTCCAGCAACGCGCTCCTGGTAGCTGCCAGCGTTGTCTACGCGGCGGTGCTCGTGACGGTCGTGCTCGTTCGTAACGTGGGAGTGGCAATGATCGCGCTGCTCCCGGCCGGGCTCGCGTGGATCGCGGTGATCTCGGACGTCAACACGGCGCTGCAGCTGTTTCTTCCGGCGTGGGTGCGCGCCCGAGGGCTCTCCGCGTTTCTGACCGTGCTCTTTGGCAGTCAAGCTCTCGGCGCCGTCCTGTGGGGAGGGCTCGCCGAGCGGTTGGCCCTCGTGCCGACGTTTCTCGTCGCGGCGGGCGTCATGGTCGTCGGAGCGGTGACGGTCCGCGTCTGGCCGCTCATCGACACGGGCGCCATGGACCAGACCGTTGCTGCGGTCTGGCCGCAGCCACGCCTGACCTACGAAACCGAACCGGACCAGGGCCCGGTGGTGGTGCGGAACACGTACACGATCGCTCCGGAGCACGAGGAGGAGTTCCTGCGCACCATGCCACGCGTCCGCCGGTCGCGGCTGCGCACGGGGGCGACCTGGTGGGGATTGTTCCGGGATGGCGAGACGCCGAACCAGTTCGTTGAGCTGTTCTCCGTCCCGTCGTGGGAAGAGCATCTGCGCCAGCACGAGAGCCGGCTGACCGAGCTCGACCGGGAGGTCGATAGCAGAGGAAGAGCGCTGTCCGACCCGCCGGCGCAGACGTCGCACCTGATCGCCGTTGAGATTGAGTGAATGCCCCGGCTAGCAGGGATCCAGAGATTGCGGCTGGCCTGGGACAAGGATGGGCGCTGACTCGGTCGACGGGATCGATGGCGGCGCCCATCCTGAAGCGATAGGGATGCACGTCATTCGGCCAGGCCGCCAAGGTCTATAAAGATGGTCTGAAAGGAGAAAACCAATGCAAGCCGTTGTCTGGCGAGGCGACAGGACGGTGGATGTTGAGAAGGTGGAGGATGCCCGCCTCGAGGCACCAACTGATGCGCTCCTGCGGCTCACGTCCACCGCGATCTGCGGGACGGATCTGCACATCTACGAGGGGCGCATGGGTGAGGTCAATGGGATGGTCATCGGTCATGAGGCCCTGGGCGTCGTGGAGGAGGTCGGATCGGCAGTTGTCTCCATCGGCAAGGGTGACCGCGTGGTGGTCCCCACCCACATCTGCTGTGGCTTCTGCTACAACTGCGTGCGCGGCTACAGCGCCGCGTGCCTGACGACCAACCCCGGATCGGCGGGGGCGGCGTACGGCTATCCCGGCATGGGAACGTACCGGGGGGCCCAGACCGAGTGGCTGCGTGTCCCGTTTGCCGACGCCAACTGTCTCCGCCTCCCCGGGGAGCCCGGTGACCAGTGGGAGCACGATTTCGTGATGCTCGCCGATGCCTTTCCCAGCGGCTACCACGCCACCGAGCTCGCTCAGGTCTCGAAGGGGGATAGCGTCGCCGTCTTCGGGGCCGGCGCGATCGGTCTGCTCGCTGCCTATAGCGCCCTGCACCTGCGCGGGGCGACGGAGGTGTACGTGGTGGACTACATCCCCGAACGCCTCGACATGGCTGGGAAGCTTGGAGCTGTCCCGGTCGACTTTCGGGGAGGCGACCCCGTCGAGCAGATCCTGGAGCACCGAAGCCGTGTACGCAAACATGCCGGAGCGACGTGGCGTGGTGAGGAGGTCATGGGAGGAGTGGATTGTGGCATCGATGCGATCGGCTTTCAGGCGCGCGATCGTGCGGATCCCAGCCGTGAGAAGCCGGACCAGGTCATTCACGATCTGGCCCGCCTCATCAATCCGAATGGACGCCTCAGCATTACCGGCGTGTTCCTGCCCAACGATGCGAAGCCGGTCGGCGAGCTCGAACGACGTGGGGATCTCGCGGTCCCGTGGCAGACGCTGTTCCGGAAAGGAATCACCGTGGGCATGGGCCGTGACCATGACAAGCGCTACAACACCCAGTTGCGCGACCTGATCATTGCCGGTCGTGCCAAGCCGAGTGAGATCGTGACGCAACGCCTGCCGCTCCGGGAGGCGCCGGATGCTTTCCGAAGGTTCGATCAGCGCACCGACGGCTACATCAAGGTGGTCCTTGATCCGCGTGAATGACAGGGACGGTGAAGCTGCGCAGGCACGCCGGGGCCGAGGCTCAGCGATGACCCTCCCTTCACCGGGCAGTCCGGAAGTAGATTCCGTCAAAAAGGGCCGCTGCCACACTTTTTGACGGAATCTACAGCTGGCCGACGCCTTCGCCTCGTTCGCCGCCCTGCCGATCATGGGCAGCCTCGCCGCTGTGAGTTCGGCGAGGGGACAAGGTCCCGCCCATTGCGATGGCTATTCCGGCCCACGGCGGTGGACGAGATTGACCCGTGCCTGGTCGCGGGGACGGACCACGAGCTGGTCGATGTCGACGTGGCTCGGCCTGGTCGCGACGAAGGTGATGCAGTCGGCGATGTCCTTGGCGGTTAGCGGGACGACGCCCTCGTAGACCGCCTTCGCCCGGGCCTCGTCGCCCCCGAAGCGGACAAGGGAGAAGTCGGTCTCCACCATGCCGGGATCGATCTCGGTCACCCGCACGGGGCGGCCGAGGAGCTCCATCCTGAGGACGTCGGTCATGGCCCGCTCGGCCGCCTTGGCTGCGTTGTAGCCGGCGCCGCCGGGGTAGGGCTCAAAGGCGGCGACGGAGCACACGTTGACGACGAGGCCGTCCCCCGAGGCGATGAGCTTGCCAAGGAGCCCCCGCGTCATCCGGAGCGTCCCGAGGACGTTCGACTCCCACATCTCCCGCCACTTCTCCTCGTCGGCCTCGGCGATCGGCTCGAGGCCGAAGGCACCGCCGGCATTGTTGACCAGGACGCGGCAGCTCGGCACCTGGCCGCAGAAGCGTTCGACGGAGGAGGCGTCGGTCACGTCGAGGGGGAGCGCACGGGCCCCCGGGAGCTTGGCCGCCACCGCCTCCAGCCGGTCGAGGCGCCGGGCGCCGAGGACGACGTCGAAGCCCGCAGCGGCGAGCGCTCGCGCTGTGGCCGCGCCGATGCCGCTCGACGCGCCGGTGACCACCGCGGTCCCTTCTCTTCCTTTCGAGCTCATGTCCACCACCATGCTCCCCTTCTGTTCTTGGTCAGGGCGAGGTTACCCGGGAGTTGCGCGCATCAGAGGTCGATCCG
>JAOPZY010000186.1 GCA_025963875.1 Actinomycetota bacterium
CCGCGCGCTTCTTCACATCCGAGGCAGCAGGGGGCGCCTCCGGTTCAGGTTGGTCTGCCGGCTCGGGCTTGGCGGCAGGCGGACCTGGGGGGACACGCCGGGCCACCCGGGATGTCCGGTCGGGCCAGGGAGCGATCGCCGGCTCCTCCTTGGACTCCGGCGGTGAGCCGGCCTCCTCCCGCGGCTCTGGGGCCGGCGCCGGGGCGGACGCGGCACGGGGACGGCGGCGCCCGATGAACGGAGCGGGCTCCGGTGTGGCCTCTGGCTCGACACGGCGGGTTGCCTGTTCGGCTGCCCGGGATTCGGCGCTCCCGGGTCGGGTCTCGCGGCGGCGAATTGCAGCTTCCAGCCACTGGTCCTGCGCCGCGCTGCTCCTGCCTCTCACTGCCCTCCGATCCGGTTCCTGGGGCGCCCGCTGCTCGGGGACCTCGTTCTCGGCCTGCTGGTTCAACGGCGCCTCGGCTTCCTCCTCCTCATTCATGGAGGCCAACTGGGCCGAGGCGGACTCCGACAGGGCCTGCAGTTCGGCAACCGCGTCATCCTGCCGGCCGCTTTCGGCCGCGGCCGGCCTGCGCCCGAAGCGATGGTGAGGGGCAGACTCCTCGGCGTCGGTGTCCGTGTCGGAGGGGGTGGCGCTGCGCGAGGGGGAGGCGACAACCGGCGTGGAGGTCGGCAGCGCGGGTCCGTGACTCGACCGCAGGCCGCGGGGAGGCACCGCACCGGTCTGGCCGGCCGGTGCGTCGGAAGTCCAGGTCGACGAGGTCTCCGGCGGCGGTGTCCACGTCGGCGTGGTGCGTTCACCACCGGCGGTCGCGGTGCGGCCCTTCGCTCGATCGATGATCCACGATGCGAACAGGAGGAGCGCCGCCGCGATGGAGGCCACGATCGCCAGCCAGGTCGCTGGATTGTTCTGTTGCAGCCAACCGATGAGGAGCGCGATGCCCGCGATCCCCACAAGGCCGAGAGAAGCCTTATACAAAGAAATCACCCCTTGAAGTGAAGAGGAGGTGTCAGACTCGAAGGCTCATTATCCCACCATGGGGAGCGGCAGACGGATTAGTCGGTCTCGCCCGTATGAGTGGCCGGATTGACTCCTTCCTGCTCCCCCGGCCCTAGCGGAACGAACGAGGAGGCGGGCCGCGGCCCTCCGACCGTCGGGGGCTCCAGCGAATCCTCGGGTAAAGGGTCCGGCGGCGCCAGCCGCCTTGGCGATGCCGGGGCCGCCGGCGAGGTCTCCGGATGCTCGGCCGGGACCGGAGCAGCCTGTTCTTCGGGCGCCGGTTCGGGGCCGGGTTCCAGCCCGGAACTGGGTTCGGGAAGGGGGCCGGGCAGGGCCGGCAGGTCGTCGAGCGCACGAAGCTGATCCTCCAGGTGCGCCCTCAGCGTGGCGCGGTGGGCAGCGTGCAGATCACGCAGCCGGCAGCCGAGTTCCTCGATCTCGGATTGCCGGGCGTTGGCGCCGGCGATGATGTCCTCGCCCTGCTGCTTCGCCGAGGCGACGGCCGCCGCTGCCTCATCCTCGCCGGCTGCGACGAGCCGGGCTGCCTCGGCCTTCGCTTCGGCAATCGCCTCGTCGGCGGCACGCTGGGCGGCAAGCAGGGTCCGCTTCAGCATCCCTTCCGTGCCCTTGACCTCGTCGAGTTCCGCCTCGACCTCCTCCACGCGGGCGCGGGCCTCCTGCGCACCTTTGAAGAGGGTCTCGAAGGCAGCCGCGACCTCGTCGAGGAAGATGTCGACCTCCTCGTGGTTGTAGCCACGGAAGGCGTCGTGGAAGCGCTTCCCCTGGATATCCTCCGGCGTCAGGCTCATCAGAGCCCTCCGCCGCAGACTGCCCTCTGGACGAAGAAGACGATGAGGAACCACACGAGGAACGCCAGGTCAATCGGAAAGCCCATCGGCTGGGGGATGACCCTCCGGAGGGCATTGACCGGTGGGTCGGTCAGCGCGTAGACGAGATCCAGCACGGGGCGCAGGCCCTGCGGCGGTACCCAGCCCGGCTTGAAGAGGAAGACGAACGACAGAATGATGCGCGCGTAGATGACGGCGACGTAGACGTCCAGGATGAGGCAGAGGGGATTGCCCATCAGCGGCGCCTAGAACTCATCGAAGAAACCCCGTTCCATCAGTCGCCGCCGCTCCTCCGCCGACACCTCAACGTTGGCCGGCGTGATCAGGTACACCCGAGGAGCCAGGCGCTGCACCCGGCCCTCGAGCCCGTAGGCGAGCCCGGACGCAAACGCAGTCAGCCGCTTGAACAGGTCCTCCTCGATGCCCTGGAGGTTCATGATCACGGGGACGTCGGCCCGCAGCTTGTCGCCGATCTCCTTGGCGTCGTCGTAGGCCCGCGGCTCGACGATGTGGACCTGGCCGAGCGACTTCGGCGCGGGGGGCTGGGTGCGCGGTGGCGCCGCGACCGACGAGCCGGCCCCCTCCCCGCGGCCTTCGTCCCGGCTGATCTTTCGAATGGTCGAGGAGCTCTCGCGAGGGGGCTCTTCGTAGGCGTGCATCTCGTCTTCGAGCTCGTCCTCTTCGACGAGTCCCAGATAGAGCAACGTCTTCCTCCACATGCTCATGGACGTCACCTTCCCCTCACGTTGCTGGCCGAGTCGACATCCCCTTCAACCGGCTCCTCCCCACGGACCCGACCCGCCCGGCGACCGAATATAGCCTCGCCGACCCGGACCAGCGTCGCCCCCTCCTCAACGGCAACCTCGTAATCCTGGCTCATCCCCATCGAAAGGTGGTGGATGCCCAGTTGCGGGAACCTCCTCACTGCCTCATCCCGGAGCCGGGCCAGCCGCCGGAAGTAGGGACGGGCACCTTCCGGGGTGCTCACGATGGGCGCCATCGCCATGAGGCCCGTGACCCGAACACCCGTTACCGTTGCCGCCGCTTCCAGCAGCGGTGCCAGGTCCTCCGGCATCACGCCTCCCCGGCGGCGGTCCCCCGACAGATTGACCTCGGCGAGGACCGCCTGCGGCGCCCCGGTCGCTGCCGCCCGCTTCCCGATCTCCGCGGCCAGCGGGGGCCGGTCCAGAGAATGGATGAGATGGACCCAGCCGACCAACTCCTTGACCTTGTTGCGCTGCAGCCTGCCGACGAAATGCCACCGAACCTCCGTTCCTAGCTCCTTATACTTCGCCGCGGCCTCCGGCACGCGGTTTTCTCCGAAATCCCGTTGTCCTGCGGCGATCGCTTCGCGGATGAGCGACGGCGGGTGGCTCTTGCTGACCGCCACCAGGGTTATGCCGTCGGGGTCCCTTCCGGCGCGGACGGCCGCGGCGTCGATGCGCTCCCGGACCCGCTGCAGGGCGGCGGCGACCTGGCTCACGGTGTCCCCCCCACCCAGGTGACGAGCGCCTGGCGCTGCAGCGTGCCGTCGCTGCGGTGCGAGAAGAACCTCTGATCGCAGCACGTACACGGGACATCGAGATCGCCCGCGACCTCCACCCCGCAGGCTTCGAGGACCGCGGCGGCCGCCCTCCGGAGATCGAAATGCAGCGTCTCTTCTTGTCCACCCCCCTCGCAGCAGTCAGGGGCATCCGGATGGGTCAGGGCGAATCGCTCGGGCACCTCGGCGCCGACCTCGAAGCAGCAGGGGCCGATGCAGGGCCCGATCCAGGCTGAGAGCTCGCCTGCGGCTCCCGCGGTTGCCACCGCCGCCTCGATGACACCGGCGCAGAGACCCCGCCATCCGGCGTGGACGGCTGCGGCCACGCCCGGCCCCCACAGTGCGATCGGGACGCAATCGGCCACCAGCACGGCCGCCGGCCGGTCCGGCTCCCGAACCACGATGGCGTCCGCTTCCGGGGGCTGGGCACCCGCAACGCCGGCGCAGACCACGCCGCGACCGTGCACCTGGCGGGCGGTCGCCCAGTCGTCCGGGATGCCGAGCGCTTCCGACACCGCCGTGCGGTTGGAAGCGGCCATCGCCGGATCACCGGCGGACAGGCTCAGGTTTCCGGCCAGGCGCGTCGTGAAGGCGATGCCGGGGGCCGGAGGAACCAGAACCATCAACCCGTCCTTGAACCCGACATCCCGAAGTCTCAAGGGGCCCTTGAGAGTGGTGTCCAGCTGACCCTCCGCGATCACATTTCAACCTTGACAGAATCACGCGGATCCTATCAGCCTGGGCTTTTGGCCCCCTGTGACCGCCCCCCGGGCCGGGGTGCCCCTACGGCCTGCGCAGAAAGCTCGGTATATCGAGATCCTCGTCCTCGTCGGCGTCGAAGACATAGGTCGGCTCGCGACCGGGCGAGACCTCCCGCACGGGCTCCCGGGCGTAGATGGGCTCGGGGGCGTAGGAAGGCTCGGGGCCACCGAAGGGCTCGAGGACATAGTCCTCACCCTCGACCGGCTCGAGCTCCAGGACCCTCGTGTGCTGCGGGGACTCGATCGGCTGGGTGATCCACCGGTCGAACCCGGAGGCGATGACCGTGACCCGGACCTCGTCGCCGAGCTGGTCGTCCACCACGGCACCGAAGATGATGTTGGCGTCGGGGTGGGCGGACTTGGCCACGATCTCGGCGGCCTCGTGGACCTCGAAGAGCCCGAGGTCGCTTCCGCCGCAGATGTTGAGCAGGACGCCGCGTGCCCCCTCGACGGAGGCTTCGAGCAGCGGGGACGAGATCGCGTTGCGAGCGGCTTCGGCGGCGCGGTTCTCCCCGCGGGCGGTGCCGATGCCCATCAACGAGGAGCCGGCGTTGGTCATGATCGTCTTCACGTCGGCGAAGTCGAGGTTGATGAGGCCGGGGGTGGTGATCAGGTCGGTGATGCCCTGGACGCCCTGGAGAAGGACCTCGTCGGCCATCTTGAACGCCTCGAGGACCGACGTCGTCTCGTCGCAGACCTGCAAGAGACGGTCGTTGGGGATGATGATCAATGTGTCGAGCTTGTCCTTCAGGCTCATGATGCCCTGCTCGGCCACGACGGCCCGCCGCCGCCCCTCGAACGAGAAGGGCCTGGTGACGACGCCGATGGTCAGGGCCCCGAGGGACTTGGCGATCTCGGCAACCACGGGAGCGCCGCCGGTGCCGGTACCCCCGCCCTTGCCGGCGGTGATGAAGACCATGTCGGCGCCCTTCAGCACCTCCTCGATCTCGTCACGGTGCTCTTCGGCAGCCTGGCGCCCCACTTCGGGGTCCGCCCCGGCGCCGAGGCCACGGGTCAGGTTGCGGCCGATGTCGAGCTTGACGTCGGCATCCGACATCAGGAGCGCCTGCGCGTCCGTGTTGATCGCGATGAACTCGACCCCCTTGAGGCCCGAGTCGATCATCCGGTTGACCGCGTTGACTCCCCCGCCGCCGATCCCGGCGACCTTGATCACCGCCAGGTAATTCTGAAGGCCCATCGCCATGTCCCACCTCCGGGATCCGCAGTGACCTTTAACCATGAAGTAAAGGTCGATAGAAGGTTCTATTGAACCTGTTGTTGAGCAATATAGTCGCGGGTTGAGCAAAGGTCAACTCGTCTACAAAAAGACCACGTTGGTTAACAGAAGGATCGGGGCTTAGCGGGCCGTTGCCGCCGGATGGGTGGGGCTTCGGACGTCGATCGATGCGTAGGGCTTGCCCGTCGCGAGCAGGGTCGTGAGGTCATAGTTCTTCTCCGGAAGGCTGTCGGCCGTGCCGTAGGTGATGGCCGTCTTGTCGGTCAGGATCACGCTGAGCAGGTCCGGGGACGGAGCGTTCACCCATGCCAGCCGGGGTTTAAGGTCCGCCGGGAAGGCATCGAGGAGTGCCACGGCGGCACCGAACGCCGGGAGGGCCAGCCGGTCCCCGGGGAAGGAGACCGTAAGCGGCAGGGCGGCAATCACCGGGTAGCCGGCCCCGCCTTCCTGGAGCACGGCCCCCGAGTGGTCGACCAGGTACGTGCGGGATCCCGCCTGCACCACGACCGCCGGGGTTCGCTCCCGGATGGAGATCCGGATCCGCGACGGCAGGACGTGGGTCACCGTGGCATCCGCGACCCAGGGAAGGCTGCTCACCCGGGCCGTCACCCGGGCGCTGGAGACCGCCGTGAGCCGGACACCAGGAGACAGCGCCGCCGCGGCCTGCACCTGCTGCGTCGTGGCGTGGTGGTTGCCGGTGACCTGCACGGTCTCGAGCTTCAGCCACGAGGAGTTCCAGATTCCCACGCCTGCGCTCGCAACGGCCACGGCGACGCTGGCGGCGACGAGGACGCGCCGGCCCTTCACCGCGCTTCCCCGGCCCCGCCGCCCCGCAGGAGGTCCGGCTGCTCGAACCGGCCGATCAGGCGGATCTCGGGGGTGAGGAGGACGCCGGTGCGCTCCAGCACCGCCGCCTGCACCTCCACGAGGAGGCGGTGGACGTCGTGGGCTGTGGCGCCGGGGCGGGCGAGGAAGAAGTTGGCGTGCTTGCCGGACACCTCGGCCCTCCCGACACGATGACCCTTCATCCCAGCCTCGTCGATCAGCCGGCCGGCCGAAGCCCCCTCGGGGTTCTTGAACATCGATCCGGCGTTGCGCGCCTCCCCGGGCTGGGTGGCGGCACGGTGGTCCCGGTAGCGCTGCATGCGCGCCGCGATCTCACCGATCTCGCCCGGCGGAGCCGGCATCAGGGCAAGGCGGGCCGCACAGACGACGTCGTTGTCGTCGAGGTTGGTCGACCTGTACCGCATACTCAGGTGGGCGGCGGGGAGGACAGTGGGGGCTGCATCGCCCAGGCGGTAGAGGCGCACCCAGTCGAGGACGTCGGACAGCGAGGAGTTGTGCGCCCCGGCATTCATCCGCACCGCCCCACCGAGGCTGGCCGGGATGGCGACGGCGAACTCCAGGCCACGCAAACCTCGGCCCGCGGCGCGGTTCGCCAGCCGGGGCAGGGGCGTCGCGCTGCCAGCCTCCAGACCGTCCTCGCCGTCGGCGATCCACTCGAATCCCTTGCCGAGGCGCACGACGATCCCGGGATAGCCCCGGTCCGAGACCAGCACGTTGCTGCCACGCCCCAGCGACAGGATCGGGAGACCCGATGAGGCTGCGACCGACGCCGTGGCGAGGAGGTCCGACTCGTCGAAGACCTCGACGAGGACCGCTGCCGCTCCTCCCACGCGGAACGACGTGAACGGGGCCAGCGGCGCGTCGACCGTCACGCTACCCCGCACCGAGGACCGCAGGGCAACCGCGGCATCGGCGGCGCTCATGTCAGCTCAGCGTCCGCCCGCTCGGTGTCGATGACCCGCTGGGGCAGCGTGGTGATGTCGCCCGCCCCCATGCTGAGCACGAGGTCCCCTGCCCGCAGCTGCGCGCGCACGTAGCCGGCCGCCTCCCCCAGATGGGAGAAGTACGCCACCCGCCGGCCTGGCCGGGCCTCGGACACCGCGTCGACGATCAGCTTCCCGGTGACGCCCGGAATCGGCTGCTCCCGGGCTCCGTAGACATCGGTGACCACGACCACGTCGGCCTGGGCCAGCGCCGTTCCGAAGGCTCGCCACATGGCCTGGGTCCGGCTGTAGAGGTGCGGCTGGAAGACGGCGATGATGCGTTTCCAGGGACCCCACCGGGCGGCCTCGAGCGTGGCCGCGATCTCGGTCGGATGGTGGGCGTAGTCATCGAAGAGGTCGGCGCCCCGCACCGTGCCCCGGTACTCGAAGCGCCGGTTGGCCCCGGCGAACCCCACGAGGCCCTCGGCGACCGTCCCTGGCTCCAACCCGAGCGCGAGACCCGCGGCGGCCGCCCCCAGCGCGTTCTGCACGTTGTGGCGACCGGCAATTCGCAGCTGCACCGTTGCGGCCGGGCGGCCCCCGATCGTGAGGGCGAAGCGAGAGCCTGCGGCGCTCGTCTCGACGCCGGCGGCACTCACGTCGGGCGTCGCAGCCCCCGCCCCCGAGGCTGCGGAGTCGCCGAGGCCGTACGTGATCAACCGGCCGGCACGAACCGAGGACGCGAGCGCCAGGGCACGGGCGTCGTCGGCGCACAGGATGACCGTGCCGGTGGCCGACCCAACAAACTGCTCGAAGGCACCGGTCAGGGCCTCCATCGTCCCGTAGTGGTCGAGGTGGTCCTCCTCGACGTTGGTCACGAGGGCAATGTCGGGTGCCAGCCACAGGAAGGAGCCGTAGGCCTCGTCCGCCTCGACGACCGCCAGGTCACCCAACCCCAGGCGCCCTCCGGGACCCCGGTCGGCCAGGTCGGCACCGAGCAGCCAGGTGGGATCGAGCCCCGCGGCCTGCGACAGCGTCGCCACCATCCCCGACGTGGTCGTCTTGCCGTGCGTGCCGGCGACGGCCACGGTCGGCACATCCTGCACGAGCAGCGCCAGGGCCTCACCGCGGGGGATGACGGGGATGCCCGCATCGCGCGCCGCCAGGATTTCGACGTTGTCCTCGGGGACGGCGGCCGAGGCGACCACCAGGTGTGCCCCTTCGACGCGGCGTCGGCGGTGGCCGACCTCCACGGTCACGCCGAGCCCCCTGAGGGCACCGAGGACCGCCGATTCCCGCTGGTCCGAGCCCGAGACCTCGTAGCCGGCCTCCCGGAGGACCCGGGCGATGGCGCTCATGCCGGCCCCGCCGACGCCGACCAGGTGGACGTGGCCGCCCGGAGGGACGCCGTAGGAGGCGAGCCCCTTCCCGGGGCCGTTCACCGGCGTGCCGCCGCTCGCACCACGTCCGCCAGCGACTCCGCGGCCTGGGGCCGCGCAAACTCGTGGATGGAGGCGCTCATCGCTCCAAGGCGTGACTCGTCCCACAGCAGGTCATCGACCAACTCTCCCACCGATCCGGCCGTGCAGTCGGCGTCGAGCAGCAGGACCACGGCCTTACTGTCTACCAGAGGTTGAGCGTTCGCTCGCTGATGGTCGGCGGTGGCGTAGGGATACGGGACGACGATCGCAGGCAGGGCGGCCGAGGCGATCTCGAACAGGGTGGCGGCTCCGGCACGGCACAGCGCCAGATCCGCCACGGAGTAAGCGAGATCCATCCGGTCGGTCGACCCGACGAGGCGCCAGAGGACCCGGTCCTCCGGCAGGCGAAGATCCTCGAGGCGCGCCTCGGCCCCGGGGAGCTCCTTCGGCCCGACCAGGTGGAGCACCTGGAGGCGCTCGTCGCCCCGCCAGCGCTCGTAGGCGCCGAGGGCCGCCTCGTTGATGCGGCGGGCACCCTGGCTCCCGCCGAAGACGAGCAGCGTGCGGCGACTGGCCTCCAGTCCGAAGTGGTCATAGGCCTCGGTGCGGTGGGCGAAGCGGTCCAGGGTCGCCACCTCCGGGCGGATGGGGTTTCCCGTCATCGTGACCGGAGCCCGGAACCAGCGCTCCGCGCCCGGGAACGACACCGCCACCGCGGCCGCCCACCGCCCGGCAAGGCGGTTCGCGACGCCGGGGATGGCGTTGGCCTCGTGCAGGACAAGGGGAATGCGGAGCATGGCCGCCGCCATCGCCACCGGGATGCTGACATAGCCACCGGTCCCGACGGCGACGTCGGCCCGCGCCCGGCGCAGGATCCCGACCGCACGGCCCGTTGCCAGGGCGCCCTTGGCGGCGGCGAGCACGTTGCGGGGGGAGACGGAGCGGCGGAATCCCAGGACGTCGATGCCCTCGAAGGCGATGCCCTGGGCCCTGACCGTCGTTGCCTCGGGACCGCCCTGCCGGCCGACGATGCGAACGTCCGCGGCATGCTTCGTGAGCGCCTTGGCCAGCGCAATTGCCGGAACGATGTGCCCTCCGGTCCCCCCGCCGGCGATGACGACGCTCAGGGGCGCCTCATCCACGACGGCCATTGCGCGCGATCGAGAGGAGGATGCCGATCGCCGCCATCGTCAGCACCAGCGAGGTGCCCCCGAAGGAGACCATCGGGAGTGGGACCCCGGTGATCGGCAGCATCCCGGTCACCGCTCCGATGTTGATGACAGCCTGGAGGCCGATCCACGCCGTGATCCCGCCGGCCACGAGGAAGCCGAAACGGTCGGGCGCCTCCCGGGCGATGCGGATGCCGAGGTAGCAGAAGAAGCCGAAGGCGGCCAGCACGAGCAGGGTCCCGATCAGTCCGAGCTCCTCGCCGATGATGGCGAAGATGAAGTCGGTGTGGGCATTGGGCACGTAGGACCACTTCTGCCGGCTGGCCCCGAGGCCGACCCCGAACCAGCCGCCACTGCCGAGAGCGATCTGTCCCTGGATGATCTGGTAGCCGCCCTTGAGCGGGTCGGCCCACGGGTGCAGGTAGGAGGTGAAGCGCGCCCGCTGGTAGCCCTGGGTGAGGATGAGCCCCGCGGCGGCCAGGGACCCCAACGAGACGAGGGCGCCGAGATGGCGCATCCTCGCCCCGGCGAGGTAGAGGACGGTCAGCACCGCGCCCACGGTGATGATCGTCGTCCCGAGGTCGGGCTGGGCAACCATCAACAGGCACGCGAGGGCGGTCATGGGGATCACGGGGATACAGAGCTCCCGGATGTCGCCGACGAAGCCGCCCTTGCGTTCGATCACGTGGGCGCTGACGAGAATGAGGGCCAGCTTGGCGAGCTCGGAGGGCTGCACCGTGACCGGGCCGAAGGTCAGCCAGCGGCTGGAGCCGCCGCCGGCGACCCCGATCCCCGGGATGAGGGCCGCCACGAGGCCGGCCAGGGTCAGCCAGAACAGGGGGCGGGCGAGCTTGCGCAGGCGGCGGTAGTCGAACCGGGACAGGCCCAGCAGGGCCACGAGGCCCATGGCGGCGCCAACGAGCTGCTTGCGGAAGAAGAGGAACGACGACCCGTAGGTCTTGAACGCCTCGACCGAGGACGCGGAGAGGATCATGACGAGGCCCATCCCGATCATCGCGGAGCTGGTGGCGGCCATGAGGCGGAACGTGTCGCCGTGCCGGAGTCCGGTGGAGACGGGGTGCTCGGCCGTTGCCGGTGGGGCGAGCGTGTCGCTGCTCATCGCACCCCGGCCTGCTCGAGTCGGGCAACCGCGGCGGCGAAACGGTCGCCCCGCTCGGCGTAGCTCGCATACTGGTCGAGGCTCGAGCACGCCGGGGACAGCAGGACGGTGTCGCCGGGCGCCGCCCATCCCGCTGCCGTCTCCACCGCCTCCTCGACCCAGGTGGCCGTCGCGAAGCGGACGCGCCCGGCGAAGAGGCCCTCCAGCTCGTCGGTTGCCTCTCCCATGGCCACGACCCCGACCAGCCGGTGGGCGTGCTCCGCGAGGGCGGACAGGTCGAGGCCCTTGGCCCTGCCACCTGCGATCAGCACCACGCGCTCCAGGCCCTGCAGGGCGCTGAGGGTGGCGTGCGGGTTGGTGGCCTTGGAATCGTCGATGTAGCGGACCCCATCGATTTCCCCGATCAACGTGCTTCGGTGTGGCAACGGGGAGAAGGCGGCGACCGCGGCACCGATCACCTCCGGGTCCACCCCCCACTCCAGGGCCGCCAGCGAGGCGGCCAGGACATTCTCCAGGTTGTGCGGCCCCGCCAGCCGGATTTTCGCGACCTCGACGATCGATGCCTGCCCCGCAGACCCTTCGGCGACCACCCTTCCCCCTTCGATCCCCGCAGCCGCCGCGAGGGGGCGGTGGAGGTCCCGGGCAGCGGCGTGGACGGAGGCGAGATCCCCGAGACCGTAGGCGGCCGGCCGCGACGGTGCCCCTGCGGCGATGCTGCGTGCCCCCCGGTCGGCAGATCCGGCGACGAGGAGGTCCTCCGCGGTCTGCGCCCGCGCGATCCTGGCCTTGGCCGAGAGGTAGTCGTCGTAGCCGGCGTGCCAGTCGTAGTGGTCGTCGGCAACGTTGAGGACGATGGCGATCGAGGGCCGGAAGGTGTCCGAGAACGCGAGCTGGAAGCTCGAGACCTCGCACACGATGACGTCGCAGGAGCCGCCGACCGCCTCCACCAGCGGGTAGCCGATGTTGCCGGCGGCGACCGCGTCGAGGCCCCCCGCCTGCAGCAACGCGGCGAGCAGGGTGGTCGTGGTGGTCTTCCCGTTGGTGCCGGTCACGGCGAGCACCGGCACGCGGGCGAACCGCCAGGCGAGTTCGATCTCGCTCCAGACCGGGATGCCGCGCCGCAGGGCAGCCGCGATCACGGGATTGGCGGGCGGCACGCCGGGCGACACCACCAGTGCCTCGGCCCAGGCGGCGATGCCCTCGCTGTGCCCCCCCAACTGGGTGACGACGCCGAGGGCCGCAAGCTCCGCAGCCACGCCGGCGAGGGCGGGGCTGTCGCCCGCCTCGGTAACCCGGACCTCGATGCCCGCTCCCACGAGGAGCCGGGCGGCCGCAGCACCGGAGCGGCCGAGGCCCACGACGGCGGCCCGGCGGAACGGCAGGATCACGTGAGTCACCCCACACCTCCGCGGGCGATGAAGTCGGCGTAGAACAGGCCGAGGCCGAAGGCAACGAAGAGGCCCGCGAGGATCCAGAAGCGCACGATGACGGTGAACTCCGGCCAGTCGAGCAGCTCGAAGTGGTGGTGTAGCGGCGCCATCAGCAGCGCCCGCCGGCCGAACACCCGGAACGACACCACCTGGAGGATCACCGAGCTGACCTCGATCACGTAGAGGCCGCCGATGACGATGATCAACAGGTCGGTGTTGGTGAGCAGGGCCAGCGCTCCCATCGCCCCACCGAGCGCGAGCGACCCCGTGTCCCCCATGAAGATGCGGGCGGGGGCGGCGTTCCACCACAGGAACCCGGCGGCCGCGCCAAGCAGGCTGGCCGCAACGATCGAGAGGTCGAGCGAGTGCGGCGTCATGTAGCAGACCGATGCGGCGACGGCCTTGCCGGTCGCCCCGTCGATCTTGCACACGTGGCGGAACTGCCAGAAGGTGATGACGACGTAGGCCCCCATCACCATGGCGGCCGAGCCGCACGCCAGGCCGTCCAGGCCGTCGGCAAGGTTCACGCCGTTGGAGGATGCGGCGATCACGGCGAAGACCCAGAGGACGAACAGGGGCCCGAGGGCGATGCCGAGCGGCCGGACGAAGGACACCTGGGTGGATGCCTGGGTGTAGTGGTGGGCGAAGAGGGCGAAGACCACGGCGAGCACCGCCTGGCCGGCGATCTTCCACCGCTTGTTGAGCCCGAGGGAGCGGCGCTTGTGGACCTTGATGTAGTCGTCGATGAACCCCAGGGCCCCGAGCCCGACGACGATGAAGAGTGCGAGCAGGCCACTGGCGGTGAACGGTGCTGCCTTGTGATGGGGGATGTGGGCCGCGCCGTAGGCGACGAGGGCCGCGCCGATGATGACGAGGCCCCCCATCGTCGGCGTGCCCTTCTTGGCGACGTGGGCCTTCGGGCCGTCCTCCCGGATGCGCTGGCCGATGCCCTTCGCGCGCAGGATGCGGATGGCCACCGGGGTGCCGAACAGCGCCAGGGCCAGCGACAAGCTGGCCGCGATCATGAGGCGCGTCAACTGGGTTCCGCCTGGGTGCTCACGGCGGCGGATGGCACCAGTCGCGGCGCGAGGCGCTCCAGTCCCGCCACGCGCGACGCCTTCACGAGGACCACGTCGCCGCGTCGCAGCTCACCCAGCGCCTCCAGGGCGCCGTCAACGCCGGCGGCGCCCGGCACGACCACGACGTCCTCCAGGCCGGCGAGCTTCGCCCCGGCCGCCATGCCAGCGGCGCGCTCGCCGACGACCACCAGGCGCTGCACCGACTGCGCCGCCAGCGCCCCGGCCCGCTCGTGTTCCGGCCCCTCGAGAACGCCGAGTTCCGCCATGTAACCGAGGACGGCGAGGAGCCTGCCCCCGGGCGGCACCATCGCGGCACACGTGCCCAGGGCGGCGGCCACCGACGTCGGGTTGGCGTTGTAGGCATCGTTGACCACGACGACCCCGCCCCGCTCGGTCACCTCCATGCGCCAGGGCGAGCTCCTCGCCCGCTCGAGGCCGGTGGCCACCTCGTCGAGCGACATGCCGAGGGCGAGCCCGGCGGTGGCGGCGGCGAGGGCGTTGGAGACCTGGTGGCGGCCGGAGACGCCGAGGCGGACCTCCCGGTGCTCGTAGCCCCGGACGAGACGGAACGACGGCCTGCCGAGAGCATCGACCTCGACCGCCTCGCCGCGCAGCCAGGGCCGGGCTGTCCGGGGTGCCCCCTCGTCAAGACCGTAGGTCAGCACCTCGGCAGCCGTGACCCCGGCCATCCCGGCCACCCTTGGATCGTCGGCGTTCAGCACCGCCACCCCTCCCTCGGGCAGCGATGCCACCAGCTCGGACTTGGCGGCGACGATGGCGTCCACCGATCCGAACTGCTCGTAGTGGGTCACCCCCACGTTGGTCACGATGCCGATCTGCGGGCGGACATAGGTGCAGAGGTCACGGATCTGCCCGGGTCCCCTCGCCCCGAGCTCGCACACGAGCACCTCGGTGTCCTCGCTGGTCTGAAGGAGCGTCAGCGGGACCCCCAGCTCGTTGTTGTGGGATCGCTCGGCGGCGACGGTGCGGAACCTCACCCCGGCAACGGAGGCCAGCAGGTCCTTGGTGGACGTCTTGCCGGTCGACCCGGTGATGCCGACGACGATGGGGTCGGCGACGTCGCGTACCCACGCCCCGAGCGCGCGCAGCGCGGCCAGCGGGTCCTCGACCACCAGGAGGGGCCCCAGCGGCGCGCCGGCGAGGTCGACGACCGGGCGCGTCACCATCGCGGCAGCCGCACCGGCCCGCAGCGCTGCCTCGACGAAGGTGTGCCCGTCGGCGAAGTCGCCCGGGAGGGCCACGAACAGGTCGCCCGGGCGCGCGCGGCGCGAGTCGACGCAGACGCGGGTCGCCTCGGTGCCGGGTGTGCCTCCCACCAGCCTCCCGCCCGAGATGCGGGCGGCCTCCCCGAGCGTGAGCTTCATCGCCTGCCGTCGGCGCCGGCCAACCGCTGCAGGGACACCGCGGCAACCCTGGCGTCGTCGAAGTCGACCACGCGGTCGCCGAAGTTCTGGGTGGTCTCGTGGCCCTTCCCGGCGATCACGACCACGTCGCCGGGGCGGGCGCCGGCGATGGCGGCTTCGATGGCTTCTCCCCGGTCGGCGATCAGGTGGTAGCCGAGCCGCGGGGGTGCCCCGGCGATGCCCGACTCGATCTCGGCCATGATCGCCTCGGGGGCCTCCGTCCTGGGGTTGTCGGAGGTGACGAAGACAACATCGGAATGCTCCGCCGCGGCCTTGCCCATCAGCGGCCGCTTGGTGCGGTCGCGGTCGCCGCCGCAGCCAAAGACGGCGATGACCCGGGGCCGGCCGCCGCCGTCCCGCGTCAGGTCCCTCGCCGCGGCGAGCACGCGGCCGAGTCCGTCGGGGGTGTGCGCATAGTCCACGACGACGGCGAAGTCCTGCCCCTCCTCAACGAGGTCGAACCGCCCGGGGATGCGCGGGAGGTTCGCAAGGCCCTCGGCGATCGCACCGATCGGCGCGCCGAGGGCGGTGGCCGCCGCCGAGGCCGCCAGCGCGTTGGCGACGTTGAAGTGTCCGGGAAGGCGCATATGCAACGGCTGGTCCAGAATCCTCCCCGCCACGCTTCCTTCAAGGCGGAAGCTCGACCCGGCCGGACCGGTCGTCACATCGAGCGCCCGCACACCCGCCTCCGCGTCGAGCGCGTAGGTCACGGAGGGGACGTCACGCAGTTCGTTCACCAGGCGGACTCCATAGGGGTCGTCGACGTTGACCACGGCGAGCGCGGTCCTCTCCGGCACGAAGAGGGCACGCTTGGCACGGTAGTAGGTCTCGAGGTCGCCATGGTAGTCGAGGTGGTCCTGGGTGAGGTTGGTGAAGACGGACACGCCGAACTCGGTGCCGTCCACCCTGCCCTGGGCCAGGCCGACGGAGGTGACCTCCATGGCGCAGAACCCCACCCCGACATCGACCATCCTGCGAAGCAGCCGCTGGAGGTCCGCCGATTCGGGCGTCGTCCGGCTACCCGGTATCGTCCCCCCGGCAAATCGTGTCTCGACCGTGCCGATGAGGCCGGTCGCCTTCCCCGCTGCGCCGAAGATGGCGTCGAGCATGTAGGTCGTGGTCGTCTTGCCGTTCGTGCCCGTCACCCCCGCGAGGGCCAGGCTCCGGCTCGGGTGCCCGAAGAAGGGGGCGGCCGCTCGGTTCATCGCTCCCCGCGCGTCCTCCACGACAAGCTGGGGGACCGGGAGGTCCAGCACCCGCTCGACCACCAGGGCAACCGCTCCCGCCGCCACGGCAGCCGGCGCGTGGCGGTGACCGTCGTCGACGGCCCCCGGGCGGCAGAAGAACAGGCTCCCCGGCGACGTCCGGCGGGAGTCGAAGGCGAGGTCCGTCACCTCGGTGGCATCCTCGCCCGGTCCCAGACCCCGCACCTGCATGGGGCGGACCAGGGCGGCGATCTCGGAGAGCCGCATGCGGGCCCAAGCATCGCGCACGCCGGCGCTCAGACACTCACTCTGCGACGCCGGGGCCCATCGGCACGTCTCCGGAACGAGCCGGGCCCGGGAGGGGTGTTCCTCCCGAAGGGAGTGTGACTCCCCCCGTAGGAAGGACCGGCCCCGGCCCGATCCCGAGACGCTGAAGGGCGTTCTGCATGACGATCTTGAACGTGGGCGCCGCCGTGGAACCTCCCCAAATGGGCGTTGGATCGTCGAGCACGACACCGACCGCCACCTGGGGATTAGCCGCGGGAGCGAACCCGATGAACGACGCCGTGTAGCCCGAGTAGCCCGATCCACCCGGGATGGGCTTCTGGGCCGTGCCGGTCTTGCCTGCCACCTGGTAACCGGGCACCGCGGCGGCGCCCCCCGTGCCGGTCGCGCCCCCGACCACCTCCAACAGCATCGAGGTGAGAGTTTTGGCAGTATCGGGACGGATGACCCGGCGGGAGAGCGGCGCCGCGGCGGGCTTCAGCTTGCCCGAGGCATCCCGCTGGCCCACGACGATCCGGGGTTGCACCCAGACCCCCCCGTTGGCGACCGTCGCGTACACGGACATCATCTGCATCGGCGTCACCGCGACCCCCTGCCCGATGGCGGCGGTCGGCAGCTGGGTGGCCGACCACGTCTTGGCGGGCGGAAGGATGCCCGACGACTCCCCGGGCAGGCCCACCCCGGTGGCCTTGCCGTACCCGAACTTCTGCAGGTAGCTGTAGAGGCGGTCCTTGCCAACCTTCAACCCGACCTGGATGGTTCCGACGTTGGAGGACTGCTCGAGGATCTGGGGCAACGTGAGGTTGAGGACCTTGTGCGGCTCCGCGTCGTGGAAGGTCCTGTTGGCCAGGTGCAGGGTGTCCGGGACGGCCATGACCTCGTCCGGCGTGACGGCCCCCGACTCGAGGGCCGCCGCCGCCGTGATCACCTTGCTCGCCGACCCTGGCTCGTACACGTCCTGGACCGCCCGGTCCGTGCGGGAGGATGCCGTGGACGTGGGGTACATGTTGAGGTCGAACGTCGGGAAGTTGGCGAGGCCCAGGACCTCCCCGGTCGAGGGTCGCATCACGATGATGGTTCCCCCATTGGCATGGTAGGTCTGCACCGCCTGCGCCAGGGCGGCTTCCGCCTGGTACTGGATGTTCTGGTCGAGCGTGAGGACGACGTCGTTGCCGGCCACCGGCGGGGTGGTCTCGGACTTGGCGGAGACGATCACCCTGCCCTGGGGGTCGGTCTGCATCGCCATCGACCCGGCCTTGCCCGACAGCACCGAGTTGTACGTCGCCTCCAGCCCCGCCAGGCCCTGGGCGTCGGTGCCGGTGAAGCCGACGATGTGCGCCGCAAGCTGCCCGTCCGGGTACACGCGCAGCGGCTCGGTGACGGACTGGATACCCGGGATCCCGAGGGCGACGACGCTTGCCGCCACCTGCGGGTCGATCCGGCGCGCGAGGTAGGCGAAGCCCGTCCCGTTGGAGAGCCTCGCGGCAAGGTCGGCCGCCGGCACACCGAGCATGGGCGCGAGGGTCTGTGCGGTGGCCTGCGGGCTCACGATGAGCCGGGGGTCGGCGATGAGCGTCTTGGCATCGACGGACATGGCAAGGGTGTTGCCGTTGCGGTCGACGATCGAGCCCCGGCGGGCCGCCAAGGTCACCGTCCGGTCCCGCTGCCCGGACGCGAGCGCGACGAAATGCCCGGAGGAGACACCCTGGACCCACACGAGGCGCCCGGCCACCACGAGGAGCGAGGCGATCATGAGCACGAGCAGCACGATCAGGCGGACGCGGGGGCGGAAGCCCCCCGCGGACCGACGGGTGATGGGCCGGACCTGCGGTGCCCACACGTCCAGCCGGGGTAAGGGAGCCGCCCGGGGCACCGGTGGCGGCGCGACGGCTGGGGACCGGCTTCGGACCGGCGCCCTCCGGGGCGCGGCACGACGCTCCTGGGGCGGCATCGTCCTCATCGCCGCGCCGCCGTCTTCACCGCTCCCGGGGCTGAGCCCGTGGCGGTCGCGGTGGTTGTGGCTTGCCCCGGACCGACCAGCGTCTGCATGTTCGTGGCAGGGAGGAGACCGGCCTGCGAAGCGAGGCTGGCGACGCGGCCGGGGGCCTCCTGCACAGAAACTGCGTAGCGGAGCTCACGGAGCTGCGCCTGTTGCCTTGTGACCTGGCTCTCCAGCGTGTCCATCCGGAAGGACGACTGATCCACCATCACGTGGAGGACCACCAGAGCGAAAATTGCCGCTCCGACCAGCACCGATGCAAAGATGATGAACGGCATCCCGGGAGCTTTGGTTGAGGTGACGCTGCGGGAGATAACCCTTAACTTCAGCCTTAGGCTTTGAGCGGGCGAGGCCTCGAGCGGGATCGCGTCGACCATCTGGGCGGCTGCGGCCGAGGCCCCGCCCCCCTGCGAGATGCCCGAGCTCCACATCTGCCCGTGGGCCTCGGTGCCGGAAGGGAGGTCCTCTGGCGCCGCCCCGCCTGGGAGCACGATGAGGTGCTTGACCCGGCGCGGCGCTACCCCTTCCTCCTCCTCGTCCTGCGGGCCGTCGTACTCCGGCGACATCAGGAAACCTCCGCAAGCTCGAGGCGCTCCGCGACGCGCAACATCGCGCTCGACGCCCGTGGGTTGGCCTCGATCTCCTCGGCTCCGGGCCGCAGAGGCTTGCGGGTCACCACACGGAGGCTTGCCCGGGCACCGCACACGCAGACGGGCAGGTCGCGGGGACAGCGGCAGCCCGCCGCCGCATCCGCAAACGTCCGCTTCACGAGGCGGTCCTCGAGCGAGTGGTAGCTGATCACGGCGACCCGCCCGCCGGGGCGGAGGGCCTCGATTGCCTGGGGAAGCGTGGCCTCCAGCTCCCCCAGCTCGTCGTTGACCTCGATGCGCAGGGCTTGGAAGGTACGGCGCGCCGGATGTGGGCCGGTCCGCCGGGTGGCCGCAGGGATGGCGTCCTTCACGACCTCGGCGAGATCCGTGGTATCGGCGAAGGGGCGCTGCGTGCGCCGGCGGGCGATGGCCGCTGCGATGCGGCGCGCGAAGCGTTCCTCGCCCCATCGGGAAAGCACCGAGGCCAGCGCAGCCTCGGAATAGCCGTTCACCACGTCCGCCGCGGTAAGAGCCTGGGCGGGATCCATGCGCATGTCGAGGGGCCCCCCCGATCGGAAGCCGAAGCCCCGGGCGGGTTGGTCGAGATGCGGAGACGACACACCGAGGTCGTAGAGGATCCCTCGGACGTCGCCGGCGCCCACCTCCGCGAGGACCGCCGCCAGGTCGCCGAAGCGCCGGTGGACGAGGATGACCCGATCGCCGAAGCGCGCCAGACGGCGCCGCGCGGCAGCGAGCGCCTCGGGGTCGCGGTCGAGGCCGATGAGGGACGCGCCGGGGGCTGCGGCCAGCAGGGCCTCGGCGTGTCCGCCCCCTCCCACGGTGCAGTCAACGAGGGTGCCTTCCGGCGCAGCCTCCAGTGCGGGCACCAGCTCCCGCACGACCTCGGCCGCCAGGACCGGGACGTGGTGGAACGCCGTCCCCTCCTCGTCGGGGGTGGCCATCCACGATCACCTGAGCGCCCCGACGAAGAACAGGGCCAGGCCGACGTACCCGGCAATGATGAAGCCGGCGACCGCGAGCAGCAGGAAGGTCGCGTACGTCTCGCGCCCGAGGCTGGCCCCAGGGAACTCCCGGATCTCGAACCCGAGAGCAGCCGAAGGCCGCTCCGGCCTCTCTACCGCCATGTCCATCGCCATGTTGTGTCTCCTCTTTTAAAGCTGCAGCGTTTCTGCAATTTCCTCGTACCGCTCGACCACGTTGCCCTGGTAGGTGTCGTAGAGCGCCCGGTCCCAGATCTCAGCTCGCCGGGACACCCCGGAGAGCACGAGTTCCTTGCCCAGACCGGCAAGCTCCCGCAGGTTGGCGGGGATGGTGATGCGCCCCTGCCCGTCCACCTGCTCCTCGGAGGCCTTGGCAAAGAAGATCCGGCTGTAGGCGCGGGCATCCTTGCGCTCCACCGGCAGTTCGTCGAATCGCTGTGCCCAGTCCTCGAACCGCGGCTTTCCCATGAGGAACAGGCACCGGTCGAGGCCCTGCGTGATGACCACGGTCTCGCCCAGCTCCTCCCGCCAGCGCGACGGGAGAAAGACCCTCCCCTTGGAGTCCAAGGAGTGACGAAACTCGCCAAGCAGCACTGGTCCGCTCCACTCGCCTTCCGGTCTGATGCCTTGGGAATGCCTTCCGTGGAGAGAACCCCCCACGGCGCCCCACCCTACGCCACTATCCACCACCAGTCAACATTTTCAACGGCAAAAACAGGTGTAGATAGGACTTACAGTTGTGTAATTCGGGGGTCCGCCGAGCGCTGCTGCAACGCAAACGAACTGATGTTCGATATCCTCCGGGGAATGACTGCGGTAGCGGAATGGGCAGTGCCGGAAGCGCACGGACCCGAATGTCGCAAGAGGCGATAATGCCTTCTTCGCGAGGCGGCCCGAGCAAGGCGAGCAAGGGTGGGGAGGGAGAGATGCGCGGACGCCGGGCCCTGGCAGCGGGCGTGGTCGCAACGATGGCCGCGTTCCTGCCGTTCCTGCTGCCGGCTGGTGCGGCAACAGCCGATACGGGGGGCTACCCCAACGCGGACATGCCCTGCGAGTGGTCCCCCCAGGCCTCGTCCGGCCCGCCGCACACAAAATGGTGTCAGGACTTCGACTGGGGCCCGACGCCCTCGACGCTATCCGCCGGGCAGGAGTCCGTGGACGGTCCCACCACGATCTCGCCGCGTGGATTCGGGTACCGAAACTGCACGGACTACGTGGCGGTCAAATTGGGTTTCGACTCCCGGGCGGTGCACGGCAACGCCTCGCAATGGAAGGATCAGATCCCTCCACCCAACGTCACCAATTACCCCACGATCGGAGCCGTTGCCTGGTGGGGCACCGAGGTGGACGACGGGCTCGGCCACGTCGCCGTCGTGCTCTCCCTCAACCCCGACGGCAGCGCCGTGATCGGCGAGTACAACAACTTCCTCGACGGCACCTACGACACCCGGACGATCTCGTCCCGTGGGGCGGACGCCTTCCTCCACATCAACGACCAGGCAGCGCCCGGAGGCGTGGCATGGGTGCCCGGCTACCGGCCAACGCTGCCCACCCCCACACCGGCAGCGCCGAAGCCGGCTGCGACCCATCCGCCACCTCCGCCCCCGAAACCGGCGCCCCCACCCCCTGCACCGGGTCCCTCGCCCACGCCGGTGGCGCGCCCGACCGGTCCGGATCCGAAGGTCCTGGCGGCGGGAGCCCTGTCCGGCCTCGGGGCCTCTTACGTGTCGTTCGATCCCGGCCCGGTCATGCGCCCCCACACCTCGCGCCTCGTCGAGGCGCGCGTCAGCCAGCCCGACGCCCTGGCGTCGGCACTCAACCAGCACCTCACGGGCTCCGCCGCCCTACCGCTGAAGCCCGGCAATCTCATGGCGGCCACACTGGAGAGCCCCGACTTCCGCATCGCCGCCACCACGCCGGCCCAGCAGGCAGTGGTGGGGACCAACCTTGCCGTGTGGCAGTGGACCGTGACGCCGCTCAGGCCGGGTGCCCACGTCCTGACCCTCTGCCTCTCCGTCGACGTCACCACCCCGGATGGGCCCCAGACATCCCCGCCGACCTGCACCCTGAAGCGCCCGGTCAAGGTCACGAACACCCCCACCTTCCTCGCCGCGGGACTCATGGGCAGCAGCTCGCCGTGGGTGCTGGGGGGCACTGCGGGCCTCCTTGCTCTCGCCGCCGTAGCTGGGGCCGGGCTGTCCGTCGTGCGGCGGAGGGCCCGGAACCGGTAACCGGTGCGGCCGAACCAGAGCCACTTGACCGGTCCCAGGCCCCTGCCCGCCTTCAGCGATCAATCACGCCCAATGCCACATCCCAATGAAAGGAGCAAAGACCCTTGCGGTCCCAGGCTCGCCGGTCGCATCCGGGCCAGGCGCAGTCCAGCCTGCCGGCGCGGCGATGCACCAAAGTCATGTGCTCAGAGCAGATGGAGCCCAGGCAGGCGGGTCGCTGGCACGAGTTTCGATAATTGGCGGGCCAGACGCAGCGGTTAGTCATGCGGCCAACTTTCGGCGAGGCCGGGAGAGGAGGCCACCTCCCGGCGTATGAGCGGCATGCATCCGGCGCATACGCTCTTGCCTCGGGGACCGCGCAGGTGGCTAGACTCGGCACCAGGAGGCAGGACACCCATAGGGGGCCAGGCCAGAGCCGTGAACACGAAAAGTGCGCGCTACTGCGATTGCGGGACGCGCCTGGCGCGTGACAATCCGAGCAGTCGGTGCGGCGCCTGTCAGGCGAAAGCGCGCGACCTGGTGGTGCGGTCACCAGAGGTGCCAGCCAAGTTCTGGGCCACCGACCGCATGCGGGACTCCTTGGCGACCTGGCATATGGGGCGCGTCGTCGCCGCCTACCGGAATCACCCGTTCCACGGACGTCCCCTCCCGCAGGAGACCGTCGCCGGGTGGGTGGGTATCACGCAGGCTCAGCTCAGCCGCATCGAGAGCGGGCCGCCGATCAAGGACCTGGAGAGGCTGATCGAGTGGGCCCGCGTCCTCCACATCCCGACCTCCCTGCTGTGGTTCAAGCTCCCCGAGCAACGGCTTGCCCAAGCGCCGGAGGAGCCGGCTCAACCCCGGTCAGAGGATGGTCCCGTCGGGAGCTACCCGCTCGCCAGCAAACGAGCGGCGTCGGTGCTCGACATGGTGACGTCCGACGACGCGTTGGTGGCGACGCCAGCCCTGGCGGTTCGTCTGGCCCACGAGTGGCTGGTGACGGAACCACCTCAGATCGTTGAGACCCGTGCGGGTCGCCAGATTGGCGAAGGGCTCACCCGGACGGTCGAGCAACGGGTGGAACAGCTTCGGCACATGGACGATTTCATCGGGGGAAACGACCTGTATGCATTGGTCGCGAAGGAGCTCCGCACCACCGTCTCCATCCTCAAAGAGGCCGGGTACAGCGAACTGCTCGGGAAGCGGTTTCTCACCGCGGTTGGTGAACTTTGTCAGCTGGCGGGGTGGACGGCGGCAGACGCCGGCCTGCCTGTCATGGCTCAGCGCTACTATGCGGCCGGCATTCATGCCGCTCACGAGGCCGACAACGCGGCCCTCGCAGCCAACCTGATCTCATCGTTGAGCTATCTCTACAGCAATGTCGGGAATCTCGGTGAGGCCGTGCTGCTCGCCCATACGGCATACGCCGGTGCTCGGCACCGAGCGTCGGCGGCGACGCAAGCCCTTTTGCAGGAGCGCATTGCCTGGGCTCATGCGCGAGCAGGCGAGCTCCGCCAGACTCAAAGGGCTCTGGATGAGGCGGAGCTTGCCTATGAGCACCGCAATCCAGCCGATGATCCGCCCTGGGTCTACTGGCTCGATCGCGACGAGATAGATGTGATGGCCGGACGGTGCTACACGGAGCTCCATCGACCTCGACAGGCCGAACCACTTCTTCGCAGCGTCCTCGATCACTACAGCGAGGACCGCGTCCGTGAAAGCGTGCTGTATACGAGCTGGCTGGCGGAGGGCTACGTGCAGGCCGAGGACATCGATCAAGCTGCTGCGCAAGCGACTCGGGCGCTCATCCTCTCGACACGAGTCAACTCCTCCCGCTCAAGGGAACGAGTCCAGTTCCTTCGGCGACGACTTGCCGGCGCCCCTCATGCCCGATCGGTGCGGGACTTCGAGGAACTGTACCGAGAGCTGCAGGTCTCGTGAGGGAAGCGTGAGCTAGATACTCGGAGCCCCCAAACCCGCCGCTCGATCGATCTGGAGTTGCACACTCATCGCCGGCTCTCCCACCGAGAGGATCAACTCTTCAATACGGCCGGCCTCCCGGACATCGCGCTCGGCCGCTTGGAGCGCCTGGATGCGTCCCTCCGTGTCGACGACCGTCACCGTAGCGACCTCTGTTCGGAGAGAAAGATTGGCCGCCGTCTTGGCCTTCCGGACAGCCGACAGGATCTCGGCCGCAACCTCCAGTACGAGTGGGTCTCCGCCGCGCGCAGCATCCAGCAAGGGTTGGGCTGCCGGCCAACTGGCCCGGTGAACGGAACCGGACTGCCACCACGACCACGCCTCCTCTGTCACGAAGGGCAGGAAGGGGGCGAAGAGTCGCTGGAATGTCGAGAGCGCCGCAGCGAGTGTGGAACGCGCTGAAGCGCTTGGCTCGTCCGTTCCGTATGCCCGAGTCTTCACAAGCTCAAGATAGTCATCGCAGAACTTCCAAAAGAACACCTCGGTTACCTCAAGCGCCCGGTTATATTCATACGTCTCGAAAGATGTGGTGGCTTCTCGGACCACAGAAGCCAGCTGCGCCAACAGAGACCTGTCGAGCGGCTCAGTCACGAGTGCCGAGCGATCTGCCTCGGCACCGAGGCCGAGCACGAACTTCGTTGCGTTGAGCACCTTGATGGCGAGCCTGCGTCCGACCCTCATCTGAGCGGGGTCGGCGGCTGTGTCCGTTCCCGGGCCGCCCCGGCACGCCCAGTAGCGGATGCCATCGGCACCGTACTCGTCGATCAACGCCGCCGGCGTCAGGACATTGCCCTTGGACTTCGACATCTTCTTCCGGTCGGGGTCGAGCACCCAACCATTGATGAATGCGTCCGACCAGGGAAGCTCGTTGTGCTCGAAGTGCGAGCGCAGCAGCGTCGAAAACAGCCAG
>JAOPZY010000196.1 GCA_025963875.1 Actinomycetota bacterium
CGGTTGGCACAAAATTACTTGAAGTTCCCATAATTTTCGTCTAATATTCGCGGTCCCGTCACTTTCCCGTCACAGAGACCCCAGGCAGTCGTCCTACGGTGCCCGCTCAGCACTCACCAGGAGGTCATCCGTGCCTGATCGCAGCGCGTTGTGGATCCGACGCCCTCTGCTCCTCGCCGTCGCCATGGGAGTCGCCGCCGCCTCACTGCCGTTGCTCGCGGCAGCCGGCCCGGCTGCAGGATCCGTCCCGACGTTCGACCACATCTTCACCATCGTCATGGAGAACCACAACTACGACGAGGTCATCGGGAACACATCCCAGGCGCCGTACATCAACGGGCTCGCCTCCCAGTACGGGCTTGCCACCAACTACTCCGCGGTCTCGCACCCGAGCCTCCCCAACTACCTGGCCCTGGCCGGTGGCTCGACTTTCGGCATCAGCAGCGACTGCACGGGGTGCTTCCAATCCAAGCCGAACATCGCTGTCGACCGCGTCGAGGCGTCGGGGCGGACCTGGAAGAGCTACCAGGAGTCCATCCCGAGCTCCGGGTTCGTCGGTGACGCCTACCCCTACATGCAGAAGCACGATCCCTTCATCTACTTCGACGACATCCGCAACAACCCCGCCGAGGCGGCCAAGGTCGTGCCCTACGCGAACCTGAGCTCCGACCTCGCCTCCGCAGCGACCACGCCGAACTACGTGTGGATCACGCCGGACATGTGCCACGACACCCACGACTGTTCGGTCGCCACCGGCGACCAGTGGCTGTCGCAGAACCTGCCGGCGATCCTGAACTCGCCCGCCTACCAGAACCAGAACTCCCTGGTGCTCATCACCTGGGACGAGGACGACAACGGCGGCAACCAGGTGGCGGCCCTCGTCATCGGCAAGGGCGTCCAGCCGGGCTTCCGGTCCAGCGTCTCCTACGACCACTACTCGCTGCTCAAGACCGTCGAGGCCTCGTGGGGGCTGGCTCCGCTGACGAGCAACGACTCGAGCGCCAGCCCGATGAGCGACTTCTTCGGATCGACGCCGTCCCCGAGCCCTTCCCCGACTCCCTCTCCATCTCCCACCCCTTCTCCTTCTCCGACGCCGTCCCCGAGCCCCACCCCTTCTCCATCCCCGACCCCCAACCCATCCCCGACCCCCTCTCCGTCGCCGACGCCTTCGCCCTCTCCCACCCCGAGCCCCACGCCTCCACCGCCCCCGCCGGGCGGCGGGACCCCCACGGCGGACGGCACGGTCCTCGCCCAGGACACCTTCGCCGCCCGCTCGATCTCCAATGGATGGGGCACGGCGTCCGACGGCCAGGCCTGGTCGGTGCAGTCGGGCAGCAGCGACCTGCTCTCGGTGTCCGGCAACACGGCTGGCAGGGGTCTGGTCAACGGCAGCAACTCGATGGACCTCCTCCGGGCGACGCTCGGGTCGGCGTCGGCCGGCGGCACCGAGGTCGTCGCCCGCTACACCTCCCACGACTACGCCAACGACTGCGGTCACCTGCTGGCCGGCTTCATCGATGCCGGCAACTACTACGTCGGCGGATTGGACTCGCCGGACGGCAAGCCCGAGCTCAACGTGATGAAGGTGGTCGGCGGCACCCAGACCAGGGTCGCCAATGTGGCCTTCCCCGCCAGGAACGGGACCGCCTACTGGGAGCGCATGAGGATCCAGGGCGGGGTGGTCTCCGTCAAGGCGTGGAAGGCCGGGACCGCCGAGCCCACAGACTGGAACCTCACCTGGACCGACGCCTCGCCGCTGTCCAGGGGCCGTGCCGGGATCGAGTCCTGGGACGACGGCCGGGGTTGGGCCATCGACCACTTCTCGGCCGGGAGCCTGCCCTAGTCACGAGGTAGGTGCGGAACTTTTCCCGCGTAGACGCGGGATTTCTTCCGCACCTCGGGGGGAGGCCTCTAAGCCAACCCGAACCAGCCGAGCAGCGTCTGGCCGAACACCACGAGGGAGAGCGCACCCACGGCGCAGACGCAGAGGAAGGCAACGGCGCGGAACACCGGGCCGTTGGCCGCCTCGCCGAGCAGGCTGCGCCGGTTCGCCAGGGTGAGGATGAACGCCAGCACGATCGGCGTGATCAGCCCGTTGAGGACCTGCGTGCCGATCAGCAGGTTGACGAGGTTCCCGGGCTTGAGGGCGAGCAGGGCCCCCAGGGCGACCTGGCCGGTGAAGAGGCCGAGGAACAGGGGCGCCTCGGAGAACTTGCGGGATACCGACCGCTCGGCGCCGACCGCCTCGGCCAGGGCGTAGGCGGTCGACAGCGGCACGACCGCGGCCGCCAGCGCCGAGGCGCCCAGGAGGCCGATGCCGAACAGCTTTTCGGCGGCCGCCCCGGCAACGGGCTTCAGCGCCCTGGCCGCCTGCTTCGCGGAGGTGAGGGGGCCGCTGCCGCCGATAGCGGCGCCGGTGGCGACGATGATCGATGCTGCGATGACGTTGGAGAAGATGGAGCCGGCGATGGCGTCGACGCGCACGATCTTGTAGTCGTCTGACCCGGTGCCCTTATCGGCCACCGCGGCCGCCTGGTAGAGCTGCATGTACGGCGTGATCGTGGTGCCCACGAGGGCCACCGCCAGCAGCAGGAAGGCCCTCGTTGCCGTGAAGTGCGGGAGGAAGGAGTCGGAGACGACCTGATGCCAGTCGGGGTGGGCAAGCACGGCGGCGATCGGGTACGCGAAGAACACCAGCGACAGCAGCAGGAAGACCCGCTCGGCGTAGCGGTAGGAGCCGAAGACCACCGATCCCCAGATCACCGCCGCTGCGACCGGTACCGAGAGATACCGCCGGACGCCGAAGATCTCCAGTGCCGCCGCGATGCCGGCGAACTCGGCGACCACGAGTCCCAGGTTGGCGACGATCAGGCAGACGACGGCGAAGGTGGCCACCCGCAGCGAGAACTCCTCGCGGATCAGCGACATGAGACCCTGCCCGGTGTAGGCCCCCAGCCGGGCGGCCATCTCCTGGACGATGACGAGCGCCACGGTGATGAGGACCATGAGGAACAGCACCCGGTAGCGGAACTGCGCTCCCGCAGAGGCGTAGGTCACGACGCCGCCGGCGTCGTTGCCGGCGTTGGCGGCGATCAGGCCCGGTCCGAGGACCATCATGTACCGCATGAGCCGCCGGCGTCGCCGCGGCCGTGGACGCTCGCCGGTCAGCCGGTCGGCGGTACGTCCCGGCAGCGAAGGGTCGGTGGAGTCCAAAAAAGGCTCACGCCGGAAGTTTGGGGAAGTGCCGGCGATCCTGATCGGGCATGAGGGAGTCTACGACGTCGTCCGCGAGAATGCGCCCCAGCGGACGGCCTTCGAAGTCGACGACAAGCAACGAGGAGCCGCGGTTCTCGATGAGGGCGCTCACGACCTCCTCCGACGTCGCCTCGGGGTGGATCGTCACCGGCGCCGGCGGGCGGATGAGCTCGGCCATCTTGGCGTCGGGCTCGGCGACGAACAGCTCGTAGAGGGTGACGTCATCGAGCAGGCGCCCTTGCTCGTCGACCACGATCACGGCGTCGATGTCGCTGCGGTGCTCCTGGGCGTCCCGGAGCCCCCGCCGAACCGCGGCAACCGTCTCGTCGGGGGTGACCAGCACGAGGTTGGTCGTCATGAGGCCGCCGGCCGAGTCGTGCGGGTAGTCGAGCAGGCGCAGCAGGCGGTTGGCGGTGGCCGGCGGCATGTGCCCCAGGAGCTCGTCGCGGTCCTCCTGCTCCAGCTCCCGCAGGGCGTCGACCGCCTCGTCGGGCTCCATCCGTGCCACCAGGCCGGCGGCCTCCTCGGGAGGGGCCTCCTGGAGCAGCGCATTGAGCTCGCGCGGCTCCATCTCCTCCAGGGCGTCGGCCGCAGCCTCGGGTTCAAGGACCGACAGCAGCTCCCGGCGGGCGCTCCGGCCGAGGTCCTCGAGGAGGTCGGCCACCTCACCGGGGCGGAGGCGGCGCAGCCCGTGGTGGGGGGTGCGGAGCTTGACGTCGCCGTTGGGGCCGGTCGGCGTGCCGAACGGCTGGATGGCCGCCCAGTCGATCACCTTGTCGGGCGTCGGCCGGGTCCGCCACCGTGCCGGCCCGAGACGGCGCAGGAGGGACTGCGCGCTGACGTCGACGCCGACGAGGCGCAGCGAGTCGTAGACGGGCGCAAGGTAGAGGTCGGCCGCGCGCACCACCTTGACACCGTCAACATCGACGAGCTGGTGGTCGAGCACGTCACGGACCAGGGTCACCTCGCCCTCCCGGCGGTCGAAGTCCCGGAGGTCGAGGAGCGCGGAGTTGAGGACGATCTGGTCGGAGTCGAGCTTGTCCACCTGGTCGAAGGGCACGTAGGCATCCCGCCGCCCGACCCGGACGACGAGTCCGGTCACGGGAGGATAGTCGTCCGAGCCGCCCCACTTCGCCACCACGTCGGTGACGTCGCCGATCTCCGCCCCCTTCTGGTTGCGCACCGGTCGGCCGACGAGCCCGGCCACGGACACCAGGGACTCACGGATGGCCTTCAGCGTCGTGAGACGCTGACTGCGACCCTCGCGGTAGTGCTGGAGAACCCGGCGCCCCGGAAGGGGCGGAATACGGGACATCGCTCACCTCCAGAGTGGGCCGGCCGCAGAGAGAAGCGGTGAAAGGCCGGCGATGGACGGGGGGAGGGCGGCCCCGTCACCCGGAGGGAGAGAGGGCCTTTAGGAAGCGGGCCGCAGCGACGTACCGAAGCGGCGCGCGGGACTATGGGGTATATCGCCTGCGGGCATCCGCCTCACCTCCCCCGGTAGTCGCAATAGTGGCGAGTTTCCAACCAAAATGATCGGAAGCCCGTGCCTCAACCTTAACATTTTCTTCATGCCGTTCCGGGGCCGATGGGTGCCTGGAGGCGCCCCACCGACGGCTCACGCGGCGCCCTGCTCGGCCTCGCCCGCTTCCCGCGCGATGCAGAACTGCCGCGCTATTGCGTCGTATTCGAACAGCTCCGCGTAGCGTCCCCACTGGGCGGCGATCTCAAGTTGCTCGGTGGCTTCTTCCTCGCCGAAGCTACGGCGCACGATGTCCCGGAAGAACCCGGCCTGCAGGCACCCGTCGGCGGCGCGTTCCAGGCCGGCCCGGATCACCCGGATCAGCGGGACCCGGTCGATGGCGGCCCGGGCGAAGATCTGCTTCGACTCCTGGATGTCCGCCCCCCCGAACCCGATGCCTTCGACCGTGAGCCGCACACGAGGACCTTCCACCTCCGCGAACCCGAGGAGCACCAGCGCGTCGACGAGGGGGAGTAGGTCGTCGACCTCGAGCCGCAGTTCGTCGGCGAGGTCGGCGAGGTCGAGCTCGTCGCCCAGCTGGTGCAGGATCTCGACGAGCCCCGACAGGCCGTCGATGGAGGCGTGCGGGATCGGCACCTGGGCCGGCGTGAGCTTGCGGGCATGGATGGCCTGCTCCTCCTCGACGGGGGCGGCGCCCGGGTGCTGCTCCTCCCGGCCGATCATGATCCCGTAGATCTCGTCCACAAGAGCCTCGAAGTCGGGTGCCCGCCGGTCCCTCGGGCGCGGCATCCCGACGCCGAGCGTCTTGCGGATGCGCCCCGGGTTCGACCCGAGGATGACAACCCGGTCCGCAAGCAGCACCGCCTCCTCGATGTTGTGCGTGACGATCAGGATCGACTTGATGGGGAAGTCGTGGGTCTGCCACAACTCGAGGAGCTCGCCGCGGAGGTTCTCGGCGGTGAGCACGTCGAGCGCGCTGAACGGCTCGTCCATCAGCAGCACGTCGGGCTCCACCACGAGCGCCCGGGCGAAGCCCACCCGCTGGCGCATCCCGCCGGAGAGCTCCTTGGGGAACGCCGACTCGAAGCCGTCGAGCCCGATGCGGTCGATGGCCCGGCGCGCTTTGGTGGCCCGCTCGGCCTCCGGCACGCCCCTCGCCTCCAGGCCGATCTCGACGTTGGCCTGGACGGTGAGCCACGGCAGGAGAGCGAAGCTCTGGAAGACCATCGCGGTGCCGGGGTTGGGGCCCGTCACCGGCTTGCCGCGGAACGTCACCGTCCCGCTCGACGGGGCGATGAGGCCCGCGATGCAGCGCAGCAGGGTGGACTTGCCACTGCCGCTCTTGCCGAGCAGCGCAAGGATCTCGCCGTCGAGGACCTCGAGGTCGATGTTGTCGAGGACGGGTAGCTCGCTGTCGGGGGTCTTGAAGGTCTTGGTGAGGCCGCGGCACACGATCAGCGGCACTGGCTCCTCTATCGTCGTTGCCACTGACAGCACCTCCTTAGTCAAGTTTGTACCGGCGCTCGGCAAGTCCGTACAGGGGCCGCCAGACGAGCCGGTTGACCCCCACGACGTAGAGGCTCATCACCGCGACCCCGGCAAGGACCCGGGCGACGTGTCCCGGGTCGGTGGCCGAGAAGGCCTGCGCGATGTAGGCCCCCAGCCCCTTCGCGGTCAGGGTCCTGTCCCGGAAAGTCACGATCTCCGCCACGATCGATGCGTTCCACGCCCCGCCCGACGCGGTGATCGCTCCCGTCACGTAGAAGGGGAAGATCCCCGGGATGATGAGCCGCCTCCAGCGCTGCCACCCGGTGACGCGCAGGTTGTCCATCGCCTCCCGCAGGTCGGTGGGGATGGCCATGGCGCCGGCGATGGTGTTGAACAGGATGTACCACTGCGAGCCAAGGGCCATGAGCAGCACCGCCCCGAAGTTCAGGCTGATGCCGGTATGGATGAACAGCAGCGTTGCGAAGGGGAAGAGGAAGTTGGCGGGGAAGCTCGCCAGGACCTGCACGACCGGCTGGGCGGTGCGCGCCAGGCGGGGGGACTCGCCGATCCTGACCCCGACGGGGACCCAGATCAGGGTGGAGACCGCCACGAGGAACGCCACGCGCAGGAAGGTCAGGAACCCCAGCCCCAGGGCGGTCGCGTAGACGCCGAGCCCCGAGTGCGACACCGTGTAGGAGACCAGCCTCCAGAGCCCGAACGCAGTGACGGCGCCGACGAGGACGACGAAGGCCACGTCGGCGGCTCGGCCGCCGGGCGCCGCGGCGGCCAGGGGCTCGTCGTCCCGCCCGAGCACCGCCATCGCCCGCCCGAGGGAGCCGGCCACCTTGCGGCGGGCCCGGCCGGCGAGCTGCGGCCAGCGCGACTGCTGCAGCATCTCGAGGAGTACGGACCGCTGCCGGTCCGCCGACTCGGACTGCTCCATCTTGAAACGCTCGGCCCACGCGGTCAGAGGGCGCCAGAAGAAGAAGTTCACCCCGACCACCAGGACGCCCATGGTGGCGATGGCGAGGCCGACGCCCCGGAGGTCACCCCTGGCGATGGCCGCTGCGGCGTAGGACCCCACACCGGGGAGCGGGTAGCTGTGGCCGTTGCTGGAGATGGCCTCGGAGGCGGACAGGAAGAACCATGCCCCCGCCATGCTCATCATCCCGTTCCACACCAACCCGATGGCCCCGGCGGGGACCTCGATCTTCCAGAACCGCATCCAGCGCGTGAGCCGCAGGCTGCGGGAGAGTTCGTCGAACTCGTGGGGCAGCGTGATGAGCGAGTGGTAGAAGCTGAAGGTCATGTTCCAGGCCTGCGCGGTGAAGATGGCGAAGATCGAGGCCAGCTCGACGCCGACGTAGGAGTTGGGGAACAGCGACAGGAAGAATGACACGATCACCACGAGGAATCCCAGCACCGGCACCGACTGGAGGATGTCGAGGAGCGGGAGCAGCACCTTCTCCAGGCGGCGGCTCCGGGCAGCCGCGTAGCCGTAGCCGAGCGAGAACGCCGTGGAGGCGGCGAGGGCGATGAACATCCGCAGGAGGCTGCGCGCCGCGTAGTACGGGAGGTCGATGGCCCGGGTCGAGATCTGGGTCGACCCGGGCACGATCGTCAGTGTGGCGCCGCGGCCCACCCGGATGAGCGAATACAGCGCAACGATGACCGCGGCGCCGATGAGCACGTCGAGCGCCGACTGCTTTGGCCGCCCGAGGGTGACACGTTGAGGGAACGTCCGGGGCATCGCCACGGGAGCACTCCTGGATCGTGAGGGCATTCCCGGGAAGCTGAGGCTACGGAGCCGAGCGGATGCGGGAGGCCCGGTGCGCATGACCGGAAATCACAAGAGGAGGATACCGGCGGCCCCGGGTCCGGGCAGGCGCCTTTTACGGATTTCTTACGCTGGAGTGCTGAATGCCTTCGCTCTGGGCACGCAGGCGGGCGTCCTCGATCGCGGCCCGGGCCTCCTCTGCGCCGCTCCAGCCACGGGTCGAGGTCCGCTTGTCTGGCTCGAGGTCCTTGTAGATGGTGAAGAAGTGCTCGATCTCCTTGCGCTGCTCGGGTTCGAGGTCCTCGATGGAGGACATGCGCCCAAAGACGGGGTCGCCCATGGGGACCGTGAGGACCTTGGCGTCCGGCCCCTTCTCGTCCTCCATCCAGAAGATGCCGATCGGCCGGACGCGGATGTGACATCCGGGGAACGTCGGGTCCGACACCAGGACGAGGGCATCCAGGGGGTCGCCGTCCTCGGCAAGGGTTTCGGGAAAGAAGCCGTAGTCCGTCGGGTATCGGGTGGCGGTGAAGAGGCGGCGGTCGAGGAAGATAGCGCCGGACTCGTGGTCGTACTCGTACTTGTTCCGGCTGCCACCGGGTATCTCGACGACGACCACATAGCTGTCAGGCATTTGGCCCAACCTTACTCGTGCGGCGGGGCTGGTGGATAATCCCGGAGGCTATCGCTCAACGGATGGGAAAGGGGACGCACCATGGTGGACCAGGCGGCGGCACGGGAGATCTTCGAGCATGAGCTGGCGGCCCTGACCGATGCGGAGGAGAAGACCGCCGAGGTCCTCGGCAAGATCGTGCCCCAGGTCCATTCCCTGAAGCTCCAGCAGCTGCTCGCCAACTACCAGCAGGTCTCGGCCGGCCAGGTGAAGCGGCTGGCGGACATCTTCAAGCTGCTGAAGGTGACGCCCCAGAAGGCCCGAAGCGCTGGGATGGACGGCCTGATCGCCGAGTTCACCGACTTCGTCGAGGCCGAGACGCCATCGGACATCGGCTACGACGTCTGCGCCGCCGGCTTTGCCTCCAAGACCTCGGCGTACCAGTCCGCCTGCTACAAGTACCTCAACGGTCTTGCCAACGCCTCGAACAACAACAACTGCGCCATCCTCGTGTACGACAGCCAGACCGAGGAGCGGGACATGATCCAGAACATCGACCGCCTCGTCGTCGACCTGTACCACGACCTGGCCTCGGGGTAGGAGGATCCAGGAACTGAGGAGTTTTTTACGCGGATAACGCCACTTTTTCTCCTCAGTTCGGCTTGGCCCTTGCCTTGCCCTCCGGGGCGGCGAGCAGCGGCACCCTCCATCGCCAGCAGCTCGGCCCTCGGGCCGTCGGGCAAGCGCAGCACCATGTTGTGCTGGTGCAGGCCCATGAACATGTTGCCGTTCACGAACCCCGCCGGGTAGCCGAACATCTGCCGGGCGACGGCGGGTGGCCCGGGGAACACGGCCTCGAAGACCTCGACCAACTCTGGCGGCGACTTCGTCCAGTCGGCCTTCTCCACCGCCGGCCTCCTTTCCCAGGCGTCGAGCTCAGGCGTCGAGCAGGCGGGCCAGCTCCTTGGGATCGGTCGTGGGGGCCCGGCAGGCATAGCCCTCGCAGACGAAGGCAGTCGGCACCCCACCCCTCGGGAGCTTTCCCTCCAGCAGGGGGGAGTGGATGCCCGGCGGTGCGCCGGCGAGGACCCGGTTGGGCAGGAAGCGGTCCCAGACCGCGCGCAAAAGCGGCTCGGCGTTGCCCCCGGCGGCGTCGGCCCCGGACACGATGACGACCTCCTTCGGGCGGCCGAGATGGAAGTCAAGAGCGGAGAGGAAGGACGGGGCGGCCTGCGGCGCCCGCTCCATCAGGGTCCGGGCGAGGCGCAGGACCTGCCGGGCCCGTCCGGCTTGTGCTTCGTCGCCGGTGATGATCGCCATCTTCTGGAGCAGCAGGGCGGCGACGCCGTTGGGGCTCGGGGTCACCGATTCGATCAGCTCCTTCTGGCGGACGAGGAGCGCCTCGTGGTCGATGCCCGTGGAGAAGAAGCCCTCACCTTTCTCATCCCAGAAGAGGTCGACC
>JAOPZY010000200.1 GCA_025963875.1 Actinomycetota bacterium
GTCGAGCGAGGTGCCCACGATCTGGCACTCCGGCAGCAAACCCGCCTGGATCAGGTGGAGCAGCCCTGGCAGCAACTTTCGCCGCGCCAGGTCACCCGTGGCTCCGAACAGGACAAGGACATGCGGCATGACTGGGGGCATCCGCCGTGGCTCGGACATGTGACTCGCCTCAACGGTGCCGGCCACGGCGTGCCTTTCCTGAGCGCAGCACGACCAGAGGCGAAGAATGTCTGTGAGTAAAAAGCGGTGTTCTACAACAGAATATACTCAAGGACGTTGAGAATGGACGCCCGATGAGGAAGGCGCTCGTCGCATCGGTTCTGGCGGCAGTCGCGGCAACAGCCTGTGCCGGCTCCACCGTCAGCAAGCCACCAGCCCCTGCGACGAGCCCCTCGGGCGCCATGCCCGCCGGCGCTGTCGGCGTCTCGATCACCGTCACGAGCCCGGCCTTCGCCGACGGGGCGACGATCCCGGTCAAGTACACCTGCACCTCCGCCAACCCCGTCTCGCCGCCGCTGGCGTGGTCCGCCGTTCCGGGTGGGACGGCGGAGCTCACCCTGCTGGTGGAGGATCCCGACGCTCCGGTCGCCGGCGGCTTCGTGCACTGGGTGGTGTACGGCATCCCGCCCGACACGCGGAGCCTGGCCGAGAGCTCCCTCCCAGCTGCGGCCAAGCAGGGGGCGAACTCACGGAGCCAGAACCAGTGGCAGGCACCGTGCCCGCCGGTGGGAAACGCACCGCACCATTACCGGTTCACGCTGACCGCCGTGTCGAGGTCGCTGGGGTTGGCCTCCGGGGCCACGGCGCCCCAGGTCAAGGCTGCCATGGCGGGTCTGATCGTTGGACAGGGCCTCCTTGTCGGCCTTTATGGCCGCTGAGCCACCCACGCTCGCCCCCCGAGTCCCTCACCTCATCACCTGATCCTCGACCTCAGCCTGGACAGCGAGCCGAGACAAAAACGGATGACTATACCGAAATGCTTCGATCAGGCTATTGCCCAATAATCCCCGGGCCACCAGGATGGCAATCGGTTGATCGCGGCTCGCCCAGGCAACGAAAGGGAGAAAAAATAGTATGAAAGCCACTCCGGGTCCACTTGAATGGCATCCCAAGGCCCAGGACACCGAACCTGTGACCGTACCGGGGGGCCCGAATCTCAACCTCGTCCCAGGCGCCGGGGTGCTTGGGTTCGGGTTCGACGTGTCGGCCGCGAGTGACCCCTCCAAAGTGACCCAGCGGATCGTGTCAATTGACGAGAGTGGCGGGACGACGGTCAGCGAGGGCGGCATCGATTATCTCCTTCCCGCCAACGTCAACCTGATCGATATCCACCGCAGCGACATCAACTTCAACATGTTTGCTTCTCGCGCGGAGTTCAGCGAGTACCGGGCCGGCGAGGCGCAGGTCAAGGCGTCCGCGTGGGGCTTCTCAAGTGAGTTCGACGCCAGCTTTTCGAGCCTCAAGCAGGGCGAGGACGCCTCCTACTACGGGTTGGTGGAGGCCAACACCCGTTTCTGGAACGTCACGGTCGAACATCTCCAAGCCCTGTCTCTCGACCCGACCTTCGAAATGGAATTATCTGCGCTGCCCCGAACCTTCGACCCAACGACGCAGGGGGCGTTCTTCGAGTTCTTCATCAAGTACGGCACGCACGTGGTGAGCACGGCCATGGTGGGCGGACTGCTCCGCTATACCGTCACCGTGTCCAGCAGTTCGAGATTCGACAAGAAGACGGCGCACGCCAACATGAGTCTCGAGTACAAGAGTGTGTTCGTCGACACCTCGGGTTCGGCCAGCGCTGATTGGAACAGGATGGACAGCTCGTGGGTGAGCTCGCGCACGGCGAAGCTCGAGGTGACAGGCGGCACGCCCGATGTCCTGGACGGCGCAGTACCGCCGATCGACCCCAACCAGCCGGTGAACTACAACGACCTCGTCGCCAAATGGAGTGCCTCGGTGGTCGCGACGCCGGCGCTGACCGGGCTCGTTCTCCAGCCTCTGTCACACATCGCCCCGGCTGCTCAGGTGGCGGCGCTCGACGCGGCGCTCGACAAGTATCTGAACGCGACCGTCCGGGGGTACAGCCGGACGCTCGTAACGGGCGGCGTGGGTCCAGTGGGGATTTCGAACGCATGCACGATCAGCGTCGGGAACGATGTCGAGCCACCGAAGAAGCGCACGAAGGACCTTCAGCCGTCGTATTGGATCGTGATGGCCGACGAGGGTGGCGTCGTGGTCTTCAACGAGAACAGCCTCTCCAATGATCCCCACGACCTCGACTCCCTGGTCGCGAGCGCGGCGACAGCCTCCTCAGGCCAGACCTGGTGGACGGCCGTGGTGTTCAGTGCAACCACCAACCCACCGAGCCAGACCGCGCTGACCTGGATGGCGTCGTGCGGCGTCCCTGTCAGCCAGTCGAGTTGGTCTGGCTATCCAAACTGGCCGGATCAGGTCGTCGCTCTGGGGATGAGCAACTCCTCTGGCTTTATGGGCAAGCTGAATGCGAATCTTGGCCCTCCTCCAGACCCGCTGAGCCTCTCCCCATGGGCAAAGACTGTCGAAAGCGAGCTTCCGCTGTACGCGGCGAAGGTGACGTAGCACCGCGATGTGCCGGATCCTCGTCGTCTCCCATACGGGCCGCGGGACGGGTTTTGGTCGGATCAGCGGCGGGATCGCCGGCGAACTCGCCGCTGAACACGACGTTCACGTTGTGGGGTTGGGCCGGGAAGGCACGCACGAGCCGTGGACGGGCCACGACCACGATCCCTGTTTCGACCCCACGCGGACCACGGCCGCAGGCCGGGTAACGGCTGCAACGAATCCGGATGTCGTGATCCTGGTTGGGGTGGGCCATCTACTGGCCTGGATCGTCACCTGCCTGCGCCGCGACGGATTCGAAGGCGTCATCGTGGCCTATGTGCCCGTCGAGGGGCGCTTCCGCGAGGGCGCGCCGCTCGACGGGCTGAGGCAGGCAACGGCGGTGGTGGCTTACACGCACATGGCAGCGAAGGAACTGGCTGGGGCGCTGGCAGCGCCGGCCCCCGGGTGCCAGTCCCAGCCCCAGATTGTGGTGATTCCCCATGCGATTGACCGCCCCGTCCGATGCGGTCAACAGCCCCACGAGCAAACACGTGTTCAACTTGCGCCGGAACGCGCTGATCGTTCCGAGGGTGTGTGGGTGCTCAACGCCAATCGCAATGATCACCGGAAGCGTCCGGAACTAACCCTTCAAGCATTTGCCGCGGTAGCCGCACGTCACCCCCAGGTCACCCTTGTGCTGCACTGCCAGCTCCAGCGTCCAGGCGTCGATTTACGTATCGAGCGGAACCGCCTCGGCCTGACGCAAAGCGTGATCTTCACGCGGGAACTGCGGCCGGAGTTGTGGTCGGACAGCAGCCTGGCCCAGCTCTACTCGTGTTGCGAGGTGGGCGTGAACAGTTCTACTGGCGAGGGATGGGGACTTGTGGCATTCGAGCATGCGCTCTGTGGAGGAGCCCAGATCCTGCCCGCTCACCCGCAACTGCGGGAGATCTGGGAAACGGCGCCGGAGTGGATCCCGACTGCCGGCGATGCGGCCGCGGATGATCTGTTCATTGGCCAGGTACCGGACATCGATGCTCTGTCGGCCGCGATGCTCCGCCTCGTCGAGCAACCCGAGCACCTCGGTAGCGTCGCCGCGGCATGTGCGTCCCGGGCGCTGGATCCGGAATTTGCTTGGCGGGTGGTGGGCGCTCGCTGGCTGGCCTTGGTGACCCAACTTCTCGACCATGGCCTCACGTTCGTGAAGCCCAACGGCTGGGTGTCTCGTGCGGGTCGCCGCGGTCGATACGTCGTGAGGGATCACAGAATGTTGACCCGCCGCAGGTGCCTGCGCCCGGGGTCGGTATAGGCACGGCGGCCGTGCAGCAGGGCGTGGTTGTCGGTCATCACGACATCGCCGGGCCTCCAGGTGTGGGCCAGGCACACCGCCGGGTCGTAGAGGCGCTCCCGCAGATCGTGCAGAAACCGGACGTGCTGGTCTGGCGAAAGGCCGTGGATCTCGTTCCAGACGGGGTTGAGATCCGTGTCGACCGGCTCGGCGAACCGGAGGGTGGTCTCGCCGCTGGCCGGGTGGCGGGCCACGAGCGGAAAGGTGACCTCGCCGCCGTAGTAGACGACCTTCTCGGTGCGGTAGGTGACGAAGATCTGTTCCCACAGCCGTCGAGTGGCGGCGGGGGCCCGGGCGAGGACACGGGTCGTGTCCGAGAAGAGGGTCTGGCCGCCGGTGTCGCTCGGGGGTGCCTCCTCGCAGGAGAAGAATTGGAAGGAGGGAGCGGCTTCGAGGAACATGCCGTCCCAGTGAAAGGGCACCGCGGCGGTGGTGAAGATGAAGTTGCGCGAATTCTCCTTTGCCCGGAGCTCATCCACCGTCCCGAACTCGAAGACCTGGAGCGTTCCGAGGCGCTCGCAGAACTGCGACAACTCCGAGCCGTGGAACTTCCCGAAGCCTCGGAGGATGAGGACCCGGTGCTCGGCCACCCACCGCTTGAGGAGCGAGACGGGTAGGCGGTGAAGGTCGGTGTCCCTGCCCTCCGCGGTGACCTCCACACCGAAGGGGAGGCACTGCGTCACTGCGACGTTGATGCCCGGTGCCGTGTCAGTCGTCTCCATTTCCATCCTCCTGTCTGTGGGATGCGCGCTACGCAGCGAGCTCGTAGTGGCTTGGGTGCCCGGAGCGATAGACGAGCCTCGCTCCGAGGGCTTCCGCCTCTTCACGGTGGACGAGCCGGAACCTCTCCTGGGACCTCAGTACCGCCGAGTGCCACGGGGTGAGCCAGGCGTCGGGCGTCTCGCCGAGCCGGATTCCGATCTTCTCGGAGTGGATCTCCTGCGGATGGATGGACAGGCGCACCGCATGAGGGAAGTGGTCGGCGACGAGGCGGCTCCAGGCATTGCTCCGCTGGATCATCCGGTAGGCGTCTGCCTTGGCTTCCTTCTGCAGCCGGCTCCTGGTCTTCCCGGTGCCCTGGCCCATGCGATCTTCGAGGAGGAAGCGCAAGACCCCGCAGAACAGGCTGCGGTGGGCGTCCTCCGTCCGGGTCCGTTCCCGGATCGCCGCGAGGGGCTCGGCGTAGCGTTCGACGAGGTCGAGGCGCATGGTCTCGAAGTCGGCCTTTTCGAAGAGGTCGTCGAGGCTGAAGAAGTCGAGGGAGCGCCCTCCCAGGGCCGCGACGATCGAAGCGATCTCCGCTCCGTAGCGGGTCACCGCCTCGTCGGTGACGCCGACGATGTCACTGAATACCCGCCCGTCCGAACAGATGGTGATCCTGGCACCCGGGCGGTGGACAGCGCCCACTTCGTCGCAGACCGATTGCAGGAACTGCAGGGCGAGCTCCTCGGCCAGATCGGGCAGTGGCCCGATCGTCTTGCGCCGGCTGGGTGACTTCACCGGGAAGGCAGGGAGCACGAAGTGGACCGGCTCTCCGGCGAGGACGAACCGCTTGACGCGCTCGAGGTGGGGAGCGAGACAGGTTGGGCAAGGATCTGCCACGCAGTCACCCGCAGTGTGCCGAAGCCGGCGGTGACGGAAGACGATACGTAGGATCTCTGCCGCGAGGCAATCCGATGAGCTGCGAGCATTCATGTGGGTCCCCCATAACTCGGATGTCACGTCCTTAGTCGACGAAGTACCAGGCACCGTCCGCCTCTCGCCTCATAACAGAGGTGCCTTCACCGCCCTGCTCTCTCACGAAGACGGTGTCGGGGTAGAGAAAGGCCAGATCAATGGCAAGATCAGCTCCCCCGACCTGACGTGAAGCAACATCGATCTCCGCCTTCTCGACAAGCGCCGTATCGACCTTTTCCTTCATCGCTTTCCCTCCTCCAAGCCGTTGCTGACGATGGGTCAAGCATCGGGCTTGTGGCGCGCCACTACATCTGCCATCCGGCATATATGGGAGGTGGATGTGGGGGTGGTCCGGGCGAACCTTGCGTCAAAACACGCAGAAATGAGTGGTCTTGGCTCAAACCTTGCCGAGCTGGATGCGGACTCCCCCGTCGTCCCCTGACGTCCACTGCTCGAGCGTGGACACCAGGTCTTGGATGCTCACCGGTTTGGTGAGGTAGGCATCCATCCCCAGGGCGATGGCCTCGTCTCTGTCAGACGGCAGCGCGTGACCGCTCAAACCGATGATGGGGATAGGGGCGCTGCCAACCTGCTGGCGGCGAATGTGCGTCGTAGCCTCGAAGCCGTCCATCTCGGGCATCTGACAGTCCATCAGGACGGCATCGAAGTCTCCGGCAGCGTACGCCTCGACGGCCTCACGCCCGTGGGCGACACTGAGGACCTGATAGCCCAACCTTTCGAGCAGGGACTGCATGGCAATTTGGTTCATCTTGTTGTCCTCTGCGAGAAGGATTCGGGCTGCCATGGGAATCTCCATTCGGTAGGCAAAACGGTTGGGTGCTGCCAACGGCCGGTCAGGCGACGCCAGGGCTCGCTCGTTCCCGCAGCGCCCCCGCGACAACCGTCATGAACAGGGGCACGTCGAGGGGTTTGGTGAGATAGGTCTTCGCTCCTGCGGCGAGCAGACGTTGCACCGATGCCTCCGTGGCGTCGGCGCTTGCGATGACCACCGGGATGGCGGCTGTCCGCACATCGTCTTTCAGCCTCGCGAGCACGGCAGCGCCGGGCATGTCGGGTAAGCCGAGGTCGAGGATGATCAGGTCTGGCAGGGACGTGGTGGCCACTTCCAGGCCGCCACGGCCCGAAACGGCCGTCACGAGATTGACATTGGGGAGGGTCTTCATGATGGCTTCGACCAGCCGAATGTTGGAGGGATTGTCCTCGATGTAGAGCACGGTCCCTGCATCGACACCCGAGTCGACGGCTGGCTCTGCGGTCACGGGGTGCACGGACGGCTGCCCGGCAACGTAGCCGACCGGAGGCCTCGCTGCAGCGTCTTCAGCCAGGAGGAGATCCACCCAGAAGGTGCTTCCCTTGCCGACGACGCTCTGAAGCCCCAACTCGGCGCCCATGGCCTCTGCCAGGCGCTGCGAAACTGCCAAGCCAAGACCGGTTCCCTCCATATCGCTGCGCGACTCCGAGAGACGTTCGAAGGGCTCGAAGACGCGGTGGATGTCCTCGGCCGGGATACCGGGCCCGGTATCGGTAACGGACACGCGGAGGTGGCCACCGTCGCGCTCCTCGCAGGCGAGCGACACGGAGCCGCCCTTGACGTTGTACTTCACCGCATTCGACAGGAGGTTGATGATGACCTGCAGGAGCCGCTGCTTGTCGGCCATCACGCGGACATGCTGGCCCACGGGTGACTCCAGCGGAAGGGACACGGCCAGCGCGGCACCCTGCGGGCCCAGCAGGCCCAATGCCTCATCGAGCACCTGGCCGAGAGGGATCGGCTCGACGGAGACGGCGAAACGGCCGGACTCGATGAAGGAGAGGTCCAGCACTTCGTTGATGAGCTGGAGCAGGTGGCCGCCACCTGCGAGGATGTGGTCCACGGTGCCGGCATGGTCCGCGCTGAGCTCGTCCATACCCAGGAGCTGGGCGAAGCCGAGGATGGCGTTGAGCGGCGTTCGCAGCTCATGGCTCATGCGCGAGAGGAATTCGCTCTTGGCCTGGTTCGCTCGCTCCGCCTCAGCGGTGCGCTCCTCAACCCGCCGCTCCAGGTCGGCGTTGAGGATTGCGAGCCTCTCCTCGGCCCGCTTCCTTTCTGTGATGTCCAGGGTCGTGCCCACGACCTTCACCGGCGTGCCGTCGACCGATGCCTGCACCTCGGCCCGGACCTCGATCCAGGTCACCTGCCCCGCCGCGGTCAGCGTGCGACCGGTGAACAGCGTCGGCTCCAGGCTCCGGTATGCCCTGCGGAGGTAGCCCGTCATCATGTCGCGGTCCTCCGGGTGGTAAAGGGCCGCGATCCCGGCAAAGCTGTGCTGGAACTCCTGTGGACTGACGTCGAGGATCCGGTACAGCTCGGCTGAAAGCGTAAAGGTGTCCGAGCGCATGTCCCATTCCCAGCTCCCGACGCCGGCAACGCGCTGAGCCTCGGCAAGCTTGTGCTCCCGATCCAGGGTCGCCTGCTGGAACGCCTCGTTCAGCCGCCAGGTCACGATGCAGGACGCGCTCATGCCGAGGATGGAGATTCCGTGGATGATGGCCCACTTCCAGGGATCACGCCAGGCCGCGGGGTTGCCGTAGACGCTCTGTGGCGCCAGTGACCCGACGATGCCGTGGTGGATGACTACAAAGGCGATGGCGATCAGGAAGGGCCACCACTCCTGGTAGAGAACGACGACGGCCACCATGATGAAGAAGTGGAAATGGGCCTCGGTCATCCCGCCGGAGATGTGCACGAGCACGGCCGAGGCCGTCATCAACCCAATCGTGGCGATGATGGTGCTGTCCCGGCGCCGGTGGAACGTCATCTGTGCTGCCAGGGCGGGCAGTCCAACGGCGCCGGCATCGACCAGGGCGTGTGCCGGGGTCTTGCCGGTCGCAACCGCGAAGATGAAGAGGGCGGGCACGTGCAGCCAGAGCAGGATGACGATGCCCCAGTGACGACGCCGCCAGACGTCATCCGCCAGGGTGCCGCCGGTGGGCAGGATGGCTCGAATGCGCGTCGCAATGGGCCTTGTGGGACGGAGTTGCTGTGTCTGCGTCGTGAGGTTTGTCACTTGAGGTTCACGATGCTTTCTCCTGTCGACCGCTCGACGCGGGTGTCCGGTTCTCCGGCATTGGTATCGACACGGATCCGTGCTCACCACATGGGCCATTCGGACCATTTCGGCGCAAAGCCCCGCGGCGGACCAAAACGGGGCCGAACAGGTGCTGTGGTCAGGCCTTAGGCGCGGCCAGGCTGCGGTCAGGCCTGGTCGTCGAGGAATTCCGTTTCGACCGTGCCGGCGACGTTGACGAGCGCCTTTGCCGCCTTGACGTGGCGGATCATGGTGAGGATGTCACCTTTGAGCTTGAGCTTGCCGGACATCATGCCCTTGATCGGGTCGAGGTCCTGGGTGATGACCTGCTTCCAGCGCGAATAAGGCGCCCGGATGACGAAGCGTGCCTTCTCACCCTCTTCGGGACTCAAGCCGTACTTGGAGTCCCGGCATTTGCCGTGCCAAAGGTCCATCCATGCCCAGAGGTCATCGGCCAGACCTCTGTCGGGCTGGGCCTCGAAGATGAAGCAGATGTCTCCCTCCCAGGTGGCGGCCGCTTCCTCGTACTCCTTCGAGCTGTTGATCTTGTCGACGTACTCCTTCAGCCAGACCTCGCTCGGAAATAGCGCCATCTTCCCCACTCCCTTCCCGCGGAGAGCTCACCCTTGTGCGATTCCTCGCTTCGTCGCCTCAGCGGCCAACTGGGAGCGGGAGGCGATGTCCAGCTTGGCGAAGACGTGCGAGAGGTGGATCTTCACCGTCCCCGCCGAGATGAACATGTGCTCACCGATCTGGCGGTTCGTACCACCACCGGCAATGTGACGCACGACGTCGAGTTCGGTGGGGGTCAGGCTGTCCCAGCCGATGGAGGGCCGTTTTCGTTCACCACGGGCTCGGCGGGCATAGGCGACTGCCTCGTCCATGTCCAGGGCGGCGCCGGCCGAGAACGCAGCCTGGTAGGCCTCCTCGCCAAGCTTGGCGCGCGTGGTGTCCTCGATGCCGGTCCAGAACTCGGGCTCGGGCGGAAACCGCACGATGCCGACCCGCCTCCGGCTGGCGGCTGCGGCACCGAGGAGGCGGGCTGCCTCCTCGAAGCTCTCCTGGAAGGTCGCGACGGCAGCCAGGAGGTCGAAGCAGTTGGGTATGCCAAGGGCCAGGCTTCCGCGCAGCAGATGAGCCAGTGCATCGTGCGTGCAGCGCTCGGCCTCGCCAGCGTCCCCGTCCGCTAGTGCGAGCCGGGCAAGCGTGCGGCCGGCGAACGCCTGCATCCACCCGCTGCCCACTCGCCGGGCCACCTCGAGCGCCTCGTCCAAGTGGTCATGAGCTGCGCCAGGGTTGCCCTCGATGCGCTCCAGCGTTGCCAGCAGGGAGAGATGTTCGGGAAGGAAGTAGGCAAGAGCAGCGCTGTCCGACTCGATGGCGAGCTGGAGGTGACGGCGTGCCGCGGAGAGATCCCCATGGAAGAGGTCGACTCTGGCCATGACCTGGTTTGCAAACCCCATCGCGATGCCCGCCCCGGTCTCGGTCACCTGCGCGAGTGGCCCGGAGATCAGCTCCCGAGCGACCTCCGCCTGTCCCCGCTCCAGCGCAATCCAGGCGAGGCCGGCGGCCCCCACGGTGCGCGTCATGGGGTCGCCCACCTCGTCGCTGGCGGTGACCATGCGCTCCAGCAGTTGCTGCGACTCGTCGAGCCTGCCCTGGAGCTTGGTGATCCGGGCCAGGGAGAGCCAATACAAGGCGGCGCCCCACCGGTAGCCCAGGCGACGAGCGGTGGCGTAGGAGTCATCCAGTACCCCGCGGGCGGCATCAAACTCGTCCTGAAAGATCAAGCACCATGCGAGCCATTGAAGAGCGTCCGCAAGGCACCGGTCGTCGCCGCTTCGTCTCGCCAGCTCCACGCTGCGCTCGAGGATCGGCCGCCCGCTGGGAGGGTCGAAGACCGCCACGATGCAACCGAGGATGTCGCACGCGCGGGCCTGCACCCCCAGGTCGCCGCACGCCTCACCGATCTCCAGGGCCGCCTGCGCCCAGCCGGGTGTGTCCAGATACGCGCCACGGAAGATCCCCAGCGTCGCCCGGCCCGTCAGCACCAACGCCCGCAGCGGCGTCAACACCTCGCCCGCGGCATCGAGGGCCCGGGCGCACGCCGCCTCGCCCTCGCCGTAGCGGCCCGCGAACAGCCAGAAGAGATTCATCGCCGCCGCGATACGCAGCCCAGCCTCCGCATCGGGCCCCGTCGCCCACTCGAGCGCGGCGCGCAGGTTCGGTACCTCGTCGGCGAGGCGGCGAAGCGCAGGGTCGTCCCGACCGGAGCGGAAGACCTCCGGCTCGGCTCGCTCGGCGAGCGCGACAGAGTAGGCAAGGTGACGGTCGCGCATCGTCTCGACCTCGCCGGCGTCCGAGAGACGCTCGCTCGCGTACTGCCGCACCGTCTTCAGCAACCCGTATCGCACCTCGGAGTCACCCTCGTCCGTCGTGACCAGGGACTTGTCCACCAGCCCGCTCAGGAGATCCAGCACCGCAGAGCGATCGATGCCGTCGCCCGCGCACACCTCCTCGGCGGCGTCCAGCGTCCAGCCGCCTGCGAACACGGACACACGTCGCAGCAGCGCTCGCTCGCCGTGGCTGAGGAGCTCGTGGCTCCAGTCGATCGAGGCCTCGAGGGTCTGGTGGCGGGGCGTCACCGTGCGGCCGCCTCCCGTCAGCATGTGAAAGCGGTCGGCGAGGCCGCCGGCGATCTGCTCGGGCGCCAGGACCCGCACCCGCGCGGCGGCGAGCTCGATGGCGAGCGGCATCCCGTCGAGATCGGAGCAGATCTGCGCCACTGCGGGAGCATTGGCCGCGGTGACCGCAAAGTTGGGCCGCACCTGCAAGGCCCGATCGATGAACAGCCGCACGGCGTCGCACTGGCGGAGCGACTCGGCCGGCTGACGGTGGGGCTCGGCCGGCATGGACATCGACGGGACCCGCCACGACGTCTCGCCGGGCACGCCAAGCGGCGCGCGGCTCGTCGCCAGGATCGTGAGCAACGGGCACGCTCGCAACAGGGAGTCGACCAGCGCGGCACATTCGGCAAGCACGTGCTCGCAATTGTTGAGGACCAGCAAGGCTGAGCGGGAGCGGAGATGTTCGACGAACACGTCCACCGGTGTCCAACCAGGCACCTCCGGCAGGCCGATGGCACCGTTGACGATTGCGGGAAGCAGCGCGGCGTCCTCGAGGCGCGCGAGCTCCACCCACCACGCCCCGTCGGGATTGCGGTCGAGAGCGTCGGCGGCGGCCTGGAGGGCGATCCGAGTCTTGCCGCAACCGCCAGCCCCGGTGAGCGTCAGCAGCCGCGTGCGCCTCAGCAGCTCGCCCACCTGGGTCAGCTCGCGGCGGCGCCCCACGAAGCTCGTCAGCTCGCTCGGCAGGTTGTTGGGGAACGCATCGAGCGAGCGCAGGGGTGGGAAGTCGCCGGGCAGATCGGGGTGCCGCAGCTCGAAGACATGCTCGGGCCGGCCGAGGTCCTGGAGCCGGTGCGTGCCCAGCGCGGCCAAAACGGCACCGTCGGGCAACCGGTCGAGGACGAGATCGTGGGTCGTTGCCGAGACGACGACCTGGCCGCCATGGGCGATCGCACGAAGCCGGGCACAGCGGTTGAGCCCCTGGCCGAACGAGTCGCCTTCGTCGGGCAGTTGCGTCTGGGCGGTGTGCAGGGCGATGCGGGCCCGGAGCGGCGCGCCCGCCGGCCACGGCTCCGCGTGGAAGGCGAGCTGCAGATCGAGCGCCGCGGCGAGCGCGTCCGACGCGCGGGTGAAGACCGCTACGACGCTGTCGCCTTCACTGTGCTCGACAGGTCGGACCCCGCTGTGGAGGGCCACGGCGGCGTCGAGCAGCTCGTCGTGGCGGGCGATGGCCGCGCTCATGGGTTCGGGATCCGACTCCCAGAGCAGCGCCGAGCCTGCGACGTCGCTGAGGAGGAAGGTCACCGTCCCTACCGGTAGGTGGATCGTGGCCTGCCCGACGCCTGGCCCATCCACCGGCGGTCCCCCCTAAGATGGTCGATCCTTCCGACCGTACAGGCCTAATTGTCTCATGCGTCAGTCGGCCAGTCCAGGCCGGTGGGTCCCGGCATCGGGTCCAGACGGTGCGGCTGCCCCGCATCGTGGTCGCCGTCCCCGCTGCCCCAGCGTCCACCTAGAGGAAGTCCACTGTCGGGGGGCCTGGCTTTTCTTTGTGCTTGAGGTTGCGGTTTCCGCAACGTGGCTCGCAAAGAAAGTCCGACACCCGCTCAGCGGGTCAGGAGCTCAGGAGCTTCTTGGCGCTCGCCGGTGGCTCGCGACGGCGGGGACGTCGTAGCTCATCGATGACGATGTTGCCGGCGATCACCGCCTCGGCGACGTCGCGCAGGCGGGAGTTGTGGTTGCGGGCATAGCCGCGGAGCATCCCGAAGGCGTCGTCCAGGTTGACCTGGGCTCGCTCGGCAAGCACGCCCTTGGCCTGCTCGATGACCACCCGGCTGTTGAGCGCCGACTGCAGCTGCTCGGCGAGCACTCTGGCCTCCTGCACGGCGCGCTGCTGGAGGATGCCGATGGTGGCCACATCCGCCATGGCCTGCGCGGCGACCAGATCC
>JAOPZY010000206.1 GCA_025963875.1 Actinomycetota bacterium
GACGGCAGCGGCAGGCGGCCGCCGTGGCCGGTTCGCCGCCAGGTCGACGACGGGTGGCTGCCTCGCTACCGGGGCTGGGTCTACGGGGCCGGCTTCGGGTTCCAGCTCGGCCTCGGCGTCGTGACCATCGTCACCACGGCCGCCGTCCCGGCGGCATGGGTGCTGGCGCTGCTGACCGCCTCGCCGGTGGCGGGCGCGGGGGTGGGGCTGGCCTTCGGTCTCAGCCGGGGGCTCCCCGTGCTGGCGACCGCCGGTGTGGACACGCCCGGCCGGCTCTGGAGCTTCCAGCGCCGCTTCCAGGCCGGCGAGGCGGCTGCCCGCTGGGCCACGGTGGCGTCGCTCGGCGCCCTGGCCGCAGCAGGCACATGCGCGCTGGCGGTCCTGCTGTGACCGTGCTCTCGCGTTTCGGCCTCAGCGTCGACCTTCCCCGCGGCTGGGAGGGGTCGGTGTTCCGGCGGACGCCCGGCCCGGGCGAGGAGACCCACCCCGTCCTGCACGCCGGCAGCTTCCCCCTCCCCCCGGACCGGGGAGACTACGGCAACGGCGCCGTCGAGGTGATGAAGGGGCGGGACGTGTTCATCGCCCTCCTCGAGGACCATCCGTCGAGCGCGGGCGCGGCGATGTACGCGGCGCGGGCGCTGCCCCGCAGCCTCGACGCCGACAGCTTCAACCCCGCCACCCTCCAGCGGGCCATCCCCGGCCACGCCGGGACGCAGGTCTTCTGCACGGCGTCGGGTCGGCCGTTCTGCCTGTACGTGGTCCTGGGATCGTGGGCCCTGGCCCGCCTGCTCGTCCCCCGGGTGAATGCCGTCCTGGCCACACTCCGGGTGGAGCGGGCGTGAGCCCCGTGCCGGTGTGGACCGGTGCGTACCTCGCGGCTGCGCTGCTGCTCGTCGCCGCTGGGCTCGCCAAGGTCCGGCGCCCGGCCGACACCTCGATCGCCCTTCGGCGGGCGGGTCTGCCCGTCCCCGAGTGGGCGGTGCGGGCCGGCGCCGGCGCCGAGGTCGCAGCCGGGTGCTGGGCGTTCACGTCCGGCCGGGCGGCAGCCGGCCTCGTGGCGCTCTCCTACCTCGGCTTCGCCGGCTTCGTGGCGCTGGCGCTGCGGCGTGGGTCGCCGGTGAGTTCCTGCGGGTGTTTCGGGAAGGCGGACTCGCCGCCGACCGTGTCGCACGTCGTCCTCAACCTCGCCGCTGCGGCCACCGCCGCCTGGGGGGCCTTCCATACCCACCCGGATGCGGTCAGCGTGCTCCGCCATCAGCCGCTGGCCGGCGTGCCCCTCGTCCTGCTGATGGGCGCGGCCGCCTACCTGGCCTACCTCGTCGTGGCGGTCATGCCGAAGACCCTGGCGGCAGGGGGCGCGCCATGAGCGAGTGGCTGGCGGAGCGGGTGGGCGGCTGGCTGTCCGCCCGGTCGACCCGGCGGGACGTCCTCGTGCGAACGACCGTCGCCGGGGCCGCGCTCGCGACGTACCGGATGCGCTACGTGCTGAAGCCCGGCACGGCCATGGAGCTGATCGCCAGCAACCCGGCGCCGGGGCGGGAGTGCCCGCCCGGGAGCCTGTGCAAGTCGGACGGCTACGTCGAGTTCTGCTGCACCGTCAACAGCGGCATCAACGCCTGCCCGCCGGGGACGATCGCCGGCGGGTGGTGGAAGGCGGACGGATCGAAGTACTGCGACGGCCCCCGCTACTACATCGACTGCTCCGGCGTCTGCAACCAGTGCCGGACCGGCTGCGAGACCGGCTTCTGCCCCGACTGCGACTCGGGGCCCGGGTGCGACTGCGCCAACGGCAGCTGCTTCAACCGGCGCACGGGCTGCCGGACGTTCCGCTACGGCCGCTGCAACCAGCACGTCGCCTGCGTGGGCCGGCTGATGTGCCGGGTGGTGTCCTGCACCCCCGCGTGGATGCTGGATCCGACGTGCACGACCTCGGCGACCACCGACAACCGGACCGCTGACCACCACTCTGATTGCCTCGACAGCCTCGTCGTGCCGACGGTCGGCATCGCCCGGACGCCGACCGGGCAGGGCTACTGGCTCGTCCAGGACAGCGGGAACGTCGCCCCCTACGGCGACGCCCGGTTCTTCGGCTCCATGGGGGACCACTCCCTCAACGAGCCCATCGTGGGGATGGCCCCCACCCCGAGCGGCCAGGGCTACTGGCTGGCCGCGGCCGACGGGGGCATCTTCAACTTCGGCGACGCCAAGCTGCTCGGCTCGACGGGATCGATCAAGCTCAACCGGGCAATTGTTGGCATCGCCGCCACCCTGTCCGGCAACGGCTACTGGCTGGTCGCCTCCGACGGCGGGATCTTCGCCTACGGAGACGCGCCGTTCCTGGGGTCGACCGGGGGCATCGAGCTCAACCAGTCGATCGTCGGCATGGCCCGCACCCCCTCCGGCAACGGCTACTGGCTCGTTGCCTCCGACGGCGGCATCTTCGCCTACGGGGATGCCCGCTTCTACGGATCGACCGGCTCGATCGTCCTCAACAAGCCGATCGTGGGCCTGGCCCCGACGCCGCTCGGCAACGGCTACTGGCTCGTGGCGGCCGACGGGGGGCTCTTCAACTTCGGCGACGCCCCCTTCCTGGGCTCGGCCGGCGCCCGCAACGAGCCCGTTGCGGGCATGGCGGCCAGCCCGACCGGCCACGGCTACTGGCTGGCCGGATCGGTGGGCAAGATCTTCCCGTTCGGCGACGCCGTCTCGTTCGGGGCGCGGGCCTGACGACCGCGCCGGAGCGGCTCTGGAGGCGACGTAGAGTAGGTTGCAGGGCTACATAGCCTGCCCAGGCGCCCCTCAAGGCGCCGGATAATTCTCAGGAGGAAGGTTTGGATTACACACCGCACACCGACGATGACGTCCGGGCCATGCTGGCCACGGTCGGCGCCGAGAGCATCGAGGAGCTGTTCTCGACCATCCCGTCCTCGGTGCGGCTGGAGCGGGACCTGGCGCTGCCCGGCCCCATGACCGAGGCCGGGGTCGTGGAGCTGCTGGAGGGGCTGGCCCGCCAGAACCACCCGATCGACTCCATGGCCTGCTTCGCCGGGGGCGGGGCCTACGACCACTACATCCCCGCCGCCGTCCGCCACCTCGCCTACCGGGCCGAGTTCGCCACGTCCTACACGCCCTACCAGCCCGAGCTGTCCCAGGGCGTGCTCGGGGTGCTCTTCGAGTACCAGAGCATGGTGTGCGAGCTGGCCGGCATGGACGTGGCCAATGCGAGCCTCTACGACGGGGCGGCCGCGCTCGTCGAGGCGGTCAACCTTGCCGCCGGCGCCACACGCCGGGACAAGGTGGTCGTCACGCAGGCCCTCAACCCCAACTACCGGACCGTCCTCGAGACCGCCGGGGCCGGCCCGGGCTACACATTCGAGACGGCGCCGGCCCTCTCCGGCACGACCGAGATCCCGGACCTCTCCGACGCGGCCTGCCTCATCCTTGCCCAGCCGAACTTCTTCGGGTGCCTGGAGGACGTCGAGGCAGCGGCCAGGGCCGCCCACGACGCCGGGGCCCTGCTGATCGTGGCGTTCGACCCCACCTCGGCCGGGATCCTCGAGGCACCAGGGGTGCTCGGGGCCGACGTCGCCACCGCCGAGGGCCAGTGCCTGGGCAACGGGTTGAACTACGGCGGCCCCTACCTGGGCATCTTCGCCACGAAGAAGGAGCACATCCGCCGGGTGCCCGGCCGCATCGTCGGGGCGACCGTCGACGCGTCGGGGCGCGGGGGCTTCGTGCTCACCCTGCAGGCCCGCGAGCAGCACATCCGCCGGGAGAAGGCGGCGTCGAACGTCTGCACCAACCAGACCCTGATGGCGATCGCCGCCACCGTCCACCTGTCGTGGCTGGGGCCGAAGGGGCTGGCCGAGCTGGGGGAGACGTGCCTCGCCCGTTCCCACCGCGCCGCCGAGCTCGCGGCCTCGGTCTCGGGGTGCAGCCTGGCGTTCGACGCCCCGTTCTTCAAGGAGTTCGTGCTGCGCGTGCCCGGGGATGCGACGGAGGTGCAGGCGCGGCTCGCGGAGCATGGCTACCTCGTGGGCCCGCCGCTGGGATCGGTCGACCCCTCCCTCAGCGACTGCCTCCTGATCGCGGTGACCGAGAAGCGGAGCCCCGACCAGATCGAGGGCCTCTGCAAGGCGCTGGCCGAGGTGGTGGCATGACTGCCGCGAGCCCGCAGACCATCTTCGACGTGTCCGCACCGGGACGGCGTTCCTCGACCATCCCCGAGGCGGGTGTCGGGCCAGCCCCCGCCGGCGCCATCCCCGAGCGCCTGCGCCGCAGGACGCCGCCGCGGCTGCCGGAGGTGTCGGAGCTCGACCTCGTCCGCCACTACACGCGGCTCTCGCAGCGCAACTGGGCAATCGACGTCGGTCCCTACCCGCTCGGGTCCTGCACGATGAAGTACAACCCCAAGGTCAACGAGGAGACCGCCGCCCTGCCCGGCTTCCGCAACCTTCATCCGTGGCAGCCCGAGTCCCAGGTGCAGGGCGCGCTGCGCCTGCTGTGGGAGACCGAGCGGATCCTCGTGGAGCTGACCGGCATGGCGAAGGTCACGTTCCAGCCCGCGGCCGGCGCCCAGGGCGAGATGACCGGCCTGCTGATGATGCGGGCCTTCCACGCCGCCGCGGGCGACCCCCGGTCGGTGGTGCTGATCCCCGACTCGGCGCACGGCACCAACCCGGCAAGTGTGGCGCTGGCCGGGTTCAAGGTCCGCCAGATCCCCTCCGACGAGCGGGGCCTGGTCGACCTGGCAGCCCTCGAAGCGGCCCTCGACGGACAGGTCGCCGGGCTGATGCTGACCAACCCCAACACGCTGGGCCTGTTCGAGCGCGACATCGAGAAGATCGCCGCGGCGGTGCACGCCGTCGGGGGCCTCCTCTACTTCGACGGCGCCAACCTCAACGCCATCCTCGGCAAGGTCCGCCCCGGCGACATGGGCTTCGACATCGTGCACATCAACACCCACAAGACCTTCACGACCCCCCACGGGGGCGGCGGCCCCGGGGCGGGGCCCGTCGCCGTCACCGAGCGCCTGGCGCGCTTCCTGCCGGCCCCGGTCGTCGGCTACGACGAGGGGGAGGGTCGCTGGTTCTGGGATACGGACCGGCCCGACTCCATCGGGCGCATGCACGGTTTCCACGGCAACTTCGGGGTGCTGGTCCGGGCCTACACCTACCTGCGCTCCATCGGGGGCGAGGGCCTGGTGAAGGTGGCGGAGCGGGCCGTGCTCAACGCCAACTACCTCCGCAAGCGCATCGAGGACGCCTACCCGATGGCGCACCCGGGCTGGTGCATGCACGAGTTCGTCGCCACGGCCAGGCGCTACCGGGCGCAGGGCGTGCGGGCCATGGACATCGCCAAGCGGCTCATCGATCTCGGCTATCACCCGCCCACCGTGTACTTCCCGCTCGTCGTCGAGGAGGCCATGATGGCGGAGCCGACCGAGACGGAGTCCAGGGAGAGCCTGGACGGGCTTGCCGATGCCCTGCTGCAGATCGCGGGGGAGGCGTCGTCCGACCCGGACCTGCTGCACCGTGCCCCCGTCACCACGCCGGTCGGCCGCCTCGACGAGGCCCGGGCAGCGCGCCGGCTGCACGTGCGCTGGGAGCCGGGCGCTCCCTGGCTCTCGGAATAACTAGAATCCGGCCCACACGCCAAGTGCGGGCCGGCACCGAGCCGGTGGGGGACCCGACATGATTCCGCCGTACTCGAGGTCGACGTTCGCCCATCGCCGGCGCATCCGGCGGCTCGTGCGCACC
>JAOPZY010000214.1 GCA_025963875.1 Actinomycetota bacterium
GGGTTCGCTGTTCTCCTGCAAGGCGTGTCGGATTTTGCCCCCTCACAGGCCGTCGCGAATTCCACTGAGGGGGGCCTCCGAGGTTGTACGCGGCCCGTTTTCCGCCCGAATTGCTCCGTTTCCGACCGGCCCTGGTCCGAAGTTGGGAGCCGAATCGCGCGTATGCGCGCGCTAGGCTCCCAACCTCCTCCTCCTCCGGCCCCTGGGTGGCGCGGAGTTCCGGACAAGCGCTACCTCGGGTCGCCATTTTGCGACACCCTGATACGCGGGATTTCCTACCAACCTCAGTGGATCAGCCCCCCGTTCCCGTATGGGAATCACTCTTCGTCGTCGTCGCCAATCCCCGTGATTTTCCCATCATCCCCAATTATCATATTCCCGTTCTGGGTGCCAATCCATATCCCCTTGTTGATGATGGACCGCTCGCTTCGGTCGAGCTCGCTGGTATCTACACCCTTCGTTTTCAGAAATTCTCGGATGACTGTGAAGAGATGGCGGTCGATGACCTTGTGGAGACGCTCGACATCCGTTTGCTGAAAATATTTCCCATACTCAGGCTCACTTCCGCTATCACGAACGCTGCCCAAGGCGCCAAAATCAAATCTGCGATTTTCTCGAATCTCTTGTTCTATCCGCTGCTCCCGCCGGGCACGACCAATGGGCCGTGCCATCCACCTCGCCACGCGCAAGGGTGCCTTCAGCCAGAGCACCGGCATTGCGATCAAGCTATCGACAAAACTGCGAAAGAACTCGTGAGGCGTGGGCCGCCGATTGAAACGATGGATTTCATAGTAGTCACCTTGGAGCGGTGGAAGCAGGTAGTAGGTGACTTCGATGAAGAGGTAGTCCGAGATCCGCGAGAATCGCACGAACGCTGAGAGAATCACTTCGCTGTCCCACGCCGACACCTTGATATCCGCATACTGCCGAACCATTGCCTCCGGCTGGTCCTCGAGCTTCGACACCTCATCGATCACGTACCGAAGCTTCGGAAACCGTTCGTGTGGGCCCTTCGGATGGAAGAAGAGTTCTCTGTTCCTCCCGGGAAAGCGTCCATTCACATAGAAGCGCTGCGCTGCGCTGTAGCCCTTGATGTCGGCCTGCTGCATCGCTCTCAGCACATGGGCATAAACCTCTGACATCTCGATGGGAGCCACCGGATCAGATGGGCCGGGCTCATCGCGCTCACCTGGAGCTTTCGTCACGTCGACGGCGATGGACCAGGACCATCTGGGCATCGCAATTCCAGACCCCTTAAATGGATAGTAACCGCTGTAGACGACCACATTCCCGTCCTGGTGGTCGGTCAGGTGAGCGATGCGTCGCTCGTCCGACGCACGCTGGCTCGGGTGCTCCCTGCCGTATGCAGGAGCGTCAGCGTTGAAGTCCGTTGCGTTCATACGCCGGGCAACGACCCGATATCGTCGCTCATAGGTATCGGCCGCGACGACGACGAGAGCACCGATGGCCATGAGGAGTGACAACGTATGGGCAGCAAAGGCGGTGATCCCAAGGTATGCCACAACCGAGAATACGATTCTCCACCGTAATTTTGTTTTCCGAGATGTCAGGACAAAAGCGACGATGAGCGCACCCACAAAAACAGCGATCGTGAACTCCGGACGTAAATGGAGTGCCCAGAGGCCGACAAGGAGCAGCCCCGAGAGGAGTACGTCCCGGCGCCGGCTCAACGCGCGAGACGCGATGCAGTGACGCACCACGCTGCCGATGTTGACGCCGTACGAGGGGGCGATGAAGCGGTACGTCTCATACAGGGTCTGACGGATCGCCTCGTCCCGGAACGTTTCGTCGAGGTATGCCGCTGCGGCCAGGAGTCTGGTGACATCGGGCGCGGCTTCGCTGCCGGCGGGGTCGGGTACGTCCCCCCCGGCGTCTTGACCCTCGATGCGGTCAGCGACGTCCAGCGTGGCTCCTCTGTGAGCTACGGCTACTACGTTGAGAGGGGGCCCGCGACGCGGAAAATACACGGGACCCCGGAAAATTTAACCACCCATCTCGCCCAGGATCGCGGCCGTGGCGGAGGTGCCGAGGCGGTCGGCCCCCGCCTCCAGCATGGCCAGGGCCGTCGCCAGCGTCGAGATGCCGCCCGAGGCCTTCACCCCGACCATCGGGGGCACCGTTGCCCGGAGCAGGCGCACCTGCTCGACGGTGGCGCCGCCGCCGTAGACGCCGGTGGAGGTCTTCACGAAGTCGGCGCCCCCGTCTGCCGCCAGGGAGGCAGCCCGCTCGATCTCCGCCGGCGACAGCAGGCCGGCCTCGACGATGACCTTCAGGAGGCCGCCGGCGTCGTGGACCACCTCGGCGGCGGCGTTGACGTGCTCCACGACATCGCCGTAGCGCAGTGCCCGCACGAAGCCCACCGGCAGGACCATGTCGACCTCACGCGCACCGCGGTCCATGGCGTCCGACACCTCGGCGGCGAGCAGCTCCCTCGTCAGGCCGCCGGTTGGGAAGGCGGCCACGGTGCAGGGGGCCGTCGCCGACGAACCGAGGATCTCCACGCAGAGCTCCAGGTGCAACGGCAGCACCACGGCCGCGGCGCATCCGAGCGAGACCGCCTCCTCGCACGCCGCGGCCACCTCGTCGGGTGTGGCCCCGGGGCGGAGGATGGTCGCGTCGATGCGGGCCGCCAGATCCAGGCCATCCACCGGCTCAGGGCTACGCCAGGCCGATGCGGAGGTTGCGGACGAGGGTCTCGCCGTCCTTTTCGACGATGTCGAAGGTCACCCGCTGGCCGGTTCGGAAGAATCGGAACATGCCCTGGTCCATGGCGACCGGGTCGATGGACCACGAGGTGGCCCCGTCGTCGGAGACGATGGTCCCCGTCCTGGCGTTGACGTCGTAATCCTTGACGGACCCCTGCGGCATACCGGCCTCCAGCAACACCGACGTCAGTACCCGAAGCGCTCCAGCAGGGCCTCCCGGCGGGGCCAGTTGGGCTCCACCTTCACCCGGAGGTCCAGGAACACGCGGCTCCCGAGCAGCTCCTCCACATCGGGCCGTGCCCGGACGCCGATCTCCTTCAGCATCCTACCGCCCTTGCCGATCACGATCCCCTTCTGGGAGTCCCGCTCGACGTAGATGGATGCGGTGACCAGGAGGACGTCCGGTGAGTCCCCCGGTTCGATCTCGTCCACGACGACGGCGACCGAGTGGGGGACCTCCTCGGACAGCAGCTCGAGCACCTTCTCCCTGACCATCTCGGCGACCGCCATCGACCGGGGCTGGTCGCTGATCGACTCCGGCGGGTAGTACTGCGGCCCCTCGGGCAGCCCGTCCACCAGCGCCCGGACGAGGTCCGATATCCCGGTCCCCCGGGGCGACGACGTGGTGAGCACGTCCTTCCAGTCGCCCAGCGCCCTGGCCGCCTCGATCTGCGACAGCAGCTTCGGCGGCATCACGAGGTCGGCCTTGGTCACGACGCAGATGACCGGGGTCCCGATGTCGGCCAGCGCCCGGGCGATGAAGGCGTCGCCGGCGCCGATCCTTGCGGCGGCGTCCAGGACGAACACGACCTCGTCGACGTCCCGGAGGTTCTGGTGGGCGATGTCGTTGAGGCGCCGGCCGAGGGCGTCCCTGGGCCGGTGGAGGCCCGGCGTGTCGACGAAGACGATCTGGGCCTCGGGCAGCGTGAGGATGCCGCGGACCGCATGGCGGGTGGTCTGGGGCTTGTCCGAGACGATCGCCACCTTGGACGACACCAGGCGGTTGAGCAGGGTGGACTTGCCGACGTTCGGCCGCCCGACGATGCAGACGAACCCTGACCGGTACGGGCGCTCCTGGTCCACCGGGAGGTCCGCCGGGAGGTCCGCCGGGAGGTCCGCCGGGAGGCCGGTCAAGAACCGGCGGCCGGCGCCGTGGGGTCCACCGGCCCGGGCTGCGCGTGGACGAGGACCTTGCCGATGCGCCGCCCGTTCATCCGCTCGACCTCCAGCTCCACCCCGTGCACCGTGACCCGGTCCCCCTCGGAGGGTACCCGCCCGAGCGTTCCCACCACCAGGCCCCCGACCGAGTCCCAGTCCGCGTTCGGCAGGTCGACGTCGAGCAGCTCCGAGAGCTCGTCCACCCCGAACCGGGCGATGACGCGGAGCGACCCGTCGTCGAGGCGCTCGAGCGGCGGCTCGTCGTGGTCGTGCTCGTCGACGATCTCGCCGACGATCTCCTCCAGGAGGTCTTCCATGGTGACCAGGCCGGCGACGCCGCCGTACTCGTCCACCACCACCGCCATCTGCGTCTTGCCCGCCTGGAGCTCCCGGAGCAGCTCGGCGGTCTTCTTGAACTCGGGGACGAACATGACGTCGCGCATGACGTCGGACGCATGCCGGGTCTGCCGGCTGCCATCCGCACGGACGGCGGCCATCACGTCCCGGGCATGGGCGATGCCGATGAGCTCGTCGATGTTGCCCCGGATCACCGGCACCCGCGTGAAGCCCTTCGTGAGCATGACGTCGAGGACGGCGTCGAGGTCGGCGTCGGCGTCGACGCAGACCATGTCGGGACGCGGCACCATCACCTCGCGCACCACCGTGTCGCCGAACTCGAAGATCGAGCTGATCATCTGGCGTTCCTGCGTCTCGATGACATCCTCGGACTCGGCCACCTCGAGCATCGACATGATCTCCTCCTCCGAGGCGACCGGGCCCCGGGGGACGCCGTGGCCGGGCAGGATCAGCAGGAAGACGCGGTTGATGGCGATGAGGAGCGACACCAGGGGCTGGAGGGCGGTCCCGAGCGCCCAGACGGGGCGGGCGGCGAGCAGCATGACCTGGTCGGGCCGCTCCAGGACCCACGTCCTCGGGGCGATCTCGGCGAACTGGAACAGGACGAAGGTCATCACCGCGACCGTCACGACCCCGGCCAGGGGCACCCTGCTGTGGAATGCGACGTCGGCCACGAGCACGGTGGCGGTCACCCTGGCCAGCAGCATCGTCAGCAGCGTTGCGGCCAGATACGGCCGGGGATTGTTCGCCAGCGCCACCAGGATGGCCCCCCGCCGCGGGCTCAGCTCCTGGAGGTGGCGGGCGCGGGCGTGCGACAGGCGGCTGACCGCGTTCACCCAGACCGAGGCGAAGAAGGCGAACCCTGTCGCCAGGGCAGCCGCGACCAGTTCCCAGCCGGCTCGGCTCACGACGCCCGTGCCCCCGACCGTCCGCAGACCGCCTCCTCGCGGCTGCGCATGGCTGCAGCAGCCTCCTCGGAGTCGTGGTCGTAGCCGAGCAGGTGCAGCACCCCGTGGGTGATCAACAGGTCGAGTTCGGATACGACGCCGTCGGGACCGGCGGGGGCCTGGGCGATGGCGACCTGGGGGCAGAGCACGATGTCGCCGATCAGCACGGGCGGCTCACCCTCGCCCGGTGGCGAGGTGACGAGGCCGTCGACGGGGAACGACAGGACGTCGGTGGGACCGTCGACGTCCAGGTACTGGGCGTTCAACTCGGCAATGCGGGCTGCGTCGACCAGCGTGATGGAGATCTCTCCCGTGGCCCCCTCGCCGGCTGCCGCCCGGAGCGCCACGTCCCTGAGCCGCTCGGTGTCGACCGCGAGGTCCTGCTCGTCGTGCAGGCTCAGGGAGATTGGTAAGTGGTCGGTCATCCAGGGTCGCGTGGAGAGGCGTCACCCTCCAGGCGGCGGAGGGCCCCGTTGGAGGGCGCCTCGGGGCGGGCCCGCTCCCCGGGGATGGCGCGACCGTCGTGGTGGTCCGATTCGGCGAACCTGCGGTATGCCTCGACGATCTGCTGCACGATCTTGTGGCGGACGACGTCGTTGGCGTCGAGATACGAGAAGGCCACCCCGTCGATCCCTTCCAGGATCTCCTGCACGCTCACGAGGCCGGACTGGCCCTGCGGGCGGTCGATCTGGGTGATGTCGCCGGTGACCACCGCCCGGGAGCCGAACCCGATACGGGTGAGGAACATCTTCATCTGCTCCGGCGAGGTGTTCTGGGCCTCGTCGAGGATGATGAACGAGTCGTTCAGGGTGCGGCCGCGCATGAAGGCCAGCGGTGCGACCTCGATCTCGCCGCGCTCCATCGCGCGGGCGTAGGCCTCGGGCGCGAGCATCTCGTAGAGCGCGTCGTAGAGCGGCTTCAGGTAGGGGTCGATCTTGGCGGCGATGTCACCGGGCAGGAAGCCCAGCTTCTCGCCGGCCTCGACGGCCGGGCGGGTGAGGATGATGCGCCGGACCTCCTTGCGGGCGAGGGCCTGCACGGCCGACGCCACGGCAAGATACGTCTTGCCGGTGCCGGCGGGGCCGATCGCGAAGACGATCGTGTTCGTCCGCATGGCATCGACGTACCGCTTCTGGCCGCCGGTCTTCGGGCGGATCGACTTGGTCCGGGACACGGTCAGCGCGTCCGAGAAGACCTCCGAGGGCCGGAAGGCCCCGGTCTTCACCATGTCGATCGACCGGGCGACGGAGTCCGTCGTCAGAAGGTGGCCGTGCGCGACCAGCTCCATCAGCTCTTCGAAAAGGTAGGAGACCAGCCCCACCTCGTGGGGCTCGCCGGAAACGGTGATCTCGTTGCCGCGCACGAGGATGGGGGTATCGAACCCCTGCTCAACCAGCTTGAGCAGCTCATCTCTCGTCCCGACGAGATTGACCATCTGCAGATCCCCTGGAACGAGGATCTTCACTTGTGTGGTTGCCTGCACTCCGATGCGTTGCCCCTGTTCTTCCAATCAAGGTCCCCTAACGAGGATACCAGCGTGGCACCCCCCACTTCCGGGAGAGCTTCTCGGGGGGGACATCCGTCGGTATCCTCTCCGGGTGCCTGTTGGGAGCCGGTGGCGCTACGGCTGGATGGTCGTGCTTCTGGCCGTGGGCGCCTGCTCGCCGGGCGGGCGGCCCGTGGCAAGCGACACCTACCTCCCGCCGAGCCTCTCCCCCGGCGTGACGGCCACGGCAGACGGGCCGGCGGCAGCCGCCAGCTCCAGCGCCTCCCCCCTGCCCCCCGTCACGCCCGTCACCCCGGTGCTGCAGGCGGCCTCGACCTCGGGGTTCACGGCCGAACAGGCCCAGGCGGTGCGAGGTGTCCCCGGCATCACGGCCGTCGCCCGGGTGACGATCGGGCTTATCACCGCCGACGTGGCCGGCGGCGCCCGCCAGCTCTCGGTCGCCGCCGTCGACCCGCTGGAGTTCCGCCCGCTCGCTCCCACCCCCACCGCGGAGGCCTCGTTCGTCTGGCAGGGCCTCACCCAGGGCAACGTCTTCCTCGCCCACGAGGAGCAGCCGGTCCTCGGCGTCAACCTCGGGGCGGCTCTCCCGCTCAAGGGGCCGAAGGGCAACCTCGCACCCAGGGTCGGGGGCCTGGCGGCCAACGGCGTCCCCAACATCGCGGGCGGCCTGATCTCCTCCGTGCAGGCGAGGACGCTCGGCCTGCCCGAACCGACGATGCTGCTCATCGGCATCACCAACGGCATCTCCCTCGACGCCGTGTCGGCCCAGGTCACCAAACTGCTCCCGCAGGTCCAGGTCCACCCGCTCGTGAACCTCGTGGAGCACGCGCTGATCTCCGGCCCGGCGGCAGCCAAGCTGCTGGGGTCGTTCACGTACAAGGCCAATCCCGACGGCTCGGTCACCGAGAACGCCGCCTGGGTGCGGGACAACATCGTCAGCCGAACCGTTCCCATCCTGGGCCAGGTGACCTGCAACAAGCTCATGATCCGCCAGCTCACGGGGGCCTTGACCGAGATCCAGCAGCAGGGGCTCGCCGGGTTGATCGACGTCAACGAGTACCGGCTGCACCCAGGGAACTGCTACCAGGCCCGTTTCGTCGACAGCGACCCGAGCCGGGGCCTCTCGTACCACGCCTGGGGCATCGCCATCGACATCAACCGGCTGGCCAACCCGGAGGGGGGAGCCAACCACCAGGACCCGAGGGTGATCGCCGCCTTCGAGCACTGGGGCTTCCGCTGGGGGGGCCTGTGGTCGCCGCCGGACCCGATGCACTTCGAACTGGCCGGCGTGATGCAGCAGTGAGCCCCGGGGCTGTCCCGGCGGCTCCGAGAACCACCGCCCGGCGTGGCATCCGTCCGCATGGGGCTGATTGGCCGGGCGAGTCGCCGCCGGGATCAGTCCCCGGTGCTCGATGCCGGGCGTACGGTTAGGTGCAACGGCTCCTGGCGGAGCTGGCTGACGGCCAGGGCCACCAGCGCCCCCAGGGCGAGGAGCTGGAAGACGGGGAACGCCGTGGAGAGCGGGAACCGCAGGACCGTCTTCAGGAGGCCGCCGGAGGTGAGCCACTCGTTGCCGAGCAGCAGCAGCACCGAGTATCCCGCCGCCAGGAAGGCCAGCCGGGAACGCCACTGCAGCGCCACCAGGGGCAGGACCGCTGCCAGGTACCAGGGCTGGATGTAGGAGGTCGCCAGCACGAAGGCCAGGACCACCGCCCCGGCCCCCGCGGAGGGCCGGGACTCGGACGAGCCGCCGAAAAGCACCAGGGTCGCCACGCCGGCGAGCAGCAGCATGGCGGCGTACCGGATCCCGCCGGTGAGCCACTGCTGGGGCACGGGTGAGATCAGCAGGCCCCCCAGCGGTCCCTGGCCGGCCGGCGAGACCGGCTTCGGCTGCCCGAACGCGCCCCAGAGCGAGAAGCGGTCCACCAGCCGCGACGCCTCCTGGAGGGGGGCGAGGGCGGGCAGCCCGCCGATGAGCAGGTAGCCCACCGCGACGACCGCCCCGATGACCGCGCCCAGCTTCGCGGCGGCCGCCCTGCCCTCTCGCCGCCAGACCCACACGATGATTGCGGCGGCCGGCAGGAGCGCGATCAGCTTGACCAGCGCCGCAAGGCCCAGTGCGACGCCGGCCACCACCCGCCACCGGCGGGACAGGGCGACCACCGCTCCCAGGGCCGCGAGGCCCACGAGCGCGTCGTTGTGGGCCCCGTTGACGACGCTGACCACCATGACCGGCGACAGCCCGAGGAACACCAGCGCCGCAGGCTCGACACGGCGGCGGTAGAGGAGCACGAGCGCCGCCACGACCGACGCGCCGGTAAGGAGCTGGAAGAAGAGGCGAGCCCGGAGGGCCGAGTCTCCGGCCAGGTGCATGCCCACGGCGGACACGGCGGTGAAGGCGGGCCCGTACACCGTTCTGGTGTCCTGCCACCAGACCGAGACCCGCCAGAACCAGGGGTCCCCCGAGAACGAGAGCGGCGACACCTTGTAGGGATCGGCGTGGAAATGGTCCACCATGCGGCCGTACATGGCGTAGGACCAGACGTCGGCCGACTCGCGGGGCGGGATGACCACGGCCACCGCAATGAGCACGATGCTGGTCCACAGGATGAGCCTGGGGTCGAGCAGAGGCCGGCGGGCCTCCATGACGAGCAGGAACGCGAAGGCTGCGGAGGCAACGATGAGCAGCGGGAACGCCCGGCCCTGCCTGGTGAGGAGGGCCCCCAGGGTGGCCACCCAGAGGACCCCGAGCACGATGTGCGCTCGGCGGGCGTCCCAGTTCCGAGCGAAGGGGAGGCGGTCGGCCAGCTCGGCCAGCCTCCTGCCCACCTCGGTCCGGGCGGCGGGCTGGATGCCCGGGGATCCCGCCGGGGGCTGGGACCGCTGCGTGCCGGTGCCGGTGCTCAACTGGCGGTTCCTTTCGCCTCGTGGCCTCCGCCCCCGGCCAACCTCCCTCCGTTGGCGCTCGGTACTGTCCCGTTGGTCGTGCCCAGAGGATGCCCGTTCGGCGAAACCAGACCCACCGGACCGGGCTCGAAGCCCCGCCCCCTCAGCTCGCTCACGATCGGCTCCAACGCCCCCAGGGTGCGACGCCACGACCCCGATGAGGAGTACGCCTCGGCGTCGTGCAGCAGGATGATGTCACCGTCACGAACGCCCGACATCACTCGGTGGCGGATGAGCTCGGGGGTGGCGGCCTGCTCCCAGTCCCTGCCCCATCGGGCCCACAGCACCCGCTCCCACCCAAATCTGGCAGCGGTCACCCACGACGCTGCGTTGAACACGCCGTAGGGAGGCCGGAAGTGCCGGATCTCCGCCCCCGTCTCGCCGGTGATCGTGTCCCGGGCATCCCGGAGGTCCCTGATCGTCGCCGGCGGCGTCAGCCGCAGGTGGTTTAGGTGGCGGTAGCCGTGGCAGGCGATCTCGTGGCCCGCCTCGACGATCCGCCGTGCTGCGTCCGGCGAGCGGCGGACCTGCTCGCCGACGACGAAGAAGGTGGCCTTGACGTCGAGCTCCTCCAGGGCCTCGAGGAAGCTGTCGACCGCCCCGGTCTCCGGGCCGTCGTCGAAGGTGAGGCCCACCCGGCCGGGGGGCCGGCCATCGACCCGACTATCGCCACCGACCCGGCCGTTCAGGCGCCGGGTCGTCCGGAAGAGGCTGCGGCCGCCGGGCACCGCGGCGAGCGCGGGCAGGGCATGACCCACGGCGAGGGCTGCGGCGGCGGCTGTGGCCGCCCGGACGCGGGAGACGTTCACAGTTCTCTAGCCGGTGCGGGCGCGAGCGGCGTGCAGGTTCACGACCTTGAGGCCACCGGCGGCTGCTCCGTCGAGGAACTTCGAAAGCAGGACCGGGGCCCTGTCCGGGGAGGTGTGGCTGAGGTCGAGGACCACGACGTCGCCCGTCGCGAGGTGCTTGAGGGCTCCCTTGTCCGTCCGGATCCAGTGCGTCCCCACGACGCCCCGCTCGTGGGCCGACCTCGCCGCCAGGTAGGCGGCGGGGTTGAGCGGACCCCGGGATGGGAGGTAGTAGGCAGGCAGGTGACCCGTCGCTCCCTGGATCTCCTCGCTCCCCTCGGTCACGGCCCGCCGGACCCCGGACGGCGTGGAGAGCCGGGAGACGGCCTGCGCCGTCCCGCCGTTCTGGATGTCGCCCACCGACTGCATCGCCGTCAGGAGCTCCTTGTGCGCCTCGAGGACGTCGGCGGGAAGGAAGAAGCTGGCTGTGGCATTGTGCGACGCGAGCACGGCGGGGAGGGCCGCCACCACCGCGGGATCCGAGGCTCGGATGCAGAGGGCGACGGTCTGGGGCGAGGTCCTGGCGCTGGCGCCCTGCATCACCGGGAGGCCGAGGTGGCCGGCGGCGAAGGACACCGACGTGCCGCTCGTGACGAGGGCGAAGGCGGCGAGCACCGCGGCGGCCACACCCGAGAGCCGGAGGCGCCAGCTTCGGGTTTTGGCCCGCGCGGCGACGGCCTGGCGCTGCGCCCCCGAGCCTCCGATCCCACCGCCGGCGAGTACCGGCTCGGGCAGGCCGATCGCGGCCCGGCTCCGTGCGCCCTCGTAGAGCTCCACGAGGCACGCACCTGCCGACGGCAGGGTGGCGAAGCCCTCCGCCAGGCGCTCGGCCCTGGGCCGCAGGCCGGGGTCGTCGCGGCAGGCGGCCACGGCTTCGGGGAGCTCCGCGGCGTTGCGGACGTAGCGGGCGACCCCCACCCTGTCCATGAGCTCCCCATTGGCCACCCCGTGACCGGGGATGGCGTCGGTGATGAGCAGCGGGCACCCTCGGCGCAGCGCCTCGAGCGAGGTGAGGCCCCCGGCGTTCTGGACGGCGAGATCGCAGGCGTCGATGAGGTCCGGCATGTTGTCGACGAAGCCGAGGATGATCGAGCGCGGCGGCGGGTTGTCCATCAGCTTCTTCTGCAGCTCGGCATTGCGCCCGCAGACGACGAGCGTCCAGATCCCGTCCACCGAGGCGACGGAGCGAGCGGAGCGCTCGATGTTGCCGACGCCCCAGCCCCCGCCGATGACCATGGACACGAAGGCATCCTCCGGCACCCCGAGGGCCTCGCGGGCCTCCACCCGGCGGGAGGGGCCGAGGAAGCGCTTGGAGACAAGGGGGGCGACGACGGTCGTGGGCGACGGCTCCATCATCGTGGCGACCATCTCGATGGTCGAGATGTGCATGACGTAGTTGTCGTCGAGGTCCGGATACATCCACATCGGGTGCGGGGCGAAGTCCGTCACGAGGTTGGCGCACGGCAGCTTGACCTTGCCGCGGCGCTTCAGCGAGGCGAGCATCGCCGAGGTGAGCGGGTAGGTGGAAAGGACGACGTCGGGCGACAAGTAGTCGATGAGGCGGTCGATCTTCCGGCAGCCGATGACCGAGCAGAGGCCCTTGTAGAAGTGGGTCACGCGCTTGCTCTTCACGATGGACCAGTAGAGCCACGAGTACGACCACTGGGCCTTGTTGAGCTGGATCTTGTAGCCGTCGACGACGAAGCGCTCCCAGAAGGCCCCCACCCGGGCCAGGCCGTTCTCCACCTGGATCTCCGCGTCGGGGTGCAGCTGGCGGATCTCCTCGCTGACCGCCCGTGCCGCGGCGTTGTGACCTTCCCCGACGGATGCCGTCAGGATCAGTACCTTCACTTCACTCAGCCGTCCTCTCCGGACCTGTGCCTGGGCATGCTAGCCCGACGTTCATACAGCCCTCCGCATGAGGGCTCTGTGAACGATTCTGCCGCATCGCGGCACGGCCCTGCAGGATTCCGGCTGTTCAGTGGACGATTGCCGCTTTCACGCCGAGCCCTTCGAGGCGGCCCAGTAGGACTTCTGGCGACTGCTCGAGGACACTGGCGAGCGCCCGGAGGTCGTCGAAGCGGATGGTGAGCACCCTGCCGTTGAAGTCGCCCCGCTGCATCTGGACCATGTTGACGTAGCGCTGCAGGACGGTGGACTCGGGCCCCTCGGACTCGAGGAGGCGCACGAGGTCGATCCGCACCCTCCCGGGCCCGCCGCCCGGGCTGTGGCTGTCGCCGCCCGTCTCCTCATCGGCATCGCGCGGCAGCAGCTGGTCGACCGGGACGCCGTAGAAGCGGGCGAGCCGCTGCAGGCGGGGCACGGAGATGCTTCGTTCCCCCCGTTCGTAGGCGCCGAGCACCGACGCCTTGAACTCGTCCCGCGAGGTGATCTCCACGTCGTGGAGCGAAAGGGCTTTCTGGAAGCGCACATTGCGCAGCCGCTCCCCAACTGCCTGTGCATAGTTCACCGTCGTCATCGACCCAGGCTCGCTTCTGCTGGTCACGCTCCGAAGCCGATTGTACCCGTTTCCACCGCAGAGAGTGGGCACAAAAGCCTGGAATGACTCGTTTGGTCCCTGATTGGTAGGCCGTCAACAAATCATCCCAGCCTCCCGAAGTGCTGCAGGACGAGGGCCGCAGCCACCACCGAGGCCGTCTCGGTCCGCAGGATCTGGGGGCCGAGCGATACCGGGACGGCGCCGGCAGCCGAGAAGGTGGCCACCTCGCCGTCCGAGAGGCCTCCTTCGGGGCCGACGACCACCCACACGGACTCGGCGCCGGCCCCC
>JAOPZY010000242.1 GCA_025963875.1 Actinomycetota bacterium
CGCTGGGAGGGCTGATCATCGCCATGGCGGGGAAGGCGGCGATTCCCGAAATGGTGGTTGCTCTTGGGTCCGGCGCGGCGGGCGCGTTGGCTGGCCTCCTTGCGCCCTCCCCCGCAGGGCGTCAATAGGAAGCTCTCCCCACGCCGCCTGTACTAGCCAGCCGCAGCGAGGTTAGGTAAAAAAGTGCTGTTATAGCTGACAAAAGTACCTGACCTCGTCCGCCGCTTCCGACCAGGGCAACGAGCGGGTCATCGAGGTCACCCCCGACCACCGCACGGTGTGGCAGTACGGCCAGAACGGCGTGACCGGCACGGCCGAGGATCAGCTCAACAACCCCAACAGCGCCGAGCTGGCCAACGGCCACATTCTGATCGCCGACGAGAACAACAACCGCGTGATCGAGGTGAACCGTGCCCACGAGATCGTGTGGAGCTACGGGAGCCCCAGCGATACAACCACGCTCAACGGCGCTGCCTTCGCCAGCAGGTTGGCCAACGGCGACACGCTGATCACCGACTCCAACAACAACCGTGTGGTCGAGGTCAACCACGACAAGGTCGTGGTCTGGAGCTACACGACCAACACCCGGAAGGGCAGCATCGACCAGCCCCTTCCCACGCGGGCGGTCCGCCTCGCCAACGGCCACACCCTGATCAGCGACCAGTTCAACGACCAGGTCATCGAGGTGGACCACGAAGGCCGGATTGTGTTCAGCCAGGGCCACATCCAGGTCGACGGCGCCGGCTTCGACCAGCTCAATGCTCCCTACGACGCGAAGGTCGTCGGCGACTTCACCGGGCTCACACCGCCGCCTCCAGAAGGCTAGCCCCCCATTTCGTGCGCCGGCATGGTGTCGATGGTTTCCATGCTCTTGGTGAACTCCACGTACTCGTCTTCCATCAGGGCGAGCGGGTTGAAGTCCGGGCTGGCGATGACGCCGTGCACGCGACGCCGCTGCATGCCCATGTTCCCGCCGTCGTAGATGGGGAAGCACGCCGCTTCACGGAGGTACTTCTCGAAGAGGTGCTTCTTGTCGTAGCTGTTGACGCCCACGACCTGCATGCACTTGTAGACGGTATCGAACATCAACTCGGTGCAGTGGACCTTGCACATCGCCCCGATCAGCTCGGCATGGTTGTCGTGGCTGTCGAGGTAGTGTGCGGTCTTCCAGCAGAAATACCGGCATGCTTCGATGCGGGCCCCCACGTCGCCGAGGATGTACCCCACGTTCTGGTACTGGATGATCGGCGATGGACCTCCCGCGGTGTAGGTCTTCGCCCATGCAAGGGCAGACGTGTAGGCGGCTCTGGCGACCCCCACGGCGGCGATGCCGGCCACCGGACCGGACCACGCGAAGTTGCGGTTGATGACCAGGTCACCGTTGCCCTCGGCACCCACGAGCAGGTTGTCAGCGGGCACGCGTGCGTTGTCGAAGACCACCTCTGCGTTGGCCGCCAGGCGGTGGCCCATCTTGCTGATGAACCCGTAGGTCACTCCCGGGGTCTCGCGCTCGACCACAATCGCCGAGAGTCCCTCGGTGCCGCCCCGCTCCGGGTCGGTGCGCACGATCACGGAGCTCGTGTTCGTGCCTTTCGCGTCCCAGCCGGGGCTCGAGGGCCAGTACTTCCGGCCGTTGAGTACATATTCGTCGCCGTCGCGCACGGCGATCACGCCGATACCCGCCGGCCTCGGCAAGGGAACGTCGAAGTTGGCAGTCCCGCCGGGTGTGCCCGCCGGTTCGCTGGCAGTCCAGCCGCTAAGGTACTCCCCCGTGGGGTCCGAGGTGGCCGCCGGAAGGAAGCGTTCCTTCTGCTCCTCGGAGCCGTACCAGACCACGGGCATCAGGCCGAGACCATTGCACAGGATGGTGCACGCAAAGCCGGGGTCGACGGCGCAGATTTCCTCCGCCGCCAGGACGATGTCGATGTTCGACAGTCCACCTCCCCCGTACTCCTTGGGGATCATGCACATCGCGATTCCGCTCTTGTAGGCCTCCTTGTAGGCCTCTTTGGTCAGGGCGAAACCGCGCTGCGGGTCGGGCTCGGCGTCTGCCTGGGGAACTACGGGCGCAAGGACGTTGTTGGCGAACTCCCGTACGTCCTTCTGGAGCTTCTTCTGCCCAGCCGTGGGTGAGAAGTCGATTGCCATCGCTTTCAATCCCCTTTCCCGTATTCCGCCACCGGCCCGTTCTGTCGGCCGGCTGATGATGGAATGACTATGGACGGCCAAGATTTCATGGCGCTTTCGGGGATGTTTCAACCGAATTGCCTGTTCCGGAAATTCTTGTTTCCCTCATATGGAAGTGGCGCATGAGGCAAAGAGCCAACGAGGGCCCTTCGACGTTAGGGGGAAAGCCATATCGGGTACGGGGCCTGCGGGGCCTCCGCGGGTTGACCTGGCGGCCGGATCCTGCGGATGAGGGCCATGCTCAAAAACGTGCGAAAGGAGGGATAGGGGGGATGGTTCTCAGGCTGATCAAGGTCGCCCTGCTAACGGGTCTGGCCGCGCTCGTCGTCCAGTCGCTTCCCGACATACGGCGATACCTGAAGATGAGAAGGATGTAATCGACGGGACCATGCCCCCCGGGTTCGCCGCGCCCGTACCCTTGTTTACATGATCGTCATATCGGCTCTGTAGCCTGATTACAGGGCCAGCGTTGTACTTACTCCACGCCGCCGTACCTCGATATCCTCGGATGGGCTCGGCTCCGGCGGTTGAGAAAAGGGGTGATGCATGCGACAGATCGAAGAGGGCGCGTCGTTTGAGCGGTGCCCACACTGCAGCGAGAGACCGGCGATGGGGCACCATCTGTGCCCGCTCAACCTGGAGACTGACGGCTGTACGTGCTGCGGAGCCTGTGCCAAGATCTGCTCCGATATCCGCGGTCACATTGTCTTGCACACGCCGTCGGTCTATATCGATGACGGCACCGGGGAGATGCAGGTGACCTATATCGACGACCCTGAGCCTTCGGACAGTCCACAGGAAGACGAGGACGACGACTTCGGAACCTATGGTGTGACGGCGTAGAAGCCGAAGTCGGTCGGCAGAATCGTGCGCGCGATGAGAAAGATCATCTTGATGATGTCGGTGTCGCTTGACGGCTTCTTCGAGGGGCCGGACCACGAGCTCGATTGGGGCCTGGTCGACGACGAGCTGCACCGCCATTTCAACGAGCAGCTCGGCTCGATGGGGGCCTTCCTGGACGGGCGTGTCACCTATGAGCTGATGGCCGGATTCTGGCCGACAGCCGACCGGGACCCCTCGAGCACCGAGCCCGTGGTCGAGTTCGCCCGCATCTGGCGGGACATGCCCAAGATCGTGTACTCCAGGACCCTGGACCGGGCCGACTGGAACAGCACCGTGGTCCGCGACGTCGTCCCCGAGGAGGTCATGGAGCTCAAGGCACAGCCCGGCGGAGACATGGTCCTCGGCGGGGCCGACCTCGCCGCATCCTTCATGCGCCACGACCTGATCGACGAGTTCAGAATCTATGTCCACCCGGTCGTCATTGGACGGGGCAAGCCCCTGTTCCCCGCAGCGGACGCCAAGATCGATCTCAAGCTGGTCGAGACGCGGACCTTCGGCAACGGAGTCGTCCTCCTCCGCTACCAGCGCCCTGACGAAAAGGTGTGATTCAGCGCAGTCCGAGCGCGGCGCTCACTGCGGCACGCGGGCCTCGGCCTGCCAACGCGTCGACGTGGACGACACGACCGTCGTCCATCGTCAACAGGACGAGCGCCAGCACTCGACGACCACGCAGGGCGACGATGCCGATCCGGTCGCCGACGGGCACGTGCAACAGCGTGGGGGAGGCCGGCGGGCCGAGGTAGCGCAGGATTCCCGGAGCGACCTCGGCGGCCCCGACCGCCACGTCGGGAACGACATCGCTGGCCCCCTCGACGGCCGGATCGAGCAACACCAGCAGACCCTCCAGATCGTCGCCCGTACAAGCCTCGATGAACCGCTCGCTGACCCGCCGGTGCAGCGCGGAGTCCACGGGGAACCGGCCGCTCGCCGACTCGGCCTTCAGGGTCCGACGGGCGCGGCTGGCCAGTTGACGGCACGCGGCCGGGCTCCGTCCGACGACGGTCGCGACTTCCTCGAACGAGTACTGGAACACGTCGTGCAGCACGAACGACGTCCGCTCCGCCGGACTCAGGCGCTCCAGGAGGGCATGCATCGCCATGCTGACGTTGTCGACGAGTGCCACCTGGTTCGAGGGATCGGGTGCGTGCGGGTCGAAGGGATCGTCGACGAGGTCCAGCCCATCGGTCGG
>JAOPZY010000257.1 GCA_025963875.1 Actinomycetota bacterium
GCGACCCTCGAGCCGTCGATCCCCAAACGCAAGGGCCACGTCTTCGTCGACGCCAACCAGAACGCCAAGGGAAAGACCCTCGTCGCGCCGTACTCGGTCCGGCCGTACCCGGGAGCGCCGGTTTCGATGCCGCTGCGCTGGGAGGAGCTCGACGGGGACTTCCTGCCCGAGCAGTTCACCATCGCCACAGCTTTCGACCGCATCGAGGTGGTGGGCGACCTGTTCGCCCCCACCCGGATGCACCGCCAGGACCTGCACCCCGCCCTGGAGCAGCTCCGGGGGCCATGAGCCCGTACAATCGCTGCGCCATGAGCGAACTCACCTGGCCCACCGTGCTCAGCCGGTTGCTCTCCGGCCATGACCTCGCACAGCAGGAGGCCTCCTGGGCCATGGAACGCATCATGTCGGGCGAGGCCGCGCCCGCCCAGATCGGCGCCTTTGTGGCCGCCCTGCGGGCCAAGGGCGAGACCGTCGAAGAGATCGCAGGACTGGTTGCCACCATGCGGCGCCTCGCGCTCAAGGTCCCGGTGGACGGTCCCGTCGTCGACACCTGCGGCACGGGGGGCGACCGTGCCGGTACGGTCAACGCCTCGACGATGGCCGCGTTCGTCGTAGCGGGCGCCGGGGGCAAGGTGGCCAAGCACGGCAACCGCGCAGCCTCGAGCGCATCCGGATCTGCCGATATCCTCGAGGCGCTCGGCGTCCGCATCGACCTCGGTCCCGACGCGGTTGCCACCTGCATCGGGGAGGTGGGCATGGGGTTCTGCTTCGCCCCGATCTTCCACCCCTCCTTCCGCCACACGGCAGTCGTACGGCGCGAGCTCGGCGTCCCCACGGTCTTCAACTTCCTCGGCCCCCTCACGAACCCCGCCGGGGCGCGCCATCAGGCCCTCGGCGTCTCGGACCGGTCGATGGCGCCGAAGATGGCCGAGGTCCTGTCCCGGACCGGCAGCGTGCATGCGCTCGTGCTCCGGGGGTGCGACGGCCTCGATGAGATCACCCTGTCCGGGCCCACCGAGGTCTGGGAGCTCCGGGACGGGGCCGTCACCGAGTCGGTGATCGATCCGGCCGAGCTGGGGATTGCGAGAGCGCCGAGCGAGGCGCTCAGGGGCGGGGGCCCCGCCCAGAACGCGGAGCTGGCCCTCGAGGTGCTGGGTGGAGCTCCGGGGCCGTGCCGGGACTTCGTCCTGATCAACGCGGCGGCCGCCCTCGTGGCCGTAGACCTGGTTCAGAGCCTCGCAGAGGGCCTTGCGGCGGCTGCGGAGTCGGTTGGCTCCGGGCGGGCGCTGGGGTGTCTCACCCGCTTGAGGGAGCTTTCCAACCAGCTCGCCGCTCCCCGTCCGTAGCCGCGTCCTGGTCCATGGCTGCGTCCCTGGCGTTGCGCCGCGCCCGCTTGTGGCCGTTGGATCCGTGGCTGCCGTTGCCACGGCCGTGGCCGTTGGCCCCGCCTCGGGTTCCCGTTCCTGCTCCGGTTCCCGATGGCGTCGCGGATTGGCCGACGGAGGGGAACGGCCGCTGTGACTCTGCCCGGCCCATCGCCATGGCGGCGGAAGGGAAGTGGCCCCTGCCGTCGTACACGAAGTAGCGCGGGCGCCATTCCGGCTCGAACATCTCGTCGACACGCCAGGGGCGGCCGGCCTGCTCCGGGCGGGAGAGGTGATCGAGGAGCCAGCGCTGGGCACGACCCCCGAGCCCGTCGGCGTCGCTCCGGGCGAGCTTGCGGCTCATCACCGAGAAGTTGAGCCCGAGGTAGTGGGTGCCCCCCGTGCCAAGGTGCAGGATCGTCTCGACGAGGATGGCCTCCACGAGGCGGGGAGGGATGTCGCGGGTGGTACGGCGCACCTGGTCGAGGGTGTAGCCGCCGATGGCGGGCGCCGGGACGAACTGGCAGAAGGCTGCGGGGTGGTTGTCCGGCCCCATGGCCACCGCGAGAAGCAGGTTGCGGTCCTCGGCGTCGAAGAGGCGGCCGAGGGTCATCGCGAGCCGCTGCTCGCATTCCGGCCGGCGGACCTCGGTGGCGAGGCCGCGCAGCGCGGACTCGAGATAGGCGTCGAGCCGTGCGGGGTCGAGGAACTCCACCCGGTAGCCCGCCTCCCTCACCTGCCGGACGGCTGCCCGCAGGTTGTCCGCCCGGGCCGGCTCCACGAAGCGGCGGCAGTCGACGATCGCCTCGTCCCCCACGTAGAGCTCCCGCATCCCGGAGCGCCGGTAGACCGGCAGCCAGTCATCCGAGGCACCGAGCACGGCGACGGGCCAGCCACGCCCGTCGGCGTAGCGGTGAAAGGCGTCCCAGGCGGCATCCCGCTCCCACGTGGGCCCGACGGGATCGGGTGACACCAGGCAGACCCGCCCGGTGACCGAGTGGGGCACGACCGTGTCGCCGTGGAAGAACAGCTCCTTGTCCTGGCGCAGGGCGAACGAGGAGAGGGAGTCGCCGGCGTGGACCGCGACAATCTCCCGGGCGCGCCCGATGCCGCTCCCGAGGGCACGCCGGGTCCCGTAGGCGGGCCGGAAGAACGTCCAGGCGGCGAGGGCGACGAGGCCGAGGCCGACGCCGACCATGGCCGAGGTCATGAAGTCGTTGACGTGGTCCGGCAACGCGATCGAGGTGATGCCGACCAGGCGCATCGTGACGGCGGCCAGGGCCTGCCCGAGCGGCAGGTGGGGATGCCGCACCCAGATGTGGACCACGGCAGTCCCGGCGAGGATGGCCGCCGCCGTGCCGGCCGCCGCAGTGATGAGGGCGTGGCGTACGCCGCCCCGTGCTGCGCCACCCCGGAAGGCGGACCGCTGAGCCGACAGGTAGCCGGCGACCCCCAGGGCGATGACCGCGGCCCCCACCTCGACCCCCTTGGCGAGATGGAAGAGGGCGGAGCCCACCAGCAGCCCCAATGCCGTCGCCCAGGCGCGGCGGCCGCCTCGCCGGACGCCGGCGGCCAGGAACAGCAGGCCCATGCCCGCCACCGCCACCAGTGCCCCTGCGAACTCGGGGATCGCCAGCGGCACGACGGAGCGGAGCCACTCGATGCGCTGGAACACCGGAGGCATGACCGCGGACACCAGGTTGAGGAGGCCCACGACGGCGATGGCGGTCGCGGCCCGGGCCCGCACCCGTCGTTGATGGCCCGCCTTGTCCGCAGGCGGCGGCCAGACGGCACCACCAGGCAGCGAGGCGACCACGCCGGGCCGGGCATCGGACGGCTGGCGTCGGACGTTGAGGCGCTCCAGGGTGGACCCGGCCGGCATCGGCTGGCGACCGCGCACGAGGCGGACGTGCAGGTCCGATCCCGCCTCGAGCTCGATCCAGGACGCCTGGCGAACCGGCCGGAAGATCGGGAGTGGTCCGATGCGTGCCCTGCACTCCTCCAGCACCTCCGCGCAGCAGCCGGTGTTGGCGTAGAAGCCGTCCCCGAGCGGGGTGAGCTCGGCAAGGTGCGAGTGGCCGGTGATCATGCCGGCGTAGCCGTCGCGGATGCGGGCAAGGGCGTCCACCCGCACGGAGTCGTTCCGCCCGCGGCGGGGGTCGAGGGCGGCGTTGGCCACCGCCTCCCACACGGCGTAGGCCGCCAGCGCCAGGGCTGCAACGACGAGCACCAGGTCGGCGACGACCAGGCCTCCGAGGAACAGGAACCGGCCGGGCCAGTGCGCGATGCGCGCCCCGATGGCGGTCCTGGAGAACAGGCTGAGAGTGAGGGGGAGCTTCAGCAGGAGGGCCAGGAGGAAGGGGAGCACCAGCCACTTGAGGTGGCGGGCGAATCGCCGGTACGCCAGCCGGGATGCGATGAAGCGGGGGAAGGACAGCGGGTCCGGCAGGCTGTCGGCGTCGTTGAAGTACGCGTACTTGTGGATGGCCGGTGTGAGCTGCTGGACGACCCGGGTGCCGAGGGGGACGTCGAGTGGGTCCCGGGGATCGATGTAGGAGTTCGCAGAGTCGAGCCGGTGGCCGTGCTCCACCTGCACCCGCCGGACCCCCTGCCCGGTGTCGATCTTGAGTTCGAGGGCCAGGGCAAGCTCGCAGCAGAAGGCCTCCGTGACCGCGGCGGCGGCCCCCGAGTCCCAGGCGAGGCGGGAGTCGTGGTTCCCGAGCAGGTAGACCACCCGGCGGCCCTCGCAGGCGGCGAAGGCCCGGACCGCGCCTGTCAGGCGGCCCTCCTCCTCGAGCACGGTGCGCACGTCCCGGACGTCGCCGGCGACCAGTTCGAGGACGTCGCCCGCCAGGACAAGCACCCCCGGCCCCGAGGCGCGCTCGATGGCCGCGGTCAGATCTTCGACGGGGCGGTGGGAGCCGTGGCCCCCGAGATGGATGTCGCTCGCCGCCAGGACCTGGCCGCCGGCCGGTACGTGGATGACGAGGAGGTCTGCGACGCCGGTGCTCACCTGGGCGGATCTCCTGCCTCCCCAGGCGCCCCTCAGGGCGCCGGGTTCTTTTGTCGGAGGCGCCTCTCAAGGCGCCGGGTGTTCGTCTGTAGGCAAAAGCTTAACCCGCAGGACAAGCGGCCTGTGTCCGCACGGTTGGCGGTCTATTTCCCTTGCTTCTTGGTGGCTCCCGTCGGGTGGTAGCGTCGGGGGGTGAAGCGACTGCGATGGATCCTTGTTGGCGCCGGCGCGATGGGCATCACCGCGCTCGTCGCGGTTCGCTTCCGTAACTTCCGTACGGAGGCGCCGCCCTCGCTGAACGGGCACCTGCCGCTGGAGCGGCGCGCCCATTCGGATCCCGAGGCCCTGCGGGCGCTGGTGGATGGCTCGGCGTTGCGGGTCGGCCTTGACCTCGATCGCCTGAAGGAGCTCAAGTCCGCCAACTTCAGGCCACTCATGGAGTACCTCGGCTACATCCAGGTGCAGCGGGGCGGCAGCGAGACGTTGCTGTTCGTCCGCTTGAAGGACCTCGACGAGCTGGCAGACCTGGCGGGCCAGAGCCGCGAGGAGTTCGTCAAGCAGTTCAAGAAGCTGGGTGTCCTGCTCTCGATGAACTGAGGCACGCTGGACCGCCGGCCCGGTCTGCGCCGAGGCCCACCCAGATTCCGTCAAAAAGGGCCGCTGGCACACTTTTTGACGGAATCTACCGGCCAGCCAGACCAAACTTTTTTGGTGCCGTTCAAAAACAGGCCATTTTCTGTCGGTACCCCTCCGTATCGTCGTTCTTGCAAGCCCCCAGGCGCCCCTCAAGGAGCCGGTGATGCCGGAACGAGCGACGAAGGAGCGGAAGATGGACACGCAGCGGACCGAAGGACCTGGAGCCGAACCCGGCTTCGAAGGGGTGGAGGCCAACGGCATCCGGCTGGCCACCACGATCGACCCCCGGCTGGCAGAGGTCTGGACCACCCTGTTTGCCGCCGACCTCGACGCCGCCGACCTCTCGGAGCAGGTCGGCTGGTTTCTGCGGATGGCGTACCTCCGGGGCTACCACGACGGGCTCTGCGAGCCGGATGCAGGATCGCTGTACCGGGACCTGGGGATACGGGTGCCGCCGCGTCGCCGGACCGCCGCCACACGACCGGGCACCACCCACCGAAGGGAGGCATAGATGATCATCGACTGCCGTGACTGCGAGCTGCACGAGACCGAGCACTGCGAAGACTGCTTCGTCATGGCGCTGCTTGCGCCCCGCAACCGCCCCGTCGTCATCGATCCCGAGGAGGAGGAAGCCTTCACCAACCTGCAGGACGCCGGCCTGGCGCCGCCGCTCAAATTCCGGCGACGGGCCGGCTAGGGCGTCGCAGCGAGGAGATTGACCGGCTTGTTCCGGTACAGATGTCCGGTGCTTGAAAACCGCATGTCAACCGGCGTTTGATTACCCATCGTCGGCACGACTGGGGTGGGGTTTGCAGAAGCTGTATCTGGTGGGGTTCACAACTGATCTGGGGGGTTTGGTGCTCTCCCGCCAAAAGGGCGTGAAGAGCGGCGGCTTCGTCGTCGATCTCGACGATCAGTTGCGGGCAGCTCTCGAAGAGGCCTACCGGCGCCACAAGGAGGGCGGCTCCCGCGGCGAGCCTGTCCCGGCGCGCCCCCCCGAGGTCCCCCCGGAGTCCGAGAAGCCGCCGGACGATGCGGCCGGCGAGTCGAGGCCCCGCAGGAAGCCGGGCCGCGGCGTGCTCACGCCGAAGGAGATCCAGGCCGAGTTGCGGTCGGGCAAATCCGTCCAGGAGGTCGCCGAGATGGCCGGCACCGACACCTCCTGGATCGAGCGGTTCCTGGGCCCCATCCTCGCCGAGCGCAAGGGCATCGTGGACGCCGTGATGACCGGCGTCATCTCGCATCCACGGCGAGGCAGGTCGAGCTGCAACGTGGGACAGGCCATCGTCGCCAATCTCAAGGAGCGCAAGGTAGCGATCTCCCCCGAAGACCTCGAGGAGGGCTGGAGTGTGGCCCGGAACAAGGGCCACTGGGAGGTGACCTTCCATTATTCGCTCCGAGGGCAGGACAAGCAGGCCCGGTTCGTCTACGAGCCCGAGAGCGGTGTGACGGCCATGGATGCGGACGCGTCCGTGATCGGTTGGCGGCCTCCGCCCTCCAAGCGCGCCAGCGCCGAAGGTGGTCCCGAGGGGGACCCCTCTTCGGCTCGTCAGGCCCCGGCGGAGGCAGCGGCTGCAGCTGCGGCCAAACCAAGGGCGAAGCCCAAGGCTGCCCCCCGCCGGGAGGTCGCGGTGGCCACAGCCGTTTGGGGTGCCACGAAGGTCACGCCGCCCACCGCCCCGGCGCGCCGGAGCAACTTCATCGGGCCCGGCAAAGCCGGCGCTGCGTCGGGACCGTCGAAGCCGGCGGCCATGTCGCCGGCAAAGGCCGCAGGCAGGGCGAAGCCTGTCCAGCCTGTGCAGCCGGCCAAACGCCTGCCGGGCGCCGCCGACGACCGTCCCGTCTTCGCACGCAACTCGTCCAGCCCCCGCCCGAAGCGGCTCATCACCGTCGCCGACGACGATGCGGACTGGCGCTCGGCGCTCGCCAAGACGCGGGCGAAGAGAAAGGGCGTCCCGGGCCCCCAGCCGCAACCAGGCGCCTCCGGGCCGCAACCCGGAGCCCGTTCGCCGAAGCCGGGGGTGGCCGCGCCGAAGCCACCGCCGCAGCCCCCAGCCCAGACCCAGGCGCAACCTGCCCGTCCCCAGCGCAAGCGACTCCCCGACGACTGGATGGTAGGGGAATAGCCCGCGATCTCCCCAATCTCCTCGCCCATTTGCGCCCGAAGCGGCTACGATTCGCTGCAGAATGAAGGTGCTGGTGTACGTCGACGGATCCGACGCAGCCATGCGGGCCGTTGATCGCGCCATCACGCTGGCCGTCTCCGGAGCCGACGTCCTGGCGCTGCACGTCTACCCCCCGAGCCTCGACCGGGGACTGGTGAGCGCCTTCGAGATCGAACCGGAGGACCTCGACGCCGCGTTTGCCCGGAGGGTGCTGAGTGCCGTGGTGGAGCGCTTCGCGGCCCGAGGTCTCGTCGTGGCCACCCTTGTCCTGATCGGTCACCGCACCGAGATGATCTGCGACTACGCGTCGTCGCACGGCTTCGAGCTGATCCTCGTCGGGTCGTCCGGCGCCTCCCGTATCGGCGTGGGCCTGGCGGAGGCGGTCCGCCGCCGTGCCAGGATGACTGTCGAATCCGTCGCCTAGCAGCTGCCCGTGGGCGGTCTCGCAATCAAGTGTCTGTCTGGCCGCGCTCTACGCGGTCAAACAGACACAAGATTTCCCGAGCCTCGCAAGAACCGACCAGGGCGCGCTACATCCTGCTCAGGAGCTCCGCCTTCTTGGCCTGGAACTCGGCGTCGGTGACGAAGCCCTTGTCGCGCAGCGACGCCAGCGCGGCGATCTGGTCCGGGATGCTCGTCTCCTTCTGCTCGACGCGCGGCCCGGGGACCCGCAGGCGGTTGTTCTCCATCTCGGTGTAGACGAGCTGTTGCGCCCGGTCCGGGTGTGGGATGCGGGGAAACGTGTCCTGCCCCCGCTCGCCGGCGGACTCGATCATGAGGTCGCCCGTGCCCACCATGCGCTCGAAGAGGGTCTGGTGGTAGGAGATGTCGTTGATCCGCTCCAGGGGGATCTCGGTGCCGTGCTTGCTGAGCACCCCGGTCCGCACGATGAGCCGGTCGCTCGTGAGGACGAAATGCGTCGTGCGCCATTCAGCGAACCTCACCAGGAACGTGACCAGCCACATGACCGTGAGGGCGCCGAGGCCCAGCAACGTGTACGTCTGGGCATTGCCGTTCAACAGGATGGTGGCCGCCACCGCTCCGGCGAGGATCACCACGGCAAAGGACCCCAGCGGAGCGAAGTACCACCAGTGCGGGTGCAGGTCGAAGGCGATCAGTTCGCCGGGATTGAGCAGTTTTTTCGGGTAGGACACGGCCCGTCAGGCCCCGGCTTGGGAGAGGTCGGGTACCGGCTCGGGGAAGCGGGTGTGCAGCACGGAGTCGAAGTGCTCGGCCAGCCGCTGGTTCGTGTCCAGCATCACCATGAACGCCTGCTTGGGCAGGACGAGGAGCTCGCAGTCGCAAACGGCGTTGGCCCGGCGGCGGTGGACGGTGTTGAGCAGCAGGGAGATCTCCCCGAAGGAGTCTCCGGCCCGGAGGCGTGCGACCTCCTCCCCGGTCTCGGCCCAGATCACGACCTCGCCCGACAGGATGATGTAGAGGGCATCGCCGGGCTGGCCGGGCTCGAAGATCAGGCTCCCGGCTCGCCAGAACAGGTTGAGGCTCTCGCCCACGATGGCCAGGAGGCTGCGCTCGTCCAGCGGGGAGAAGTCGGGGACTCCCCGCAGCATTTGCACGAGGCTGTGTGGCATTCCCGTCTCCCCTCCGACACCGACGAACGCCTGCAAACCTTAGACGGATCCGGACAGATCCGGCCTCGGGCATCGGCCCTGGGTGCCTCGACTATCCTAAATGGCACGCAGGGAGGTTGTCCGAGACGACGCACCCGAGGCGCCCCTCAAGGCGCCGGATAATAAAGAAGGAGCACGCAGTGTCCTACTACCAGGTGCCGCTGCGGATCGCCCAGATTTCTGACGTCCACGCCGGAGAGGTCACCTTTCAGCACGACGTCATGGCAAGGGCGATCGAGACCATCAACCGCATGC
>JAOPZY010000008.1 GCA_025963875.1 Actinomycetota bacterium
GAGGGGCTTCGAGACGTAGTCGTCCATGCCGGCCGCCAGGCAGCGTTCGCGGTCGCCCGCCATTGCGGCAGCGGTGAGGGCGACGATGGGGGTGTGCCGGCCGGGACCCTCGAGGGCCCGGATGCGCCGCGTCGCCTCGTAGCCATCCATGTCGGGCATCAGGCAGTCCATCACGATGGCGGCGTACGGGCTGTGCCGGACGGCTTCGACTGCCTCCGAACCCGAGGAGGCCATCTCGACCCGGTAGCCGAGGCTTTGCAGCAGCCCCTTGCCAACCTCTCGGTTGATCTCGGCATCGTCCACCAGCAGGATGCGGGCACCCTCGCCCAACGAGGGTGCCGCCCGGTCGGCGGCGTGGTCCCCAGCGGGCCGGGTGCCGCGCGGGGCGCCCTCGCCGTCACCCACCTCCACAGCCGGGAGCGCGACCTCGAACCAGAACGTGGTTCCTGCGCCGGGCTCGCTGGTGAATTTGAGGCTGCTGCCCATGAGCTCAACCAGCTGACGGCAGATGGCCAGACCGAGGCCGGTGCCACCGAAGCGGCGGGTGGTCGACGCGTCGGCCTGCGTGAAGGGCTCCAGGAGGCGGTCCTTGCTGGACGGGTCGATGCCGATGCCGGTGTCCCGGACCGCGAAGCGCAGGTCGCCGGATGCGGCCTGCCCGATGGTGAATTCCACACCGCCTCGCTCGGTGAACTTGACGGCGTTGCCCAGGAGGTTGATGAGGACCTGGCGAAGCCGCACCGAGTCGCCGCGGACCCATCCTGGGACACCCCGTGCCACCTTCAGGGTGAGGCTGAGACCCTTGTCGTTGGCCGGCGACGAGAGCAGGCTCACGACGCTCTCCGCGGCGGCGAGCAGGTTGAAGTCCACCTCCTCGAGCTCCAGCTTCCCGGCCTCCATCTTGGAGAAGTCGAGGATGTCGTTGATGATCGTGAGGAGGCTCTGGCCGGACTCGCGCAGGGCCAGGACGCGGCGGCGCTGGCCGGGCTCCAGGTTGCCGTTCAGGAGGAGTTGCGACATCCCGAGCACGCCGTTCATGGGGGTCCGGATCTCGTGGCTCATGTTGGCAAGGAACTGCGACTTGAGGCGGGACGCCTCCAGGGCCTCGTCGCGGGCTGCAGCGAGCTGGTCCTCGCGCTCGAGGAGGGCGGCTCGGGCGCGCTTGCGCTCGCTGATGTCCTGGCAGATGGTCGCGATGCCGGCAATCCTGCCCTCGGTGTCCTCGATCAGCGAAAGGGTGACGGAGACGTCCACGGACGATCCGTCCTTGCGGAGGCGGACGGTCTCGTATTGCTCGACGCCGAGTCCACGGGCGACTCGCCCCCGGAGGGCAGTTTCCTCGTCCCGGCGCTCGGGGGCGATCAGCACCTCGATCGAGGCGCCGATCATCTCGGCTGCCGTGTAGCCGAAGAGGACCTGCGCACCGGGGTTCCAACTGGTCACGATACCGTCCAGCGTCTTGCCCAGAATGGCCTCCCGGGACGCCTGCACGATCGAGGCGAGCCGTGCCTGCGCCTCCTGGGCCTGCCGGCGGCCGGTGATGTCGCTCAGCACCGAGATCCACACCGGTCCGAACTTGGGGAGGTCGTGGGCGGTGACGTTGACGGCGCACCAGAATGGCGTGCCGTCCTTGCGGATGTTGTGGACCTCCCCTCGCCACGCGCCATTCGTTTGGAGGGCTTCGATGATGGCCGAGGCTGTCTCCTCCGGCGAGGCGGCGCCGGGAGCGTTCATGTTGTGGACAGGGCGTCCGATCAGTCCACCGGGCTCGTAGCCGAACATGGCGTCGAGGCTGCTGTTGCCATAGGCGATGGTGCCGTCCTGTTCCCGCACCACGACGACGCCCTCGGACATGTTGGCCGTGATCGCGCTGAGGAACTGCACCTCGTCGGCGGCACGGCGGCGCTCGGACACGTCGGCGAAGGCGGTGATGCTGAACTCGATGGAGCCGTCGCCGGCCAGCACAGGCGTGCCCCAGACCTCCACCGGCACGGTGGCGTTCGGCGTGCGCAGCTCCATGTCGTCCGCGTGCGAGGTCTCGCCAGTCAGGGCGCGGACCAGCGGCATGTCCGCAGTCGGGTAGAGCTTGCTGGTGCCCGCAACGTAGGCCTGGTACACCTCGGCAAGATCGTCGGGGGCTGCCCCGGGCACGACACCGCGGCCGAGCAGGCGCTGGGCCTCACGGTTGGCGTAGTGCGGGTGCCCGTCCGGGGTGGCGACGAAGACGCCGATCGGCATCGCATCCAGGAACTGCTCCAGGCGCTGGCCGGCTTCGACCTGGCTGCCCGCCAGCTGGCGCTCGCTGGCTGCCAGCCTCCGGCTGCGCCGGCTCAGGAAGGTCCCCAGCGCCGCCGCGAGGGCGATACCGAGCATGCCGAAGGTAAAGGCAACCCAGCGCAACCGCGCCGCCAGGCGGTCCGCGCCGCCCATCACCTCCGAGCGCGCCTGCTGGACGAGGATGCCCAGGTTCTGGCCGGGGATCGGCTCGTAGGACTCGATGGTGAGCCTCCGGTAGAAGGGGCTGTAGATGAGCGTGGTCACGGACTTCCCGGCCGCAACGATCGCAAGGTTGGTGGGAGACAGGAGGGGTCCGCCGTTGTCCTCCGAGCCCGCCACGACCATCCCCGCCGGCGTGACAAGGAACTTCTCCCCGGTCTGGCCGAATGCAAGATCTTCGGGTTTGCCGAGGAGTTGCGTGACGTCCACGTCCACCACGAGCCTGCCAACCTCGGGGCCCCGCACGCCCCCGATGCTGACGGCGACCTGGCGCGAGCTCTGGGTGCCTGTGGTGATCGTGTCCCCGAGCGTGATCGGCTGGAGGTGGGTCCCGGTTACTGCGGTGGGGTTCACGCCCGGAAGCGAAGCCATTGCGAGCAGGTTCCCCGCTGCGTCGTACATCCGGACGTCCCCGAAGGGACCGGCCATGAGGATGTTCCTGGCGCTCTGGCTCGCCACTTCCCTGGCCACGTCGGGGTTGTGTGACTCCAACGTGGCGAGGAGGCCGGAGCCGCCTGCTGCCGAGGCGACGATCCGGATTGCATCATCCCAGGCCTGCTGCTCCTGAAGGCTCGTGGCCTTGCCGATCGCCGCCATGCCGCCGAGTGCCCGGTTCCTGACTTCGCTTTTCGCCACGCCGGATGCCCAGAGCAGGCTGACGACAGGAAGGGCGGTGGCGGCGAGGACGACGGCGGCCGTACGAAGTCCAACCCGCATCCTTCGAGGATCGTTCACTGCAGTCCGTGGGTTCACAAGGATCTCGTCCTTCCTCAGGGATGCAGGGTGATGAGGATCCCGATGGCGGCACGCAGGCAGCATGTCTTCTCATCCTCGACCCAGGACCGCAGGGCCTCCATAGGCCAAATGAACCATTTTCTGCCACCGCCGATGTGGCCCGCGCCCGGCGACTCAAGACCTACCGGCGCCGCCAAGCTCCAACCGGTACGCGAGCGCAGGCGGGCTGCCCGGCTGCTCGACGTCGTAGTCGGGCACCCGCTCGAACCCCAGGCTCTCGTAGAGCGCCCGGGCCGCGCCCATGAAGGGGGCCGTGTGCAGCGCGAGGGCCGGGACACCCATGTGGCGGGCGCGATCCACGCACGCCGCTGCCAGCAGCGTGCCGATCCGCCGCCCACGGGCAGCGGGGTCCACTGCGAGGAGCCGGATCACCGGCCAGGCGAGGGGCCACCCGTGCATGCCAGAGCCGGAGCCGTCGGCGAGCAGCGTGACGGTCCCGGCCAGCCGCCCGCCGAGGTCCGCGACGAGGACGACGCCCTTGCCGAGGCGCCCCCGTACGTCCCGAATATCCTGCTCGAACCAGTCGATGAACTGGGGGGTGACCAGGGGCCGGTACTCCCGGAAGGCCCGGATCGTGAGGTCGCCGACCTCGTGGAGTTCGCCTGCCAGGGCCTCCCGGACCGTCGCTTCGGGGGCCGCCTTCAAAGTGTTCCTATTCGAGAGGTTTTTGTCCAGGCAAATCGCTGAAAAACGCGGACGAAAACGTGCCGATTGGTGCAGAATGAGCCGGTTCTTCTGACCGGCACCGACGGGAGGCGTTCATGAGATTGAGTGGGCGGGCGATTCATCAGCGAGCTCTGGGCATCTCGACGATCCTGCTCTCGCTCGGGCTGCTGGTGCTGCCGCCGATGACCGCGCGTGCGGACACCAACGGATCCGACACACCAACGCCGGCGATCCCGGGGCTTGCGCCGGGCAATCCTAATGTCCCCGTGGCGGTCTCGGTCATCCTGAGCCAGGCGCCGGCGCTCGCCGCCCCGCAGGCCGCCCGGGTCTCCAGCCAGAGCGCGGTCGCCGCCCAGCAGGGATCGTTCGAGGCCCAGGTGAAGGGCCTCGATCCCTCGGTGAAGGTCGTCTCCAGGCAGTCTCAGCTCCTCAACCGGGTCACGGTGAGCGTCCCGAGACGGCTGCTCGGCAAGCTGCAGGCCATCCCGGGCGTCAGCAAGGTCCTCGCCGAGCAGGTGTATCACGCGGCGATGGATGTCGCCCCGACCCAGATCGATGCCGTGGCGGCCGCCGAGGCCTCCACCGTCCTCTCCCACAGCTTCGCCAACGCCGGCCAGGGGGTCAAGATCGGCATCGTCGACACCGGCATCGACCCCAACACGCCGTTCCTGACCGACACGGCCACCCCGGCCCTCGGCATCCCGGGGTTCTCGACGCCGATGCCGGCGGGTTTTCCCAAGGGCGTGACGGCGTTCCAGGGCGCGCCGGTCACCACCCGCAAGGTCATCGCCGCCTACAACTTCTGTGACGACACCCTCGATTTCGTTCTCGGCCTTCCCCCGTGCACCAACCCCGGCGACCCTCGGGGCATAGGTGACGGCCACGGCACGCACGTCGCCGGCATTGCCGCCGGCAACTACCACACGAGCGCCGGACCGGTCTGGGGCAATGTCCTCCTGAGCGGCGAAGCGCCCGCGGCCTGGCTGGGCGCCTACAAGGCGCTCGATCACGACGCCCACGGCCCCAACGGCCCCCAGGGCACCTCGTCGGAGATCGCCGCCGCGGTCGAGCAGGCGGTCCTGGACGGCATGGATGTCCTCAATCTGTCGCTCGGCGGCAATGGGGAGGCATTCGACGTCGCCGGACTGGCGGTCGAGCAGGCAGCCACCCACGGCGTCGCGGTCGCGGTCGCTGCCGGCAACAGCGGCCCGAACAGCTTCCAGGTCGGTTCGCCGGCCGCCGAACCCGACGTCCTCTCAGTGGCGGCCTCGGACTCGGACAAGTCGGCGATCCTCACCGGCTCGGTCACCGGCAGCGTGAGCGGCAACTGGGAGACCATCAACACCCGGGGCGGCTTCAACGCCGCCGGCGAGCCCACGCTGGCGCCGGCGCCCACGACCTACGGCGGCTTCGGCAACTACCAGGGGCCCGGGTTCACCACCGCCTCGAACTGTCCGATCGATCCCACGCCCCCCGCGGCGACGGGCACGGTACTGGTCATCGAGCGCGGGTGCAGCGCCCTCCTCGACAAGGCGCACAATGCCCAGGTGGCCGGGGCGGCGGCGGTCGTCATCGTCAGCCAGGCCGGCACCCCCGCCTCCAGCTTCGCCGCCGCGTCGACCCAGACCATCCCCGTCTACATCACCAACCGCAGCACGTTCGTGCCCGCCGGGTTCTCCGTCACGGGCCAGCAGCTCATCGACGCCTCGAAGACGACCCATCCGCTGGTCTCGGTCAGCCCCGCGATCGTCGCCCACCTCGGCGGCCACCTGGCCGGCTTCTCCAGCCCCGGCCCCCTCCGCGACGAGACCCTGAAGCCCGACGTGGCGGCCCCCGGGACCCTGATCCTGTCCAGCTCGTCGACGTTCCCCGGGGCGGGCGAGTTCGACCCCAGCCACTTCACGTACCTGCAGGGCACGTCGATGGCCTGCCCCCAGGTGGCAGGGTCCGCGGCGCTGCTCAAATCCATCCACCCCGGCTGGACCGTCCAGGACATCAGGTCGGCCCTGCAGACCACCGGCCGGCCCGTCGCCGCCAATGACGCCGGCACCCAGCAGGCGGCCACGTGGCAGGTGGGCGGCGGGCAGATCGACGATCTCGCCGCCTCCAACGTCGGGGCAGCCGCCTCGCCGTCGGCGCTTTCGTTCGGCAAGCGCAACGTCGCCACCCAGGGGCGTTTCCACACCGCCATCGACGTCTCGCTCTCGTCGCTGAGCGGCGGGTACGAGCGATACCAGCTGAGTGTCGTGCCGGACCCCGGAACGAGCAACCCGGGGATCTCTGCGCCACGCTTCGTCGGGGCGCCCGACCGCGGTCCCGGCTCGTTCACCGTCTCTCTCGACACGCATGCGACGCAGACCGCTCCCCGGGTTCGCTACAGCGGCAAGATCGTTCTCAAGTCCGTCAAAGGCGGCCCCAGCCTGCAGATCCCGTACCTGTTCACGTCGATCAACTTCCCCATCGCCGACGGCTCGACCCTGCTGATCGACGACAGTGGACACGACCGCATCGGGGCCAACTGGGACGATCCTGCAGCCAGCCCACCGTCGAACCCGTCGTCCAAGCTCTACGCCCAGATCGCAGCCACGGGACGCACCGTCGAGTACTGGGACCGCCTCTTCTACGGCGAGCCGTCGCTCAGCGACCTGAACGCTGCCAAGTCCGTGGTGTGGTCCTTCGAGACCGGCCCGGCCGACTTCGGCGACCTGACCAACATCGCCACGCTCTCTTCGACCGAGCTTGCGACCATGCGCACCTACCTCGACGGTGGGGGCCGTCTCGACGTGCTGGGCCAGATTTTCGCCGAGCAGGTCATCCTGCAATACGCCGCCCTGACGCCCACCGGCACCGTCGTGCCCGACAATTTCGCGACCGCCGACGCCTTCCTGCAGGACCGCTTCGGCATCGACGTGATCAACGGCGGCGTCGCCATCGACCCCCTCGGGGGCGGTCTGCCCATCCAGGGGGTGATCGGCGACCCGGTGGGCAGCGGGGTCACCGGCACCCTGGTGCCGTCGTTCTTTGGCTTCCGGGACACGCTTGCCCTCGTCGGAACGGGCAGGCCGACATTCCTCGCCGACCCGACCCAGTCGTTCGGCAGCAACGTCGTCGGGGACCGGACCGCCTACGAGCCGGCGCTGCGGGCGCCCGGGAACTTCGACCGGGGGCGCCCGGGAAGGACGACGTTCGAGAGCTTCTCGACGGCCGACCTGCCGGGCGATGCCGGCGTGCTCGCCCGGGCCGGCATCCTCAACTGGCTGGAGGATGACGTGAGCGTCTCGGCATCGACCACGGGCAGCGACCCGCTCACGGTGCAGGTCCACGCCGTCTCGGGGAAGGGCTCGGTGACGGGGTACCGCTTCGACTTCGGCGACGGGTCGCCCCTCCAGGGGAGCACGA
>JAOPZY010000014.1 GCA_025963875.1 Actinomycetota bacterium
CGACCGCTTCCCTCCCGACGAAATCGGGCTTGGACCAGTCGATGGTCCACCCGAGGCCTGCCTCGATCGGGTTCGTGTCCACCGAGATCTCGTGGCCGTGGAGCGGGTAGCCCATCTCGAGCCGCAGCGTGTCCCGAGCCCCCAGACCGACGGGGAGGATGCCGTAGGGATCCCCGGCGTCGAGCAGGAGCTCCCAGACGCCCGGTGCATCCTCCGAAGGGACGAAGAGCTCGAACCCGTACTCGCCGGTGTAGCCGGTGCGGGCCACCTGCACGCGGGCGCCCTGGAGGTCGAAGTCGCCAAACGCGTGGAGCGGTAGGTCCGTCGCACCCGGCAGGAGGGAGTCCGCCACCTTCCGGGAGGCCGGCCCCTGGAGGGCGAGGATCGCCCACCGCTGCCTGGCATCGGTCACGCGGGCATCCGGTCCACCCGCCGAGCGGATGGCCTCCAGCACCGCGGAGGCGTTGGCGGCGTTGGGGACCACCAGCCAGGCGTCTGGCCGCCGGTAGACGAAGAGGTCGTCGACGATGCCGCCAGCCTCGGTGAGGACCAGGTTGTAGCGGGCCCGCCACTCCGGCATGCTCGCGACGCCGTTCGTCACCGCCCGCTCCAGCGCTTCGACGGCGCCCGGCCCCTCCACGAGCAGCTTGCCGAGGTGGGACACGTCGAAGAGGCCGACCCGCTCCCGGACCGCCGTGTGCTCGGCGACGACGCCCGAGAACTGCAGCGGCATGTCCCAGCCGGCGAAGTCGACGAGTCGGCCCCCGAGGGCGCGGTGGCTCTCGTGAAGCGGCGAACGCAGGCTCACGACGCCCGAGGGTTGGCGGCTTCGGGCGTTTCGCCCGGACGGAGAGGAGTTTGCCCGTTGCCTTCCCCGTTCCCGGTGAGGTCGAGGCCACCGAGCGGCGGCTCGAGCTGCACCCCGGGAGGCACGGATCCGGGCGACTCGAGTCCGTACTTCACGAGCAGGCTGAGGTAGTCCCGCTGGTAGAAGATCTTGCACCGCACCTCCGGGTACCGCTCGCGGAGGCGGCGGACCTTGCGGTTCTTCTTCGTGACCAGCTTCTGGTTGAGGGTCGTGATCTCGATGTACTGGTCGTACGCGGGGAGGTAGAAGTCGGGGGTGAACCGCTGGGTGACGTTGCCCTCGGTGTCCCAGTCGATGTCGAAGGAGCGGGGCTCGTAGTCCCATTCGATCTGGTAGAAGTCGAGAAGCCGGGCGAACTGCCGTTCGGAATAGTGGGCAAAGGCGACAGTCTCACTGCGGGGAGCCCCATCGCTGTCCTGCCCGCCGGGATGCTGGATCGCTCTACTCCTCCCCCTGCTCCTACCCGGCGCCTTGAGGGGCGCCGCCCGACGGCGCCACCTTCAACCGGGGTGTCTGCTCGCCGACGTCGCCTTCGGGTACGTGCGTTTCCGCTCTCTCCGGCGGCCGGAGCTCCGAGACGGAGCCCCGCAGACCGTCGATGACGGGGTCGATGGCGATGCCGAAGACGCCCTGGCCCCGCCGGAGCACGTCGACCACCTCGTTGTCGGAGTGGCAGGCGAAGATCGATGCCCCGTCGCTCACGAGGGTCACGCCACTCAGATCCGAGCCGAGTGTCCGCAGGTAGTCGATAGCCTCACGGACGCGCTGGAGGCTTACCCCCGCGTCGAGGAGCTTCTTGATGAGCTTGAGCTCGACCAGGTCCTCGAAGGAGTAGAGACGCTGGCTCCCCGAGCCCATTGCGGGCTGCACGCTCGGTGTCGCGAGCCCCGTGCGGGCCCAGTAGTCAAGCTGCCGGTAGCTGATGCCGACGATCTTGCAGACATTCGGCCCGCGGTACCCGCTCGTCGCGACAGCCTGTTGCATGGGGGAGCCTCCCGTTCCTGTAATTACGACTGACGCGAGGCTAAGTCCGTGCCAAACCGAGCGTCAAGGTTTAGAGCTTCAAAAAAAGCTTAGCTTGACCTTGAGAGTTGGGGGCACCCGACGTGGCATCCCGCACTATTGGCTCTTGAAGTCCTCGGGCGTGACCTGATCGAGGAACTCACGGAACTTTTCGACTTCCGTTTCCTCGCTCTCGTCTTCCCGCATGCTGATGCTCGCCTCCTCGAGGACCTCCTCGGCGGCGAAGATCGGTGCCCCCGCGCGCACCGCAAGAGCGATGGCGTCGGACGGGCGGCTGGAGACTTCGTAGGCCTGGCCGTGCGCCCGCATGCGGATGACGGCGTAGAAGGTGCCCTCGCGCAGCTCGGTGATGTCGATGCCCTCGACGGTGACGCCGAGCTCGTCCACGATGTTCTTGAGGAGGTCGTGGGTCATCGGCCGCTGCGTGACGACCCCCTGCAGGGCGAAGGCGATGGCGGTGGCCTCCACGGCACCGATCCAGATGGGGAGGAAGCGGCCACCCTCGCGCTCCTTCAACAGCACGATCGGCTGATTGGTGGGCAACTCGACCCGGACTCCGACGAGCGTAACCTCGACCATCTTCACCGCCTGCGGTTGAGGCCGCCGGAGGGCCTTCCCCCGAACAACATCAATCTAGTGTATTCCCGGAAAGCCTGCGTCGATGTCGTTAGACGCGGGATTCGACGTGATTGTAGATTTTTCCGCGTAGAGATCGTCGATGAGGGCGTCCGGCGAGGCCGCCAGACGGGCCGGGTCGCTCACGGCCATGAGGTAGGGGAGGTTCCGGTACCGGCCGGCAATGTCCAGCCCGTAGCCGATCAGGAACTCCCCCGTCTCGAAGCCCACGTAGTCCACCTGCAGCTCGGCGATGCGCAGCACCCGCTTGTCCACCAACGTGCAGACGCGCAGAGACGCAGGATCCCGCGTCTTCAGGTTCCGCAGCAGGTAGGACAGGGACAGGCCCGTGTCGACGATGTCCTCGACGACCACGACATGGCGGCCCTGGAGCGGCTGCTCGAGGTCCTTCACGATGCGGACCACCCCGTTGTAGGGATCGGCCGAGTACCGCGAGATCGACATGAAGTCGACGTCGGTGTCGATCGGCAGCCGGCGCACGAGATCGGCCAGGAAGATCACCGACCCCTTCAGCACCGAGATGAGCAGCGGTCGCTCCTCCCCCAGCCCGTCCAGGTCCGCGGCCACCGCCTGAGCGAGATCGGCGACGCGAGAGCGGATCTGCGCGGCCGTGTAGAGAACTTCGGCGAGGGCCATAGCGCGCTCGGCTACCGCTGGAGGTGCTCCCGGAGACTGGCCCGGAGCAGGAGCTGCTTGAGCCGTTTGGACATCTTGGCGAGGTCGTTGAGCGACTGGACGGCGCGCCGCTTGGAGTCGTTCGAGGCTCCCCGGTGGGGCACGACCGCCTGCTGGAAGAGGCCGGCCTCCCGATCGGCGAAGTGGCGGTACATCCGCATGTGCCGGGGCTCGATGCCGTACTTGCCGAAATCACGGGCGATCTTGGCGATCATCAGGTCGTCCTCGTCGTAGAAGGCGCTGCCCTCGAGCGGGTGGGCGTCGAGCAGACCGTACTGCTCCAGTTCCCGGACGTGCTCGGCGGGGAGGCCGCTGGCGGCGACCAGCTCGTCGAAGCTCAGGTGCAGGCCGCCCACCGGCGTGTCCAGGTCGTCCTCCGCCGAGATCGGGGGGAGGGGGGGTTCCACCGGCGCCACACCGTCGCGCGGGCGGGTGGCGGGGGGCCGGGAGACCGCCTCGGCCCCGTCCGCCTCGAACTGCTCCAGCTTGCGCCGGATGATCTTGAGGGGCATGAAGTTGTCCCGCTGCAGCCGCAGGATGTAGCGCAGCCGGGCCAGGTCCTGCTGGTAGAACTTCCGGTAGCCCGACGGCGTCCGCTCGGGCTCGATCAGCCCTTCCGCCTCCAGGAACCGGATCTTCGAGACCGTGACCTCTGGGAATTCTTCGCGGAGAGACTTGAGCACGTCCCCGATGCTCATGAACGCCCGGGTGGTCACGCTCGAGGGGGACCCCCAGTGAAGAAGACGAGCTTGAACTTCCCGATCTGGATCTCGTCGCCGCTGGACAGGGGGGCCGACTCCACCCGGTGACGGTTGACGAAGGTCCCGTTGAGGCTTCCCACGTCCTCCAGGTGGAAGGCGTTGTCCTTCCGTCGTATCTCCGCGTGGCGGCGGGAGACCGTCACGTCGTCCAGGAAGATATCGCTGGAGGGGTTGCGCCCGCAGGTGACCACGTCCTTGTCGAGAAAGAACTTCGTCCCGGCATTGGGGCCTCGGCGCACGACGACAATGGCCTTCCCCTCCTCGAGCTCGTCGATGGGGACGGAGAACTCCTCCTCTCCGTCACCCTCCGTCTCGAGGCTGAACGTAACCGTCGTGTCTTCGCCCGGGTCGGCGCGAAGCGGCGCCCCGCAGGTGCCGCAGAAGTTCGAGCCCTCGGGGTTGCGGTTGCCGCAGTTGAGACAGACCATCGCTTGTCCTCGCTTCCTTGACCCCCACCCGGGCCAATGTCAATCTAAACCATACGTAGAGGGTCTCGCAAAGCCGCCGCCGCATGGGGCCCCTCCGGCGCACCCCGATACTGCGGAGCATCTCCTCCCCACTCCCACTCGAGGCGCTCAGGGCGCCGCCGGCAGGGCTCCGCCCCCCACGCAACCGCAAAACCAGCGATCAGGGCAGAAGCTGTCTCACTCCAAGTCGTCCCTGGTCTCCAGTCCTCCACACAGGTTGACGTCCGGTCGGCGCTCTCATCCAGCAGACTGGCCATCTTTTCACGAATATCGACAATGGGGAGGGAGCCGTGCTGCAGGAACCACCCCCGGCGCCGGACCTGGGCGCTTCCGCAGATCTTGTGGCCCCCCACCTCCAGGTCGGCTCCCGTGGCCACGGCGAAGCAGTCCAGCGGCCGCGCCGTTGCCGGATGCTCGGCGACCCTGGCCTCGATGCCCATCAGATGGAGCCCGGCCACCAGGCCCCCGGCCACCCACCGGTAGGCCTCGAGGACGCTGCGGCCCGCCTCGGGAGCGACCACGGAGTAGGTGACGTCACGGTCGTGCAGGACGCAGCCCCCCCCGGTCGCCCGGTGCACGATCTCCACGCCCGTCGCCGCGCACCGCCGCCGGACGTCCTCGGGCAGGTCGACCTTGGCGCCCACCGACAGGGTCGGCGGATGCCAGCCGTAGACGCGGAGCACGGGATCGGGGCGCTCCGCTGCGACGGAGGCCCCCAGGACGCCCACGTCGAGCGCCATGTTGGCGGCGGGCGTCAGCTCCCCCGCTTCGAGGAGCGTCCAGGCGGTCACCCGCCCTCGGCGCCTTCGAGCTCTGCGACCACCGCTGCGTACTGCTCGGCAGTCAGCAGCCCCTCGTACTCCGCGGCGTCCCCGGGCTCGATGACCACCAGCCAGCCCTCGCCGTAGGGGTCCTGGTTGACCAGCGCAGGGTTGTCCCGGCATTCGGCGTTGAGCCCCTTGACGGACCCCGAGAGGGGGGCATAGATGTCGGACACGGACTTCGTGGACTCCACCTCCCCCATGGACTCCCCCGCCGTGACGGCGCTCTCCAGTTCGGGCAGGTCGAGGAACACGACGTCACCGAGGCGCGACTGGGCGAAGTCGGTGATCCCCACCTTCACCTTGCCGTCGTCGCCGAGCGACGCCCATTCGTGCTCCCGGGTGTAGCGCAGGTCCGGGGGGATGAGTGACATGGAGCCTCCTTGGCTGAGTGATTGGGGCCCCAAAGGGGGCCTGAGGGCGGATTATCCCGCGCGGCTAGGCACGGTTGCTCCCGTCGCCGGGCGTCGCCCTCAGCAGGCGGCGGATCTCCCGGGCGTAGAGGAACCCGGCGGCCCAGTACAGCACGGCCCCGAAGCCGAGCAGGACGAGGCCGGTGATCCGCACCGCGGACGCTCCGGACTTCAGGCCCGCCACGCCGCTCACCTTCATGACCACGCTGATCGAGATCGCCCCCATCCCGGTGAAGAGCGCAGCCGTCGCCCGCTTGCCGGTGCGGTTCACGGGGAGCCGGGGCAGGCCCCGCTTCTCGAAAACGGCGAAGGCCACCATGATGATCACGTCCCGGGCGACGATGACCGACGAGAGCCACCACGGCACCGTCCCCTTGATGCTGTACGCGACCAGGACGGCGATGATGACGACCCGGTCGGCGAGGGGGTCGAGCAGCTTGCCGAGGACGCTCACCTGCCCGGTTGCCCGGGCGACAAAGCCGTCCACGAAGTCGCTCGTGCCCACGACGGTGAGGATGATCATCGCCGGCAGGACGCTGCCGATCACGTAGAGCCAGAGGAAGACGGGGACGAGCAGGAGGCGAGCGAAGGAGATGACGTTGGGGGCGGTCAGGACCCGGTGCAGGACGACCTCGTCGGCGTCTCCGTTCACGCTGGCCATCCCCAGGGCCGATCATAGCAGCGTGGTGACACCGTTCCGCGGGCAGGCTCGCAACCCCGTTCGGCCGTGAGGAGCGCGGCCCGATCCCCCCTCCCCAGTGCCGTGCGCACGCTGTCCGCCGGCGGGCGGGAGCGCTCCTACCGCCTCTGGCGTCCGGTTTCGGTCGAGACCGGGAAGCGGGCCCCCCTCGTCGTCGTGCTCCACGGCGGCTTCGGCTCCGCGGGGCAGGCAGAGCAGTCCTACGGGTGGGACGAGCTGGCCGACCGCCACGGCTTTCTCGTCGCCTACCCCGACGGGGTGGGCAGGTCGTGGAACGCGGGATGGTGCTGCGGGGCCGCCCGCACCCAGGAAGTCGACGACGTGGCCTTCGTGCGAGAGCTCGTTGGGGAGGTATCGGCAACGGACGGCGTCGACCCCCGGCGTGTCTTCGCCGCAGGGGTGTCGAACGGGGGGATGCTGGCCTACCGCGTCGCCTGCGAGTCGCCCGGCCTCCTCGCCGCGATCGGGGTCGTGGCCGCCACGATGGTCTGCGACTGCCTCCAGCCGGGGCCGGTCTCCCTCCTGCACATCCACGGGCTGGAGGACCGCAGCGTCCCCTTCTGGGGCGGGGTGGGGCTGGAGGTGGGGCTGGAGGCCCGCAACCGTCGGCCACCCCCGTCGGTGCCCTCCGTCGTCCAGTTCTGGAGGGCGGGAGGAGGCTGCGGCCCACCCACGGTCACCGAGATCGGGCAGGTGCGCCGCGAGTCCGCCGCCGGCCCGGGCGGGATCGAGGTCTGCCTCGTCACCCTCGCCGGCGTCGGCCACGTCTGGCCAGGGTCACGGCCGCCGTCGTCCGCGGTGGCGGCGATGCTCGGCCTCGACCCCCCGAGCGACGTCATCGACGCCACCGAGGAGCTGTGGTCGTTCTTCGCCGACCATCCACGGCCGTGGTGACCGCCGCGTCCATTTGTCGACTTGTGGCTGTCAATAGCCCTTTTGGTCCTCAGGAATAACCCGAATGGGCTATATCGCTTGGGGGGCCGCTCTTCCGATACTGCTGTGGAAGGGGAACGGCCACCATGGTGTACTCGCAAACACTGCAGCTCGCGCCTCCTCGAATCCGCGTCGAGCTCCGTCGCGTCCTCATCTGCCTCGCCGCCGCCGCCATCGCCCTGACCGGGGCCGCCCTGGCTCCCGGCAACGCCTTCGCGAACCAGACCTATCCCGCCGCCGTGGGCCACTCCATCATTGCGGACGGCGCCTTGCCCGTCGCCACCCCGGTCCCGCTTCCACTGGGGACCCGCTACCTGGCTCGCAAGACCGTGGAGCGCATCGCGAAGGACGACATCGGCAAGCTGCACGGCCTGCGCATCGGCCCCTTCGCCCCCGGCGCCGCCTCCAGGGCCATGCCGTTGGGATGGGCCGAGCCCCTGATCGGCCACCAGTTGCCCGCCGGCGCCGACCGGGCGACGCCGGTCTGGGTGGTGACGGTCGACGCCCCGCCGAAGGCCAACGTTCTGGGTGACCCGACGACGGCCAAGGTCTTCACCGACGTGATCAACGCAGTCTCGGGCGCCGTCATCGACACCTGCTCAGGCTGCAGGACCGTGAGGGACTAACCCGGCGGGGGGAGCCTCCCTACTTGGGACGGCGCCGTTCGGACTTCCCTGTGATCTGGGGACCTGACCAAGGGGCGACATTGCCCAGACTGGAGTTGATCTGAGAGACCCAGAGCCCATCGTTCATGATGACCTGCACCCGCTGCTCCAGTTCGGTCGTGTCGACGCCCTTCCCTTTCAGGAACTCACAGATGCTCACCAGAAGGTGCCCGTCGATGATCTTCTGGAACCTCTCGATATCCATCTTCTGGAAATATTTCGCATACTCGTTGTCGGCCCCGATCTCCCGGATGCTGCTACCGGCGCGGGCCCCGTAGTCGAACCGCAGATTCTCTCGGATGGATTGCGCGACTCGCTGCTGTCGCCGCGCGCGGGTAACGGGACGCGCCAGCCACTTCGCCACCCGGAGGGGCGCCTTCAACCAGAGCAACGGCGTGGCGACTGCGCTGTCGACGATCACGCGAACGAACTCGTGCGGTGTGGGCCGGCGATTGTAGGTGTTGATGGTGTAGTAATGACCTTTGAGGGGAGGGAGAACGAAGTGGTTCGCCTCCACGAACAGGTAATCCCCGGTCCGGGAGAACCTCAGGAACGTTGACAGAATCAGCTCACTCTGCCAGGCCGCAACCTTGATGTCTGCGAATTGCCGGACCAGCTCAGGGGGCTTCGCGTCGAGTGCGGCGACATTTTCGATGTTGTACCGCAGCCTGGGGAACCGATCCTGTG
>JAOPZY010000029.1 GCA_025963875.1 Actinomycetota bacterium
GCTGCAGTATGTGGACTCCCCGGTCGTGGAGCTCCGCGACCTCATCCGCCTGGACTGGGACGCCATGGACGGGTGGTTCGAGGAGGATGAAGAGGTCTACACCCACCCGCGGGACCCGTACACGCGCGTCGACATCCTGCCCACGTCGCGCCACGTGCGGGTGGAGCTCGACGGCGTGGTCCTCACAGACTCGACGAACGCCCGGGTCCTGTTCGAGACGGGTCTTCCCCCGCGCTGGTACGTGCCGAAGGTCGATGTCCGCATGGACCTGCTCGTGCCCACCGACACGGCCACCCACTGTCCCTACAAGGGCCAGGCTCAATACTGGGCGGTACGGGTGGGGGACCGCCTTGTACAGGATCTCGCCTGGTCGTACCGCACGCCGCTGCCGGAGAGCCAGAAGATCGCGGGGCTGGTCGCCTTCTACAACGAGCGGGTCGACCTGTTCCTCGACGGCAAGCTCCAGGAACGGCCCGTCACGAAGTTCAGCAGCCAATGAAGGAGGGTCTGGAGGCCACGTGAGGACGGGCGAAGCTGGGCACGGGACCCGCCTCAGGCGCGTCCTTGGCCGTTCCGCTGGGGCATAGTGCGGTGCGCCACTGGCCCAGGGTGGCGAGCTCATCGACGGCAGGGCCCGAATTGCTCAGGGTGATGGAATGCCACGACCCCAGCTGGACCGGCATGTCCGCCAGGATCCTCCGAGTAGCAGTGTTGGGCGTCCACCTCAATGGGCGAGGCGGTCCGGGAGTGCCGCCTGGTCTTCGGAGCGACCGGCTCCAGACCAGCCCAGACCAGAACGGGCACCTCCACCCTCAAACTGACGACAATGAATGTTCCTCAGGAACAACCAGTGTCGTCAGTTTTCGCCGACCGGGTGAGCTTCCTGCCTTTGGCGCTCCGGCACGGCTCGCCGATGGAAACGGGGCCAGTTCGCCACGGTCGGTGTTCGAGCCCCGCCAGCGCCTGCGCCGGTTCGGTGAGCGTCTGACCCGCTGAGCTGGCTCCTGGCGCGTGCGGGTGGCGCACGAGCGATAGCCACTCGAACCCTGTAGCCAAGCGACCCCATTGACCGTTTAACCCATCCGGACTTCGCGAGAATCAGGTCATTTCAGGGCCCTGAGCGTCAGCGGTGCTGCAGAACCTGCTGCCTTTGCCGTACGCACTCGTCGCCAAGTGGCCGCATGAGCTTGCGCGGCGCGTCGCTCCCATTTCGTGAACGGACTCTAACGTGACTTTCCTGCTGAATGAGTCCAGAATTCTGAACCATCAGGTCCCGAGCTGACGACCTGCCCACAGCGAAGGCGAAGGTGAAAACCGAAAGTGCCGGTTTGTTCTGACCACGGGCTCTCCAAAGCGCCAGGACCGGCAGAGTTCCGGCGGCCTCGTCAAGCGACGTACGCATCCCATATGTGCCTTAGATATTGGCGTCAGCGTCACATTTATTTAACAGGCTCGCCTTGGGTCTTCCCGTCACATGTCAGAGCTACGTGAGAAGAGGGAATATGGACCACAATTCGATCGATGCAAGTGCGTCGCACTGGGCTCGTCAGAGCGGACCATCCAATGGCACCTTGATGCGCCCACCCCGTTCAGCGCCTCCACTCACGCGTCACCGCGTGCCCCGGAGGCGGGCGAAGAGCGCGGGGAGGCTTCTTCTGGCCGTGGCCACCCTTGGGATCGGGATTGGACCGGCGTTCTTCCGGGCAGGCCCGGCAAGAGCGGCCACTACAGGCATCGTTGTCCCCTGGGGGATGGGGGTCCCTGGCGCGGAGGACGTCCCCGCCGGTCTGAGCGGCGTGACGGCCATCGCCGCCGGCGAGTTCTACAGCCTTGCCCTGAAATCGGACGGTACGGTCGTGGCTTGGGGCTTTAGTAGCCCCAGCCAGTTGGACGTCCCCGCCGGTCTGAGCGGCGTCACGGCCATCGCCGCCGGGGAGGTCCACAGCCTGGCCCTGAAATCGGACGGCACGGTCGTCGCCTGGGGCTCCGACCTCTTCGGTGAGTCGGAAGTCCCCGCCGGTCTGAGCGGTGTGACGGCCATCGCCGCCAGGGGGTACCACAGTCTGGCCCTGAAATCGGACGGTACGGTCGTGGCCTGGGGCTCCGACTACAACGGTGAGTCGAACGTCCCCGCCGGCCTGAGCGGAGTAACAGCCATCGCCGCCGGCGAGTACCACAGCCTGGCTCTGAAATCGGACGGCACGGTGGTGGCCTGGGGCGAGAACAGCTTCGGCGGCCAGACGGAGGTCCCCGCCGGTCTGAGCGGGGTGACGGCCATCGCTGGTGGGTGGTTCCACAGCCTGGCCCTGAAATCCGACGGCACGGTCGTGGCCTGGGGCTATAACGGCGCCGGTGAGACCAACGTCCCGGCCGGCCTGAGCGGCGTGACGGCTGTCGCCGGTGGGGGGGCCGACAGCCTGGCTCTGAAATCGGACGGCACGGTGGTGGTCTGGGGCGACCACAAGCGCGGCGAGATGAATGTCCCCGCCGGCCTGAGCCGCGTGCGAGCCATCGCCGCCGGGGCGTATCACATCCTGGCGCTCGTGGAGTCGGACACTGACCTCGGCCTCGCCGGCATGCCCGCCAACATCACCACCAACGCCACCAGCTCGAGCGGGGCCGTTGTGTCCTACACGCCTCCCACCGTGTTGGACGAGGAGCCCGGAGCAACGGTGTTCTGCGACCACCCTTCGGGATCGACCTTCCCAATCGGTACGACGACGGCCACGTGCACCGCCACTGACAGCGATGACACGCCGAGCTGGGTAAGCCAGAGCTTCAGCGTCACCGTGGTGGGCGCCGCTGGACAGACCACCGCCCTCATCTCGACCGTCCAGAGCTTCAACCTTCCAGCGGGCTTCGCCAACAGCCTTACGGTCAAGCTACGGGGCGTGCAGAGTGACCTCGCGACCGGCGCCTCTACGGACGCCTGCGACCAGCTCGGCGCATTCATCAACGAGGGTCACGCGCAATCCGGCAAGCAGCTGACGATCAGTCAGACAAGCAAGCTGGTGGCAGCTGCTACGCAAATACAAGGGGTGATGGGCTGCTGACAATCATGCAGGAGCCGAGGCGAGTTTCTCAGCACCAGCCTTTCTTGGATACCTGCGCGTCGCCGCCTCTCGCTGTCGGCTCCTGCCTCGCGGCTTAGCCGCGGCGAGCACGAGCGCGTCGCTTGCCCTCGTGCATCGCCTGCACCCGGGCCACCGGGATCGCGTGGCCTTCCTCGATCAGGTCGGAGCTCAACCGCTGGGACTTGGGCATGCGGTCGGCCCAGGGATCACCGTCCGCGATCAGCGACACCGCAGTGTGCAGGGTGAAGTCCCCCGGCGTCACGCGATCGAGGTCATCCCAGGCCACCGGGAACGACACGGGCACCCTCGGGCGAACCCGCGGGCTGTACGCCGACACGACCGTCGCTCCGCCGGCCCGGGTCGAATCGATGAAGACTTTGCCTCCTCGGTCTTCCCGCATGAACGCGGTGGTCGCGAGTGCGGGGTCGAGGCGCTCGGCACGCGCCGCGATCGCGCGGGTCACCGCGGCAGCGTCGGGTGTCGCCAGCCCTTCGACCGGAACGAAGACGTGCACCCCCTTCGCTCCGCTGGTCTTGACCGCACCCACAAGGCCCACGTCCGTCAAGGCCTGGCGAACCAGCTGCGCGGCCTGGGCGGCCAGCGGGAACGCCTCTGCGGACGGCGGGTCGATGTCGAGCACGAGATGGGTGGGGCGGTCCCAGCGGTCGGCGCGCATCAACGTCGGGTGGTATTCGACCGCACGCTGGTTGGCGAACCACAGCAACGTGCGACGATCGTTGCAGAGCGCGTAGGACACGTCACGCTGCGAGGCCTCGGCCCACAGCGACACCGTCTGCACCCACGGTGGGGTGTACCTGGGAACGTTCTTCTGCATGAACGGCGCCTGACCGCGGACCACGCGGATCACCGACAGCGGGCGGCCTTCCAGCGCCGGGATGATCCGGTCGCGGACCGCGTCGAGGTAGTCCACCAGATCCCGCTTGGTTGCCTCGGCCCCGTCGAACAGCGGTTGGTCGAGGTTGGTCAGGGACACCCCGTTCCGCACCTCATCGCCGCTCACCGGATAACCATCCCAAGCTCGGGGTGCGAGGTCAATTCCGCGGCAAGTCAGGGCTTGACAATCGAGTGCCGGTAAGTGTCTACTAACGGTTAGTGAAGACTTACGTAAGCAACGGGATGAGCGCCCTGGGCGACGCCACTCGCCGGGCGATCTTCGAGCTATTGGCCGAAGGCCCGAGCCCGGTGGGTGAGCTCGCCCGAGAGCTGCCGGTCACGCGTCCCGCGGTCTCCCAACACCTCAAGGTGCTCAAGGAGGCGGGCCTGGTGATCGACCACCAGGAGGGGACGCGGCGGCTCTACCAGCTCAATCCCGAGGGCGTGGGCGCCCTGCGCGCCTACTTCGACCAGTTCTGGAATCGGGCTCTTCGTGCGTTCAAGCAAGCCGTGGAACAGGGACAGGAGGAGGAGCAATGACAACGCAGACCGCGAAAACATCCGTCCAGGCCTCGATCGTCGTCGAGGCGCCCATCGAGCGAGCGTTCTCTGTCTTCACCCAAGACATCGGAAGCTGGTGGCCGCCCGAGCACCACATTCTCCAGGCAGAACTTGCGGAGATGGTGTTCGAGCCCCGCCAGGGTGGCCACGTCTACGACCGCGGCATCGACGGGAGCGAGAGTCACTGGGCGCGCGTGCTGGCGTACGAGCCGCCCACCCGCGTTGTGATCAGTTGGGACGTCAGTCCCCAGTGGCAGATCGAGGCAGATCCCGCCAAGACCAGCGAGGTCGAAGTGCGCTTCGTGTCCGAGAGCCCCACCCGGACCCGCGTCGAGCTTGAGCACCGCAACCTGGAGCGTCACGCGGAGGGCTGGGAGCAGATGCGCGACGCCGTCGGGGCCCCTGATGGGTGGGGACTGGGCCTGCGCCGGTTCGCTGAGCGTCTGACCCGCTGAGCTGAAGCCCGGGCGGGCAGACGAGGCGCGTCGACCTACACTTTTCTCGGAGCCACAACCGGGGAGGTGATGTGCGATGAGTGTAGAGGACGTGATGGCGCAGGCAAGGGATTCCTTGACCGTCAAACGGGTCTTCGGCGATCCCTACGAGAAGGACGGAGTCGTGCTCGTGCCCGCGGCAGCGGTGCGAGGTGGCGCAGGAGGGGGCACCGACCCCGAGGGCAAGGGAGGGGGAAGCGGCTTCGGCCTCGCGGCTCGCCCGGTCGGTGCCTTTCTGATCCGGCAGGGGGAGGTCCGCTGGCAACCGGCCATCGACGTGAACCGTGCGATCCTGGGCGGGCAGGTCGTTGCCATCGTCGCCTTGCTGGTCATCCGCACGATCGTCAAAGCAAGGAGCAAGACCAAGCGGGCGACATAACAGGCCGTCGCAAAATGGCGGGTCGAATCCCAGAGTGGATGCCATTCAACACTCTGAGTGGGGCCACGTTCCGTGAGCAGTGCCGATAAATTCACCTCGGGCTCGCTTTGTGCGGCCATGTCAGATCTGGGCCAGACCGCGCAGCGACAGGTACGCGCCCACGCTGACGATCACTAAGGCCGTTCCCACGGGTACGAGCCGCCCTGCCATCCCAGCCAGGCGGGACGACCGGAGCCCGACCAACCGCCGGTCGAGGGCGTCGCGGGCGTGCAGGACGAGCAGGCCGGCGCCCGTCAGCGTCGCGGCCATCCCCGCCCCGTAGGCGACCACGAGGACCGCCCCGAACCACGCCCGCCCGAGGGCGATGGCGCCGAGCAGGACGACGACCGCGGAGGGGCTCGGGAGGAAGCCGCCGACGAAGCCCATCGCCAGGAGGCTCCCCCACGTCACCGGCTGCCCGTCGCCGAGCGGCCCGTGGCGGTGGGGACGCCCACCGTGGGTGTGCATCTCTTCGGCATGAGAGTGAGGGTGCCCGGCGGCGTGGGCCCCAGCCCGCCGCCGGCGCAGCCGGATGGAGCGGGCCAGGACCCCGAGCCCGATGGCGGCCAGCATCACGCCGCTGGCCAGCGCGAGCCACGGGTAGAGCCGCTCGGGGGCGACGACCAGCGATGCCGAGATCGCAAGGCCCAGCGCCAGCACCCCGGCCGTGTGCGTGAGCGTCACGGTCAGGGCGATCACGGCAGCCTGGCGGAGCGAGCCCCGCTGGCCGACGAGATAGGCGGCCATGACGGTCTTGCCGTGACCCGGAGCCAGCGCATGGACAGCGCCCAGCAGCAGGGAGAGCGCCAGGGCCACCAGCGCGAACGTCGCGGAGAAGCGGTGGCGGCCTACGAACGAGGTGAACGCCTGCGTGGCCTGATCCACTCCTCTTGGCAGCGGGCTCGATGGCGCGACAGCGGGCGCCGAGCCCCCCGCAAGCGGCGGCCCACCCGGTTGCGCGGTGAATGACGCCTGACGCTGGTCGAGGGGGGACGTGAGCAGGTTGGCGGGGTAGCTCGTGAGGCGCGCGCTCACGGAGATCGCCGGTGCGTCGCTGCCCACCAGCCGCATGCGGTCCCCGGCTGCGGTGATCTCCCGCCAGCCCACCCGGTCGGTGAAGTTGTCGCTGCGGTAGGTGACGCGGGCTGGCCCCTCCGCGGGGCCGGAGACGAGGGAGCAGGTCAGCCGCAACGTGGACAGGCCCGCCTGACCTGGCGGGAACGACAGGGACGTCGAGACGACGTGCAGGGCGAGGGGCTGGGCGCCGGCCTGAAGGGAGATGGGCCCGGCTATCTGGTCGCACTCGCGCGACCGGAACTGGCCGGCGGGGATCCCGTCGGCGGGGCCGTCCCCGATGCCGGCGTCCTGCCTGGTCTGGTAGGCGGGGATCTCCGCCATGTCCACCACGAAGTCCACCGAGATGCCGTCCGGCCTCACGACGAGGCCGCTGTACGTGTTCACCGTGAAGTTGCCGAGGGGATGCGCGTCCCCGACCCCCGCCGATCCGGCGACGAGGCCGGCCGCCACGGCCACAAGCACCGCCAGGCGGGCGAGCCGCCGGCGGCCTGCCGGCGCCTTCATGGCTTTGCTCCGGCGGGCGCAGTCGGTGCGGGATGAGCAACGGGCTTGGCGTAGCGCACGACGTGGGCCGGGTCCGCTCCGAGGCGCAGGTAGACGCCCAGCCACGCCCGGTCCACCTCGCCGGGCGGCCTGCCGTCGCAATAGGGCTTGTCCCCGTTCGCCACGTAGTAGTGGAGCATGGTGAGCACCCGCAGCGTGTTCGCCCGGGGGCCGCCCTCGTAGGCGGAATCGGGCTGGCTGCGCTGGTGGACCAGGCAGGCAACGGCGTCGTCGCCGAACTGGTTGTCGAAGCGCGCGGCGTCGTTCGGGGCAGCATGCGCGCAGCCGGAGAGCACCACAGTTGCCAGCAGCGCGGCGGCGGCCAGCCTCCGGGCGATCACGCTGCACCGCCCAGCTCGGCCAGGGCCGTCCTGGCGACCGGAGCTTGCAGGACCGAGAAATGGGGGTTGACCTGAAGGGCACCGGAGAGGTCCCGGCGTGCCTCGTCGCGCTGTCCCAGCGAGCGTTCGATCATGCCCCGATGGAAGAGGAAGAGCGCACTCCTCTCTCCCAACGCGGTCGCCTGCCGAGCGTAGCCCAATGCTTCGGTGTCCTGACCGTTGACGTGCAATGCCCAGGCCAGGGCGTCGGCGACCAGCACGCTGTGGCGGCGTCCCCACTCGGCCCGCGCGTCGCGCAGCGCCCCGGCGGGATCGCCGTGGTCCGCGGAGAACTGCGCGGCCGTGAGGTCGTCGATGACGCCGTTGGCGTCGAACAGGCGCCGTTCGGTTGCAAGGAGGCGGTACTGCTCCTGCGCCGCGTCCTGGTGTCCCAGCGATGCTTCGAGGTCGCCCAGCTCGAGGACGTACTGGGGCTGGGGCACCCGGTTCACCACCGTGGTGTAGTCACGGATCGCTCCCGCGGTGTCGCCCCGGGCCGCCTCCACCTTCGCCCTGCCTTCGAGGGGTGGGGCGTAGCCGGGATCGGCTGCGATCCCGGCGTCGTACTGCCTGGCCGCCTCCGCCAGGTCGCCGGAGTTGAAGGCCAGCTCGCCCAGGTAGTAGCGGCAGAAGGCCGTATCGGCGGGGGTGAAGGCGCTGTCCAGGGCATCCTGGAGGGCCCCGACCGCACCGGTGGGGTCCCCGTGGATCTCGAGGTCGTAGGAGGCACGGGCGAACGAGTCGATGCCCGGCTTGAGGTCCAGCATCCGCTGCACGGCGGCCGACGCGGCCGGGTAGTCCCCGAGCTGCGTCTCGGCGTCGGCGAGGACGCCGTTGGCGGTCGCGCTGTAGGGGTCGGCGGCGAGCGCGCGCTGGGCGTCGGCGGCGGCGTCGCCGAACTCGTGACGGGCATTCGCCAGCGCCCCCCTGCCGATGTCCGCAGCGAAGTTCCCATCCGGGTGCAGCTCGACCGACCGGCGCAGGGCTCCCTCGGCCTTCGGATAGTACGAAGGATCAACTGTCACCCGACCCTGCTCGACGTAGGCGGAGCCCAAGCTTGCCCACGTCTGCCAGTCCTTGTCGTTGCCCTGGAGCCGGAGCTGGGCCGCGCCGATGGCGGCGGACAGCGCGTCGCCGGACACGGCGAGTCCGGGCTGGGGGCCGGCGCCGGTGCCAGGATGGCGAGACATCCGAGCCGGCTGCGCGGAGACACCAGCCCCGTGGCCGAAGCCGATTCCGGCCCCGATCAGAAGGGCGAGGGCGAGCCCGGCGGCGAGCAGCCCGAAGCGAAGACGTTTCATGTCACCTTCCTCCTCTCACGACTGGTGCGACCCGCACCGGGGGCTCTCCTGAAGGACCCCCGGTGCGGACTCGCCTACTGCTTCACAGGCCGAGCAGGTTCAGAAGGCCACCCAGCAAGCCCTGGGAGCTGTGACCGGCCGTTGGAGAGCTCGGAGTTGGACTCGGGGTTGTCGGAGGCGCGGTCGGAGCGGGGGAAGGCGAAAGCAGATGCTCCACCCGCCCGAGAGCTGCACCCAGTCCACCGAGCATCGGACCGAGCGGCGGTGATTGATTGCCGGATCCCTGAGCGGCTTGGGCTCCCGCCTCGTTGACCGACCCGGTGTTCGGGAGAGCCACGTACGGGAAGGAGGCCGCGATCGGGTTTG
>JAOPZY010000032.1 GCA_025963875.1 Actinomycetota bacterium
GGGAGTGCGACAGCCACACCGGCCGAGCCGAGGTTCGACGCCGGCCCGCCCTCGCCGCCACCGGCACACCCGCCGGGCCAGCGTCGCTTCAACTTCCTGATCGTCGGCCTGACGATCCTTCTGGCGGCGGGGCTGGTCGGGGGCTTGCTCCTCTACAACCGGCATGGCCCTAAACCGGCAGCTGCGAACCAAACAAAGGCCGCGGTTCAACAGGCCTTTCTTGCGTATTATTCGGCGCTTGAAGAAGCTTACAAGCAGCTAGACGTGGGACCTCTGCTTGGCTTCGTGACTTCCGCTGGCCTCAAGCAGGAGCAGGGACACATGGCTGCCGCCGTTGCGTCTGGAGCTCGGTACCGGTTTACGGCCGATCATGACCTGCAGGTGGCAGTCTATTCCGGGGACTTAGCATCGGTCGATGACATCCTTATCCGACACACAACGGCGCTGGATCCAACGTCGCTCGCACCTATTGGGGCCGCGAGTACCGACACACTCCATGCAAGTTACGGATTCAAGAAGGAGAGCGGTCGCTGGCTTTTGGATTCTGTGTCTGCATTTGGTCAGTCAACTCCTGGCGCGGATTTGCCCGTGTCCTATGCCGCAGCCTCTCGGGCCACGCCGATATCAACTGCTCTCCGGTCTCAGATCGAGGAAGCTTATCTCCGTTATTGGACGGTAAGTGCGAATGCCTTCAAGAGCATGGACTCGAGCCCACTGGCCAGCGTGGAGGCGGATCCAGAGCTTAGCAAGGAGCGGTCAGCGCTGGAAACGTGGCGGTTACAAAAGCGGAGTTACCGGATAGACGTGCAGCACAATTATCGGATCGCCAGGCGTGATGATGAAACTGTCTTCGTTTATGACACATTACATGATTCCAGCTACCTCTTGGATGTTTCGACGGGCAAGCCCGTTCCAGGGACCCCTTCGTCTCTTCTGCGGCAGAGCTTTGAGTTAAAAATGTCCAATGGGCAATGGAAAGTCGACCTGGTGTCACTGGTATGACTAGGCGCCTCCCTTGCTTTTGTATAGTCGTCTGCGCCTTTCTCCTGTTTGGAGGCGCACCGTGTCTGGCCCAGACTGCCGCGTCTGTTTGCGGGACGAATGCGACTCCGCAGGCCCAATCCGCCGGAAGTGACTCAGGATATGGAACCCAAGAGTCGTTGCGGGCCCAAATTGTCTCGTGCATAGGTGATCAAGACAAGGCAATCATGAGCGTCCAAGTGACAACGACGACGTCGCAGGGAGCTCAAGGCACCCATATCCACGACACTGCTTCCAAGACGGCAGTCAAAGTCCCGGCCCCCGGCCCCGTCTGTGGGTACGTTCCTCTCACTCCCGACGAGCTCCAATCGCCTTGGGCCTGGGCAGGTGCCGTGGCGGCCGCCACGTGGACCCCGAAACCCGGGAGGTTTCCAGTGGCGCCCGTTTCGTATTACGAGGCCGGGATCCCGGATTCGATGAAGGACCTGGGTGTTCAGCCGTCTTGGTATGTCTGCGACGGCTACCGGAGGCTCGTCTACAGCTCGACGCCTCCGCCGTCAGGCGGGACGCCCGGGAAGGCCCCCGCCGCAGCCCAGCCCGATGCGGCCCAGCATGCCGCCGCAGCCCTGGAGGCGACGCTCAGCGTGCCGGGGCTCGGCATCAGCGTGAGCCCTGACCAGGCCGGCATCACCGGGCTCGTCTCCTACTTCTGGCTTACAGGCTTTGACGGCAAGCCCTTCTACAAGCAGGCGGATCCGAGCCCCCTTGGGACGGGCTGGCTCCGGGCCACGCCTCTCTACTACCAGTGGAGTTTCGGCGACGGGTCCGGCGTGACGGCGACCAGCATCGGCGAGGCCTACCCGAGGATCTCGCAGATCGCCCACACCTACGAAGTCCGGAGCGACAAGAGCCCGATGGCGACGCAGGGTCTCTACCGCGTCAGCGTCACTGCCTTCTTCCAGGTCGCCTTCCAGGTGTCGGCCCCCGGGCAGAGCCTGGTTCCCAACGGCCAGTGGGTCGACTTCGCCACCTACGGCCTCCCGCCGCTGCAGGCCGGCGTCACGCATGACTACCGGGTCCGAGAGGTCCGACAAATCCTGACCGGTTAACCCACATCGAACTCTTGTTCCAGTAGGCTTGTCCCTCCGGCACCCACAGGAGCGCACAGTGACGGCAAGGACGCCAACAACGCCAGCGACGCCGAGCGGCGACGAAGCCAGCCCCGTTCCGATCCCGGCCCCCCTTGCAAACATGCTCGGCCAGATGGCGGCGGCGCTCGCCGAAGAGGCCCGCCATGCCCAGAAGGGTGCCGACTGGGTCCGGATCCGCAACGGACGGCGACTGCGGGCCGGACTTGACCGCACGCTCTACTGCTTCGACGCCGACTCGGACCTCTGGTTCCCACCCGGCACGACCGCCGAGATCCAAGCGGCCGCCACCGATAACGAGCCGGTGGTGGTGGAGGTCCTCGAGGTCCGGGGCCAGAGCGTCTGGCTGGAGAGCCCCGAGGATCTGGGGGAGTCCATTGCCTCGGCGAAGCTGCGGTCCAACCCCTGGTACCTGCTCGACGAGCTCCGCACCCGCATCGACGAGCTTCGCGGGCTGGATCCGGAGCGGAGGCGGGCCCCCAAGGAGCTGCGCATCGTCGAATGCCTCCTCGGCCTCGCCGCGCCGCACAACCGCGAGCCGAACCCCAACACCCCCAACAACGCCCCGAGCCACGAGATCGCACAGGGCTACGAAGAGCTGCCCGCCAACGAGAGCCAGCTGCAGGCCGTCGCCGATTGCCTCTCCAGCGAGCTCCGTTTCGTCTGGGGCCCCCCGGGCACGGGCAAGACGGAGACGCTCGGCCTCCTGGCCGCCGAGGCCTTCCTCCGCGGCGAGACCGTCCTCGTCCTGGCCCACAGCAATGCCGCCGTGGATGCCGCGGCCGTCGCCTTTGTCCGCAACCTGCTCAGGGCCACCGACGGGCGCCAAGTCAAGGGCGAGGCCCTCCGGGCGGGGGAGCCGTTCCTCCAGGAGGCGCAGTCGCTCCCGGTCACTGAGCGGGCCGTGCTGCAGCGCTCCCGGCCCGAGCTCGTCGCACGGCTGGAGGCGCTGGAGGGCCGGGGCGGCGAATTGATGGACAGCCAGGACTCCCTCTTCGGCTCCCACACCATCGAGCACCGGGCCCGCATCAGCCCCGGCCGAGAGCTGGCCAAGGTGACCGAGGAACTTCGCAAGGTACGCGACCAGGTCGGCCGGGCCCGCCGCGACCTCCTCGAGACCGCCAGGCTCGTGCTCACGACCCTGTCCAAGGCCGCCATCACGTCGGAGATCCACGAGCGCCGCTTCGACCGGGTCCTCGTCGACGAGGCGAGCATGGCCCAGCCCCCACAGGTCGCCCTGGCGGCGTCCCTCGCCACGAAGAGCCTCGCCGTTTTCGGCGACTTCCGCCAACTCGCCCCGGTCGTGCAGTCCTGGTCCCAGCCGGTGAAGCAGTGGCTGGGCCGAGACGTCTTCGAGCTCAACGGCCTGACCCGCAACATCGACACGACCGACCTTCTCTCGGTCCTGACCATCCAGTACCGAATGCATCCCAAGATCATGGGCCTGGTGAACGGCCCCTCCTACGGCAACCGGCTGCAGGCCGGGCCCGGCATCGAACAGGCAACGGCGACCATTGCCGGCCACGAACCGGCCAGGGGCCAGCCCGTCGTGTGGATCGATACCAACGAGTTCGGCGCCCGAGGCCACAGCACCGCCACGCATTCCCGCCTCAACCCGCTGAGCGCCTGGCTCGCCCTCCAGGTGGCGCTCCAGATGCTGAACGACGGCATGGACAGCATCGGGGTCGTCGCCCCGTACCGGGACCAGGCCCGGCTCCTGCGCCTGCTCGTCCGGGCGGCGGGGGTCCAGCATGCCGTCCACACCGGCACGATCCACCGCTTCCAGGGCGGCGAGCGCGACGCGATCATCCTCGACCTCGTCGACGCAGCGCCGCTGCCACCCGGCGTGCTCTTCCGGAGCGATGACGGCCTCCGCCTGCTCAACGTGGCGATCACGAGGGCACGCGGCAAGCTCGTCTGCCTGTCGGACGGCACGTATCTGAAGCGTTCCTCCCCTTCGACGCCTGCCTGGGCGATCCTCGGCAACCTGTGCAGGAGTGCTTCACCGCTCGATCCCTCGGAGGTCATCGACGCCGGCCGCACCGACGCGGGGTGGGCGGTCCTCAAGGCCTCCACCGACACCGCCACGATGTTCGAGCACGACCTTTCGGACGCCGCCGAGGCTGTGGCGTTCGAGGCGGGCCTGCCCGGATGGGCCACCGCAACGCTCAAGGCCAACGACGCCTCGGTCCGGCGGCAGGACAAGGGGGCCCGGCTCGTCCTGCTGCCCTCTCAGGCGTGGCTGTTCCCGAAGACGCCCGCCTGGTCGCTCAGGCTCTCGGACCCTCAAGCGGTGAAGGTGCTGACGGACGCCCTCGCTACCCCCGCCCGCCAGGCGCAACCCCAAACATCAGCAAGCGAGGCGAGACCGGCGGCCACCAAAGCCAAAACCTCCACACCGGCCCTCGACGGCGACTCGCCGCTCGGCCGGTGCCGGCTCTGCAGCGTGCAACTCAGCCTGTCGATCCATGCCTCGGGCCTGGTGAAGGTGGCATGCCCCGCCTGCGGCACCTTCGAACGTGACGCCGACCCGCACGACCTGACGATGTGCGCCCGGTTCCGGGGTCACAAGTGCGGTTGCGGCGCCGAATGGCGTGGGCGCAAAGGCCCCCGCGGTCTCTTTCTGGGTTGCTCGGCCTATCCCAACTGCCGGAACACCCGGCAAGCCTCAAGTCTCATGGGTGCCTGAGAGGTCGAGACGTTCTTCTTTGTATGATTAAGCATGATTATCATGTCTCGGCATACAAAGAAGCTCATCAACTACTTTCCCCGGCTCGCCCGGAACGGGATGACGTTGTCCGGCAATACGTCCGGCAGGGGGGCCGCCGGCACATAGCCCGGCGGCCGCACGACCGGTGGCGCCCCATCCGAGTCGGACGGAGCCAGGTACTCCCCTTGAGGCGGCGGGGGAGGCAGCGGCTCCCCACCGATCACCTGGGCGGCATCGACGATCGAGTACCGGTACCCCTGCTCGGCCAGGAAGAGCTGGCGGTGCAGGGCGAATTCCTGGTCCTGGGTCTCCCGGCTCACCAGCGTGTAGAAGGACGCCTGGCCGCCGCCGGCCTTCGGGCGCAGGATCCGTCCGAGCCGCTGCGCCTCCTCCTGCCGGGACCCGAACGTCCCCGAGATCTGGATGGCAACGTTGGCCTCCGGCAGGTCGATGGAGAAGTTGGCCACCTTCGACACCACGAGCAGACGGATCGACCCCTCCCGGAAGGCTGCGTACAGCTTCTCCCGCTCGGCCGTCGGCGTCTTGCCGGTGATGAGGGGCGCCGAAAGCGCCGCAGCGACGTCGTCGAGCTGGTCCAGGTACTGCCCGATGACGAGCACTCTGTCCGAGGCATGGCGTTCCACCAACGCCCGGAGGACGGACATCTTGGCGGGGTTGGTGGCCGCCACCCGGTAGCGGTCCTGCCCCTCGGCGGTGGCGTACTCGAACCGCAGGTACTCGGGGACCCCGACCCTGACCTCGGTGCACACGGCGGGGGCGATCCAGCCCTGGGCCTCGAGGTCCCGCCACGGGGCGTCGTAGCGCTTCGGCCCGATGAGCGAGAAGACGTCGTCCTCCCGCCGGTCCTCTCGGACGAGGGTTGCCGTGAGGCCGAGCCGCCGCTTCGACTGGATGTCTGCCGTCATCCGGAACACCGGTGCGGGCAGGAGGTGCACCTCGTCGTAGACGATGAGGCCCCAGTTCTGCTCCTGGAACAGCGCCAGGTGGGGGAACTGGCCCTTCCGCCGGTGCGTCATCACCTGGTAGGTGGCGATGGTCACCGGCCGGATCGTCTTCGTCTCGCCCGAGTACTCACCGATCTGGTCCTCGGTGAGGTCGGTCTTGTCGAGCAGCTCCGACTTCCACTGGCGGGCGGCGACGATGCTCGTGACGAGGATCAGCGTCTGGGTGGCCGCCTTCTCCATGACCCCCATCGCCACCACCGTCTTGCCTGCGCCGCAGGGCAGCACCACGACGCCGCTGCCCCCGGCTGCCTTCCCGGCCGCCCAGAACGAATCGACCGCCTCCACCTGAAAACGACGCAGGGCGAACGCCGCCCCCGACCCGGCACAGGCACCAAGGAGCGCGAACGGCAGCGGGGCACCGGGCGAGTACCCGGCCAGGTCCTCGACCGGCCAGCCGATCTTGATCAGCGCGTGCTTGAGCCGCCCTCGCTCGCCTGTCGGCACCGACACCCTCCCGGCGTCGAGACGCGGGCCGACGAGTGGGGACACCTTCTTGGACCGCAGCACTTCCTCCAGCACCGCTGGCTCGGATGACGACAGGACCAGTGCGTCGTCCTCCTTGGACAACCGCAGCCGCCCGTACCGGGCCACCTGGTCGGCGATCTCGACGAGGATCGATGCCGGCACCGCATAGCGGGAGTACGTCCGCAGCACCTCCGTGATCTCCTCGGCCGACATGCCTGCCGCCCGTGCGTTCCACAGCGACAACGGCGTGATCCGGTAGGTGTGGATATGCTCGGGGCTCTTCTCGAGCTCGGCGAAGCGGGCCAGCCCCGCCCGGCAGGCCTCGGCCAGCGGGTGCCCGACCTCGAGCAGCGCCGTGTGGTCCGACTGGACGATGAGCGGGTTGTCCGAGCTCAGGGAGATCCCTCCTCGGCCGACCCGTCCGTGACGGCGCCGGCCTCCGGCATCTCGACGTAGCGTTCTCCGGTGGCCCTCGCCCACTCGATTCGTGCGAAGAGGAAGTGCCGCTCGTCATTGCGGAGACGGCACCAGGCGTCGACCCCGAACCTGCCGACCTCGAGGGGCTCGATCTCCCTCGTGGTGGTCGTGCCCTCCTGTGAGTGGTACATGATCTCCACGACCATCCAGTGGTCGACCGCGAGCTCGAGGAGTTGCTGGATCTCCTTCGGCCTCTCGGTGGTCCGCCCGTCCAGGAGCCGGAGATCGCGCAGCCCCGCCGCAGGAGCCGCTACGGCCTGGGCCCGGGCCCCCTCCGGCTCGGCCGGACGGCCACTGCGGGACAACGACCCCGGTCCCCGGCGCAGCGTGGCAGCCAGCGCAGCAGCCTCCGCGGGCGACAGACCGATCGCCGGCTCGGACGGCCGCAGGAGCCGTCGCACGCCCTGATCGCCACGGGCGGATGCGCCGTCCCCCCGAAGCGAACCCCCACCCTTCTCCGCGACCGGCAGGTAGCCCGCCGCCCGGAGCACCGCCAGCAGGCCCTCGACGTCGTCGGCCTCCAGGACGGCCACCGTCGGGGCGATGAGGCGTGGTCGCATGAAGGCAAGCCGCCGGTCCGCCACCGCTGCCCGCAGGAGCGCCGGATCCTCCGACCGGAGGAAGAGTGATGCCCGCCCGACCACGAGGTTGCCGTGGCGCCGGGCGACGTCTTCGATCAAGTACGTGACGTTCTGCGGGATGCCGGTGGTCGAATGCCGCTCCAGGACCTGGACGATCTCGGACGCCTCCATGCCGCCGTCCAGCGCCCGTCGCACCGATGCCTCGGACAGTTTGTAGATGCGGGCGGGCGACGAGGCCCTCAGGTCCCCGAACCGGCGCAGGGCCGAAGCCAGCTCGTGAACGGGGGGACCGGGCACGATCACTTGCAGGTCGGCCCCCACCGTGCAGCTCGTCACCTCGGTGGCGAAGGCCCTCGCCCCCGGCCCGTCACCGTTGGCCCAGTCCGCCTCCCTGGCAGCGGAACGTCCGGGCTCCACAACGGCGATCGGGTTCGGGCGGGTCGCGGTGCCCAGCCACGCCAGCGCCTCAACCACCCGTTCCACGAACTCGAGCGCGGCGTCGGCATTGGGGATGCGCCTTGGGAAGCGCCAGGAGATCCGTGCCGCGAGGCTGGCGGCATCGGTGCCCATCCCGGTGGGAAGCGCCGCCAGTTCGCTCGCCGCCGATGCCCGGAGGTGGGCAAGCCAGTCCATGCGGACCACCTTGTCGACGGGCACCAGGCCGTCGCTCTCCTCCGTCCACAGGGTTGCCCCGATCCAGCTGCCGAGGAGCGCCGACCAGCGCTGGGCGGGAGGCTCGGCAGCCCATTCCGCAGCGACGGGGGAGAGGGCCACCCGGTTCTCGTCGTCGACGCCGATCAGTTCCGCCTCCACCGCCATGGCGTAGAGGAAGGAGGCGTAGCGCTCCCCGAACCCGAGATTCTTGGCCGTCTTCTTGAGCTCCCGCACGCCGAGACCCCCCTTCTGCAGGCAGGGCGGCGGGCTCTGCGCCCACTCGTCCAGCACCGCCTCGAGGTCGCCGAGCACCCGGGAGGGATCGCCGGGCTGCTCCGCTCCGGGTGCCGGCACCAGGGGGAGCGGCGGGGCCTCCACCTGCCAGGCGTCGAAGAGACGCCCTCCCCGCAGCGCAAGCTGCACCTCGGCCGGGATGACCACCGCACCGGAATAGATCTGGGATTCGTCGTGGACCACCAGCCCGCGGCTCTCCAGCCAGTCAAGAGGCGTGAGAATCTTCCGGCGCTCTGACCAGGGAGGGTCCGACCAGCGGATGTGGCCGGTGGCCATCAGCTCCCGTCGCCCGACGATGCCGCCGTGGTCCTGAATGAGGGCGAACAGCGCCGTGGCCTTGGGGTCCGCCTCCTGCAGAAGGCGCTCGACCCGCGGAGATTCGCCGAGGGCCGCGGCCACCTCGGCGACGATCGACTCCTTGTCGGGCCGAGGGCCCGTCGGCAGCCCGATATTGCGGCTGAGGGTCGCGAGGAAGTGGATCGATCGGTGGGTCAGGAGCCGGCGGGCCAGCGGACCGAACCCGAGGGGCATCGGCACCGCCGCCAGGGTGCAGGCGGGCAGCTCGAGTGCCCAGCCGCCCGACGCCGATGCGTCCTTTGTATCGATGAACGCGAGCCCCCACCGTGAGAGCTCCTCGGCGCCGGCCCGGAGCTGTTCCAGCTCCACCTCAGGGGCGTGGGCGGCAAGCTCCGCCGCCGTCACCCGGGGGCCGAGCCAGACGGCCAGCTGCAGGAGCTGGGCGAGGAACGAGTTGAGCGACGCCACCGCCTCGTGGATGGCGGATGGCTTCGCCAGGAGGTCGGCGAGGGTGCCCATGTCCTTCCGCCACTGCCCGCCCAGATACGTTTTGACCTCGACCCTGCGTTGGAGCAGGGCTTCGAAGTCTGCTGGACTGAGTCCCCGCAGGTGGGCGGAGAGAGACGGGGGCATGGGACCAGGCTACCAACAGCTTCTCGTCTCCAACGGATTGTCGCCACGGAGTGGGAATAAATCCGCAAATCGAGCACCGACAGCAGGCGGCGGGGAGGGGTCTCAGCAGGCCAAACGGGACAAGCCTTGCGACTGGCTGGACCCCTGGCGTAGTTATCCGAGCGTCGAGAATCACCCAAATAGGCGTTCGAGATTGATCCGTTTGGAGCCTGGGCGAACTGTTCCTCCGGCCGACACTTCTACAGGAGCACCCCTGCACGTCACCGGTGTGCGGCTCCAGCGATTCCCCGGGCACGACCGGGGCGGAGGGCAACCATGCGTGGTAGCGCAACGGCGGAGCAGGATTCCACCACCGATTTGCCTCCGGAGCCCCGTGCCTGGCTTCGTCTTGGCGCCCCCTTCAGGTCCAGCAGGATCAAGGCCCAGGCCGAGGCGCTGCGCCGGAGTGAGGAACGCTTCCGCACCCTGCTGCAGCACTCGTCCGACGCGGTGGTCGTGGTGGGCCGGGACCTGCGCATCCTCTACACGACCGGTCCCGTCGAGCGGATGCTGGGGCGCTGCCCCGGGGACCTGACGGGCTCGACGTTCGCAGATCTCGTGTATCCGCTGGAGTGGCCACGGGTGAAGGCGCTTCTGACCAAGACCGTCGACGGGCCAGGCGCGACCTCGACGCAGGACATCCGCCTGCGGCGTGGCGATCGCGGGTGGCTGCGTTCCCAGACCGCAGTGGCCAATCTCCTCGACGATCCAAATGTCGGCGGGCTCGTGCTCACGATCCGGGACATCTCGCAACGCCGGGCCCTCGAGGACCAGCTCCGCCAGATCGCCTTCCACGACGCACTGACTGGCCTACCCAACCGGGCACGCTTCCTCGACGGGGTGGGCCAGGCACTTGCGCTCGGCCGGCGCAGCCGCCAGCTGTGCGCGGTGCTGATCATCGAGATCGACGACCTCAAGCGGGTCAACAGTCTGGGACACAGCGCGGGCGACCAGCTCCTGCAGGCGGTCGCAGAGCATATCCAGCAGACCCTTGGCTCCAGTGAGAGCTTGGTGCTTGCCCGGCTCAGGGAGGACGAGTTTGCCATCCTGGCGGAGAACCTGACCGGCCCCGACGACGCCGTTGCGCTCGCCGGCCGGCTCCTCGTTGCGTTCCAAACCCCCGTCGAGATCGAAGGTCGCTCGATCCTGCCGCATGCCAACATCGGGATCGCGACCACCGTGGCTGGTGTCGAGACCTCCGACGAGCTGCTCCGCAACGCCGACGTCGCCATGTACCAGGCCAGAAGCCGGGGCAGGGGCTGCTATGAGGTCTTCAACCCGGCCATGCACGCCGCGGCCGTCCTGCGGCTCGAGCTGGAGCAGGAACTACGCCGAGCAATCGGAGGGAAAGAGTTCGTTGTCCACTACCAGCCCGTCGTCCGTCTCGGCGACGGCAGTATCTCCGGGGTCGAGGCTCTCCTCCGCTGGCAACACCCCGAGCGAGGCCTGATCGTCCCGGACGACTTCATCCCGCTGGCCGAGGAGACCGGCCTCATCATCTCCATCGGCAACTGGATGCTCAAGGAGGCGTGCCGGCATGTCGCCGAACTGCAGCGCCATCGCGGCCACGACCGCCTCCGAGTCGCGGTCAACATCTCCCCCCGGCAGTTCACGGACCCCTCCTTCGAGGAGCACGTCGCCCTGGCCCTCGACGACTCCGGCATCGACCCGACGACCCTGGTGCTCGAGATCACCGAGACGGCCCTCATGGCCGATACCCAGGACACGATCGAACGCATGGTGCGCCTGCGCCGGCTGGGTCTTTCCTTCGCCATGGACGACTTCGGCAGGGGCTACTCCTCGCTCAGCTACCTGCGTCGCTACCCCATCCAGATGCTGAAGATCGACCGCTTGTTCATCGATGCCCTGGCCGAGGGGGCGGAGAACACGGCGCTCGTCCTCGCCATCCTGAGCCTGGCCAGTACCCTCGGCATGCAGGTGGTCGCCGAGGGCGTCGAGGAGGGCTGGCAGGCAGAGCTGCTCCAGCGCCTCGGCTGCACCATGGCACAGGGCTTCTACTTCGCCCGGCCGATGGACCGCCGGGACCTGGCTCTCATCCTTGCCGGGTCTGTCGGGGACCGGACGCTGCCGATCGCCGGCACCTCTGCTGTCGGGGGCCCGTTCAACGCCAGCGACAAACTCATGCTCTTGAGCCCTCTGGGGCTACCCGTCGCGGGCTGCCTGCCCCACTGAGAGGTGGCAGCCGCCCCGTCAGCGTTCTGACTTCAAAGGACAAAAAACAGCGAGGGCCCGAAGGCCCTCGCTGTCTTCATACATGTTGACTACCCGCAATTTCCGTTCTTGGAGTCCTGTGCGACGATCGTGACGTTGATGAGGCAGGAGAGAATGTTGTTGTGGCTCAGCACGTCCTTGACCGCGGTTTCAATCTCCACGGCGTTGCCGCTTGCGATCGGGATCAGAACCCAGTTGTTGTTCAGCACGTCCTTCACCGTGAGGATGTTGACGTTGTTGTCGGTAACGCTGATGGTGACCAGATGGTTGAGGGTGTTGATCTCGGTGCAGTCGACAGTGATACCGCTGAAGGCGACGTTGCACGTGGGGCTGCCGCCGCCGGTCGCGTGCGCAGCCGGCATGCTGCCAGCGAGTCCGGAAACCGTGAGAGCTGCCGTCATGCAGGTACCAACCATGAGCCGCGCGAGCTTACCCGTCATTTTAGAGTCTCCTCTGTAAGGTGAAGGTGGGTATTTCGATTCGTGATTGAGCGAGGACGGAATGCTGCCTTCCTTGTTGCAGCCTCCGTAGTTCGGATCGGATTTTACGGAGGCGGCCGTGGCCGCACGGAAACCCAGCATGTCTTTGTCATTTGTCCCCCCCCAGGGGATTGTCTCGTTTTCAACGGGATCGCCCCGTTGTCTTGCCCGTCCGTCCATACCCTTAGGAGGGGTGCGTCAAAACATGCCATTAAGAGTCTTTAATCCAATACATGGGTTGGTGTAGAGATGGGCGAGCCACTACATGGGTTGGTGTAGAGATGGGCGAGCCGATGCAGGCATGCCTC
>JAOPZY010000051.1 GCA_025963875.1 Actinomycetota bacterium
GGCTCCCCCGCGCAGACCTCGAGCGGCTGCGGGAGATACTCCGCGAGCGCGGCCTGGTCCCCGCCTCCGGCGACGAGGCGGACTCGGTGCTGGACGATCTTCGGGCCAGCTACGAACCCTATGTCAACGCCCTGTCGAGGCAACTGCGGATGCCCCTGCCGTCGTGGCTGCCGCCGGAAGGCGCGGCCGACAACTGGGAGGTCACCGCCTGGGAGGTCCTCTCCGGGCGCCGGGCGCGCCGTGACTTCGACCCGCCCACGCCGAGGAGACCGACGAGCGGCAGCGATCAGCCTCCGAATCGGTAGTCGTCGAAGAACGCCACCGGCTCGTAGCCGATCTGGCGGTAGATGTGGTTGGGCGTGGGGTTGGAGACGTCGGCGAAGAGGAAGCAGGACGTGAGGCCCCCCTCGAGCAGCGACGTGCTGAGGGCGGCGACCGACGAGCTCGCATACCCCTTCCGCCGGTGTTCCGGCGGTGTGTACACGGCATAGACCCGGCCCCCGTTCGGGCTCGGCCGGCCCGTCGCCACCATGGAGACCGGTTCGGTGTTCTCCCAGAGGTAGACATTGCGGCCCCGGTGGGATACCAGGTCCTGGGCCATCCGCAGCGCGGCCGAGCGGTCCGAGACCCCCCCGGCGAGGGCCTCGTCGTTGAAGTCGGCGATCCAGCCCGCGATGAGCGCCGTGTCCGCGGGCCCGCCGGCCCGCAGGCAGCCGGGCGCGGGGTGTGGTGGCGGGCGGATCTCCCGGGCCTCGTAGACCTGCAACGCCATGGCCCGCCGGAACGGCTCGGCATGGAGGCGAGCCCACGCGGTAGCGAACAGCCGGGACTCTGCCGCGGGGCCCGACACGCCCGGCAGGAATAGCCCAAGGCCGGTCAGTCCCCCGGCGAGCGCTCCGACTGCCCCCACCGTCGCAGCACGGGAGATCACGAGATTGCGGGGCGGCGTGCAGACCCCGACGGCCGCGATGCCGGCGCCCTCCTCGACGAGGGCAAGCACCGGACCGCCCCCCGAATCGGCCCCGTAGGCCCAGCCGCTCGACAGGTTCGACAGGATGCCGAACAGGAGGCTGTGCTCCGCCTCGTGGACGACCAGGAAGTCCCCGACCCGGTCGGCGAACTCATCGGGATCCCGTAGCACGTTGAACCGCAGTTCGGGTAGCAAGGGCAGCCTCGGGGGTGGGCTGGGTGGGTCGGCCGGCGGCAAGGTTCAGGAGCGGAGAATAGTGCATAGTCGTTGCAATGCAGACCGACACTTCCCCTGGGACAGTCGTCCACGTCGATCCCCCGACCACCCGGGTGGACGAGCCCTTCAGCCTGACGGTCTCGGGGCTGCCACCTGGTGAGCCCGTGACGATCCGTGCGACGACCCGGGACGGGGAACTGCGGGAGTGGGCCTCGCATGCCACCTTCCTCGCCGGCGACGACGGCACGGTCGACGTGGCGACTGCCGCGCCGCTGTCCGGGACGTACTCCGGCGTCGATCCCGCCGGCCTCCTGTGGTCGATGCTGCCGGTGCGCGGGCCGAGCACCTTCTTCGTTCGCCGGAAGGCCGCGCCGTTGCGGGTGCGTGTCACCGTGGAGGCCCCCCTCAAGGGGCCGGGTCAAGGTAAGCCCGAGGCCGGTGGGAGGGAGCTTGCCGCCTGCGACGTCGAGCGCACGTTCGGGGGCGAGACCGTCCTGCGGCGAGTGGCCGACGGCCGAGGCCTGGCGGGAGACCTGTTCTTCCCCGTCGCCGGCGGCCCCCACCCCGGGGTGATGGTCGTGAGCGGCTCGGACGGGGGCCAGCTGGACCACGCGGCCTCGCTCCTGGCTGCGCACGGCTACGCGGTGCTGTCGCTTGGCTATTTCGGCGTCGAGGACCGGCCGGCCGGGCTGCACCACATCGACCTGGAGTACTTCGAGCAGGCGCTGGACTGGATGGCGGTCCAGCCCGAGGTGAAGGGCGATCGGATCATCGTCATCGGGCTCTCGCGGGGTGGCGAGCTGGCCCTGCAGCTCGGCTCGATGTTCCCCCGGATTGCCGGCGTCGTAGCGGGCTCACCCTGCGGGATCCGCCAGGCCGGCATCACGAAGCGCAACAGCGACTTCACCAAGCCCGCCTGGATGTACGGGGGGACTGCGCTGCCGTACGTGCCCGCCCGGTTCAACCTCCGGCGGTTCCTCCAGTTCTACTCCGTCTTCGTCTTCCGGCGCCCGCTCCGACTCCGGCCGGTCTTCGAGCGCCTCCTCCGCAAGCACGACCTGGTGGCCGCCGCCACGATCCACGTCGAACGCATCAAGGGCCCGGTGCTGCTCCTCTCCGGCTCTGGGGACGAGCTCTGGCCGTCGGAGCGGTTCGCGGAGCTGGTGATGGCCCGCCTCGGCGACGAAGAGCGGCCCTATGCGGATGAGCATCTGCGGTATGCGGGGGCGGGGCACTTCATGTGCTTCCCCTACGCCCTGCCGTCGTTGCCCCCCATGACGAGAATGTCGCCGGTCCCGGTCTTCACGATGGACTTCGGGGGGACCCCCGCCGCCAACGCCGCCTCCGCCCGCGACTCCTGGCCCGAGATCCTGCGCTTCCTGGCCGCCATCCCCCAGTAGGGCCGGGCCACTGAGCTCGGTGCGGTCCGCCGGCCAGTTTCCGTCAAAAAGGGCCGGCAGCACGCTTTTTGACGGAAACTACCGCCGCTTCGTCAGGGCTGCGACAGGATCGCCACCGATTCGGCCGGGAGCTTGAGCGATCTCCCGCCGAGGCTCACATCGGGGTCCGATCCGAGCTCGAGGGTGGCCCGCTCCCCGACGTGGAACTCGGCGGGCTGCGGCGCCAGGTTGGCGACGAGCTCGACGGCCCCCCGCCGCACGCGGAGCCACTGGTCCTCCTCGCTGAAACTCACCTGCACGCGCTCCAGCCTGGAGTCGGTGAGGTCCGGCAACCGCCTGCGCAGCGCCAGGAGGGTGCGGTGCCATGCCAGCATCTCGGCATGGGGGGCCTCGCCCACCTCATCCCACCGCAGCTTCGAGCGGGCGAACGTCTCCGGCGCCTGAGGGTCGGGGATCTTGTCGGGGGGCCAACCGAAGGCGGCGAACTCGGCCCGCCGTCCGTTGTGGACCGCCGCCGCCAGGGCGGGGTCCCGGTGGTCGGTGAAGTAGAGGAACGGCGTGGAGGCGGCCCACTCCTCGCCCTGGAACAGCATCGGGACGAAGGGTGACGTGAGGACCAGGGCGGCGCCGATCTTGAGGCGGCCGAGGGTCATCAGTGCCGCGCTGCGCTCCCCGAGCGCCCGGTTGCCCACCTGGTCGTGGTTCTGCAGGAAGCCGACGAAGCTCCTACCGCCCAGCCCGGTGAAGGGCCGCCCGTGGCGCCGGCGACGAAACGGCGAGTAGCGGCCGTCGTAGAGCACCCCCCGCTCCAGGCACTGGGCGACGTCGGCGATCGAGCCGAAGTCCTCGTAGTAACCCTCCCGCTCCCCGGCCAGGAGCGCATGGAGCGCGTGGTGGAAGTCCTCGTTCCACACCGAGTCCATCCCGTACCCGCCGATCTCCCGCGCCCGGACAACCCTCGGGTCGTTCAGGTCGCTCTCGGCGATGATCAGGAGGTCCCGGCCCACGGCCGCCGAGACGTCGTCGGCGCGCAGCACCATCTCCTCGAGGAAGTGCACCGCGGAGGTGTCGATGATCGCGTGCACGGCGTCGACCCGCAGGGCGTCGAAGTGGTAGTCCCGGAGCCACATCGCCCCGTTGTCGATGAAGAAGGCCCGGACCTCGTCGCTGAACGCACCGTCGAGGTTCACCGCCTTGCCCCAGGGCGTGGCGTACCGGGCCGTGAAGTACGGACCGAAGCGCTCCAGGACGTTCCCCGCCGGCCCGAGGTGGTTGTACACGACGTCGAGGATCGCCGCGAGGCCCCGCTCGTGGCAGGCGTCGACCAGGCGCTTGAGGGCGTCGGGACCGCCGTAGGCGTGGTGTGGCGCGTAGAGGAAGACGCCGTCGTACCCCCACCCGTGATCCCCCGAGAACTCGTTGACCGGCATGAGCTCCACCGCCCGCACCCCGAGGTCCACCAGCTGGTCGAGCCGTCCGATGGCGGCGTCGAACGTGCCCTCGGGCGTGAAGGTCCCGGTATGCAGCTCGTACACGGCGCCCCCCGAGAGCCACGCTGCGGGGCAACCGTGCCACTGCTGGTCCGTCCAGGTGAACGACCCGTGGTCGAGGACGCGGGAGGGGCCCTCGATGCCCTCGGGCTGCCAGGGCGATCGGGGATCGGGCAGCGGCTCGGATCCGTCCACCACGAACCAGTAGTCGGTGCCCGGCCCCGCCGCCTCCAGGTCCACCTCCCACCAGCCGCCGGGCAACGCCTTCATCGGTGCCGGCTCGGCCGTCGTCACCACGCCGACCGCTTCGCCCTCGGGGGCCCAGACTGCAAAATGGGTCACGGCGATACCCGGGTGAGCAGCGCCACGGGCAGCGCCGACCAGAGGTCGGGGAGGACGGTGTCTCCCTCGTGCTCGCGGCGGGTGATCTCGTCCAGCCAGCGTCCGGGCGGCAGCGTGACCGCCGTCTGCCGGGCGGGACCCTCGGCCACCGCCCATCTCCCGGCGTCGCCTCCGGTGATCCCCATCGCCAGCCGTGGCACCACCGTGACCGCCGCGCCGCCCCTGCCGAACGCGACCACCCGGTCCGCCATGGGCCCTCCGGCTTCGAGCGGTCGGTACTCGCTGGTACCGGCGAACACTCCCGGCAGCCGCCGGCGAACGGAGAGGGCTGCCCGAATGACCGCCAGCTTGGGGAGCCCCGACGGAGCCTGCCCCCACAGCCGCTCGGGAGGTGTCCGCTGGAGCTGGTCGAGCCGCCTCCGGCGGAGTGTGAAGTCGACGGGCCGGCGGTTGTCCGGGTCGACGAGGCTGAGATCCCACAGCTCGGTCCCCTGGTACACGTCGGGGACACCAGGGGAAGTGAGCAGCAGCAGCATCTGCGACAGAGAGTTCACCCAGCCCGGTGCGAGCAGCGGCTCGACGAAGCCCTGCAGATCCCGCCGGAACTCCCCGTCCCGCATGACGCCCTGGACGAAGCGGGCCAGGGCATCGTCGTAGCCAGGATTGGGATCGGTCCACGAGGTGTGCTCCTTCGCCTCCTTGGAGGCCTTCTGGAGGTAGGCGAGCGCCCGCTCCTCGTCGATCGGCCAGGCTCCCACGAGGGTCTGGTACAGCAGGTACTCGATGTTGTGATCGGGCCAGCCTCCCGAGCGGTGCTTGTCGTTGATCTTCATCCACCCCCGGACGGCCTCGGCCCAGCGCTCCGGGATCTCGGTCAGCAGGTTGGTCCGGGCCCGCACGTCCGCGCCGCGCTTGGTGTCGTGGGTGGACAGGGTGAGCATCGTCGCCGGCCAGTCCCGTGCGGTCTCGGCGTTGAGCCGGTGGAACTCCTCGACGCTCACGCCGAAACGTTCCGGCGACCCGCCGACCTCGTTCAGCGACACCAGCCGGTAGTAGCGGTAGAAGGCGGTGTCCTCCACCCCCTTGGCCGTCACCGCTGCGGAGATCTGCTGGAGCCGCATCACCAGCTCGGACTCGCGGTGGCCCCGTAGGTCGAGCGTCATCAGGCGGTAGATGAACTCGAAGAGCTCCGGGTCGAGATCCGGCCGGTTCCGCCGGCCTGCCTCCGCTGCCCTCCCCACGATGGTCCGGTCCTCGGGCTCGATCCTTCCCTCGTCGGCATTGACGTAGGTGCGGTAGACGGGCAGGCAGGCCATGAACTCACGCAGCGCCTCGTGCAGCTCGTGGCGGCTGTAGTCGCGGTAGCGCCGGTGGAGCTCGCAGATCTCCACGAGCAGTTGCGTCAACCGGTTGATGTCGCTGGCCAGCACCATTTGCATGACCTCGAGCTTGGCGGCGGAGGCAATCGTGTCGAACTCCCGGGTCTCGCCCGTCAGCTCCTGGTAGAGCTCCGTCATGGGTCGCTCGGCGGCAGCGTTCACGAACAGGCCGTTGGCCCGGTTCAGGAAGTCGTACCCGGTGGTGCCCGCGACGGGCCAGGAACGCCGGAGGGGCTCGCCCGGGTGCAGGATCTTCTCCACCACGACCCATGCATCCGGGGCCCGGTCCGTGAGGCGGCGGAGGTAGCCCTCCGGGTCGCGCAGGCCGTCGGGGTGGTCGATGCGGACACCGTCGAGCACACGCCGGGCCAGCCAGCGCAGCACGAGCATGTGGGTGGCAGCGAAGACGTCCTCCCGCTCCATGTTGAGCCCGACGAGGGTGTTGATGTCGAAGAAGCGGCGGTACGGAAGGTCGCGGCCGGCGGTACGCCAGTAGGCGAGCCGGTAGTTCTGCCGCTCGAGGAGACTGTCGAGGGTGTCGGGGTCGGCGTTCACCAGGTTGATGGTCTCGTCGACCGCCGCGGCGACGGCCGGTCGTTCGTCCATCAGGCGCGCCAGCGCGCCCAGCAGGACGTCGGCGTCGCGCTCACGCTCGTGGATCGAGTCGGCGTCGGTGGCGGTGCCGGGCGGGATGCGCCCCAGCGCGGCACCGATGCTCTCCAGCTCGTCGGAGCCGCTGCGTCCCGCCGCCACCTGGAGCAGGCGGTCGAGGGAGTCCGGCGTCACCGGGAGCACCTGGCCGGGGCACAGCACCTGGAACACGGCACCGAAATGGACGAGGCGGATCTCGCCGGACTCCAGCACCCGCCCGTAGTGGTTGGCGAGCACCGGCAGCAGCACCTTGTTGCGCAGGCGCGACTCGGGGCCGTGCCAGTCGATGTCGAAGTAGCCGGCGTAGCGGCTGGACGGCCCGTTCTGCAACACGTCCCACCACCATGCGTTCTCCGGACCGGTCGCCATGTGGTTCGGCACGACGTCGAGGATCTGCCCGAGACCGTTGTCCTTCAGGGAGGCATCGAGGCGGGCGTGGGCGGCGGCACCCCCGAGTTCCTCGTTGACCCACCCGTAGTCGACGATGTCGTAGCCGTGGGTGCTGCCCGGTGCCGCCTGCAGGTAGGGCGAGCAGTAGAGGTGCGAGATGCCGAGCGCCGCCAGATAGTCCGCCAGCGACGCCGCCTCGTCGAAACCGAAGCCCGGCCGGAGCTGGACCCGGTAGGTGCCGACGAGATCAGTCACGTCGCAGGAGCACCTGCGAGCGGGGCTTCACCTTCAGCTCCTCGCTCGCCCCGTAGATGAGCCCGTCCTCGTCGAAGCCGCCGCGGGGCTCGGAGGTGTCGAAGACCCGGGTCCACGACGATCCCCACTCGTCCGGGGGGAGAGCGAACGCCAGCGGCTCGAAATGGGCGTTGACCAGCCAGAGGAACGTGTCGTCGACGACGCGCTCCCCGCGGGCGTCGGGCTCCGCCATCGCCTCGCCGTTGAGGAAGACGCAGATGGACTTCGCGTAGCCGACGTTCCAGTCCTTCTCCTTCATCATCGTGCCCTGCGGCGTGAACCAGGCGATGTCCCGCTCGTCGCTGCCGCGGATCGAGCGTCCCTCGAACCAGCGCCTTCTGCGGAAGATCCGGTGGGCGAAGCGCAGTTCGATGAGGCGCCGGGTGAATTCGACCTGTTCGGCATTGGTCGCCGCCAGGTCCCAGTCGTACCAGGAGATCTCGCTGTCCTGGCAGTAGGCGTTGTTGTTGCCCTGCTGCGTGCGCCCCATCTCGTCGCCGCCCACCAGCATCGGGATGCCCTGGGACAGCATGAGCGTGGCAAGGAAGTTACGCATCTGCGTGGCCCGGAGGGCCAGGACCTGCGGGTCGTCGGTCGGCCCTTCGACGCCACAGTTCCAGGACCGGTTGTCGTCGGTGCCGTCGTTGTTGTCTTCGCCGTTGGCCGCGTTGTGCTTGTCGTTGTAGGTCACGAGGTCGTTGAGGGTGAAGCCGTCGTGGGCGGTGACGAAGTTCACGCTCGCGTAGGGCCGGCGACCGCTCCATTCGTAGAGGTCGGAGCTTCCGGTGATGCGAGCTGCGAACTCACCCAGGTTCCGGTCCTCGCCTCGCCAGAAATCCCGGATGAGGTCCCGGTACCTGCCGTTCCATTCCGACCACAACGTCGGGAAGTTGCCGACCTGGTACCCGCCCTCGCCGACGTCCCACGGCTCGGCGATCAGTTTGACCCGGCTGACGACGGGGTCCTGCTGGATCAGGTCGAAGAATGCGGACAGCCGGTCCACGTCGTGCAGTTCACGGGCGAGCGTGGCCGCCAGATCGAACCGGAACCCGTCGACGTGCATCTCGGTCACCCAGTACCGCAGGCTGTCCATGATGAGCTGGAGGACGGAAGGGTGGCGCATGTTCAGGCTGTTGCCGGTCCCCGTGTAGTCCGTGTAGAACCGGCGTTCCTCCGGCATGAGCCGGTAGTAGGCGGCGTTGTCGATGCCCCGGAACGACAGCATCGGCCCCAGTTGGTTCCCCTCGGCGGTGTGGTTGTACACGACGTCGAGGATCACCTCGATGCCCGCGTCGTGCAGCGTCTTCACCATGAACTTGAACTCCTGGACCTGCTCGCCGTCCTGCCCTCCCGCGCTGTAGTCGTTGTGGGGGGCGAAGTAGCCGATGGAGTTGTAGCCCCAGTAGTTGCGCAGGCCCTTCTCCACGAGGTGGCTGTCGTTGACGAACTGGTGCACCGGCAGCAGCTCGACGGCGGTCACGCCGAGGTGCTGCAGGTAGTCGATCACCGCCGGGGTGGCGATCCCGGCGTACGTGCCTCGGAGCTCCTCGGGAACGCCGGGATGCAACTTCGTCAGGCCCTTCACATGGGTCTCGTAGACCACCGTGTCGTGCCAGCGGTGGTTGGGCCTGCGTTCGGTGGACCAGTCGAAGAAGGGGTTGATGACCACGGACTTCGGCATGAACGAAGCGCTGTCCGTCTCGTCCATCACCTCGTCGCTGCCGCCGAGCACGTAGGGGAAGACCGCCTGATCCCAACGCACGTCGCCATCGATCGCCCTGGCATAGGGGTCGAGCAGGAGCTTGTTGGGATTGCAGCGGTGCCCCTCCTCCGGGTCGTAGGGCCCGTACACCCGGTACCCGTACCGCTGCCCGGGGCGGACGTTCGGCAGATAGCCGTGCCTCCAGGATCCTGTCTTCTCGGGGAGGGTGATGCAGGTCTCCTCGCCCTTGCCGTCGAACAGGCAGAGGTCGATGCGCTCCGCGACGTCGGAGAAAATCGAAAAGTTGGTGCCCGCGCCGTCGAACGTGGCCCCCAGGGGAAGGGGTCCGCCGGGCCAGACGGTTACCGCTCCCACGTTGATGCCTTCTCTTTTCTCTCTTCCTTCGTCACTCAAACCCCCCTTTTCCGCGCAGAACCGCTCCACGGTCGATCTGGGCCCATCTGATGACTCTACATACCCAGGGCCCCGGGAACCTTGACCGGCACATCACCACTTCAGCGGGCTTCCACACGGCCGACGGTACCTGTGCATGTATCCCGCCGCGCCCTGCGGAGGGAAGCGTCAAACCAGGAGGCAGGCGATGAGCAGGAGCGGCAGGATCTGGCGGGCAGGCACCGGCATCGCCCTGGTTGGTGCGCTGGCGACCGGATGCGCACACGGAACCCGAGCCGCGACCCCACCCTCCCCCAGCGCCATCCCGGCGCAGGTGGCCCCGGTCGACGCCTCCACGGGAAAGGCTCCTGCGGCGGGGGAGCCGTCCGCAGCGGGGACCTCGGCCCCCGCGCCAGGCAAGCCGGTCGCTCCGGCGGCCGGCGCAACGCAGGACCCGCAGGCAACCGCGGACTCGCAGGCCGTCGACCGGTCCTTGAGCCAGATCGAGGCGGACCTCTCGACCATGGATCAGGCCGCCGCCTCGGGCGAGACGGACGTGCCGAGCAACTGAATCGTCCAGGAGCACTTCAGGAGGGGACAGCAATGAGAACACATCCCGTAGTCAAGCGAATCGGGGCCCTTGCCCTTGCTGCACTTGCGGGTGGCATGGTCGTCAGCTTCAGCAGCATGGCTTTGGCAGCCGGCACGGCAACGTCGACGGTCACCCCGCGTCCCGGCACCGCGAAGGCCGGCAAGACCAGCACGATCGTCGACGCACTGAAGCAGACCTGCGAGGCGGGCATCGACAAGCGCCTCGTCTCCCTCGGAGAACTACAGGGCAAGGTATCGGGCAGCACCTACCTCACCGCGGGCAGCAAGGCAACGCTGCTGGGTGAGATCGGCGCCGAGAACGACGGGCTCGGCGCCCTGCGGGTCAAGGTCGCCGGCGACACCGACCGCCCGACCCTCGTCGCCGACTGCAAGAGCATCGTCGAGCACTACCGGGTGTACATGCTGATGATCCCCAAGGCCCACCTGATGATCGCGAGCGATGCGGCTGCCGCCATCGGCCAGAAGCTGAGCGATCTCGCCGCCAGGCTCCAAGCCGACATCGAGAAAGCCACGGCTGCCGGCAAGGACACCGCGGTCGCCCAGCGGGACCTCCACAACCTCAACGCGGCGGTCAGCGCCGGCACCGCGGGCGCGGCACCCGTGGACGGACTCGTGAACTTCACCCTGCCGCTCAACCCTTCCGAGTACCCGGCGGACGAGCAGAGCGTGAAGACGGCCAGGACGGACATCGGCACGGCCCACACCAACTTCGTGCAGGCTCGCAGCGATGCCAGGCAGGTCGTGGCCGACCTCAACGCGCTGAGGACCCCGAGGCCGGTGACCGCCACCGCCACCGGGTAGGCACTGCTCCCTAGAATGGCCCGCACATGCTCGCCGTCCTGGCAGTCCGCACCGATCCCGCCGACCCGCTCGCAGGCCTCGCCCTTGCCGAGCGGGACGAACCGCGCCCCCCCGAGGGCTGGGAACTCGTCAGGGTGGTGGCCGCCGCCCTCAATTACCACGACCTCGCCACCCTCCAAGGCGTCGGCGTCGATCCCGGCCGCCTCCCCATCGTCCTGGGGACCGACGCCGCCGGGGTGGCGCAAGACGGCCGGGAGGTCATCGTCCATTCGGTGGTCAGCTCGGCGCCGGGCGCAAGCGAGACCCTCGCCCCCGACTTCTCCATCCTGTCCGAGCGCTACGACGGGACGATGGCGGGCTGGGTGGCGGTCCCGCGGCGCAACCTCCTCGACAAGCCCGCCGAGCTGTCCTTCGAGGAGGCCGCCTGCCTCCCGACCGCCTGGCTCACGACCTACCGCGCCCTGTTCACGCAGGCAGGGGTACGGCCCGGCGACACCGTCCTCGTGCAGGGCGCAGGCGGCGGGGTGGCGACGGCCGCGACCCTCCTGGGCCGGGCCGGCGGTTTCCGGATGTGGGTGACGAGCCGGTCCGAGGCCAAGCGTGCCCGGGCGCTCGAGCTGGGCGCGCACGGGGCCTTCGAGCCCGGGGCCCGCCTGCCGGAGCGGGTCCATGCGGTGATCGACACGGTCGGCGAGGCCACCTGGTCCCACTCGCTCAAGGCCCTCGTGCCCGGCGGGACCCTGGTGACCATGGGGGCGACGAGCGGCTCGGAGCCCCCGGCGGACCTCAAGCGGATCTTCTACCGTCAGCTCCGGGTGATCGGGTCGACGATGGGAACCCGGGAGGAACTGGCAGCGATGGTCCGGATGCTGCTCGTGACCGGCGTCCGACCTGTCATCGACAGCGTCCTCCCGCTCGAAGACGCCACCGAAGGCTTCCGGCGGATGGCCTCCGGGGAGCTTTTCGGGAAGGTGGTGCTTTTAGCTAATCCGGCGCCTCGGGTACCCGACCCAGTGCCTTGACGGTCTGCTTGTTGTTATAGTTGCCCAAATTCGCAGGCAGCTGGCAGTACCGGGAGGGAGGTGACAGCAGGTGGCGCCTTTGGCAGACACGCTGGTGAACGGACCGTTTTTCATCATCCTGGTGGTCGTGGGAGTGATCGCGACGTTCGGGTTTGCTTTCTTCCACAGCAAGGACTAGCTCCGGCAACTAGATCCACACTGGCTTCGCAACCAGCTTCAAGGGGCACATCGCTCCCTAAGCACTGGCAACTGCCTTTCCCTCGAGCTCAGGTGGGGCCGATACCTCCTTCCGGCCCCACCCCTCGAGGCTCGTCCCCGTCCCTCGATTTTCTCTGCCCCCGTGCCTGAACCAGGGCCTGATCTGGCCCTCTTCCCGCTCGACCTCGTGCTGATGCCGGGCGAGCGCATTCCCCTGCACATCTTCGAGCCGCGCTACCGCGAGCTGATCGGCGAGTGCCTCGACAACCTCACGGAATTCGGTCTGATCTACCGGCACGGCGTCGCCCTCAGCCCGGTGGGCACCCGCGCACGCGTTGAAGGAGTGCTCGAGCGCTTCCCGGACGGACGGTTCAACGTCGTCGTCACCGGGACGACGCGGTTCCGCCTGGTCGAGGAGACCACCGGCCGGTCGTTCATCACTGCCCGGGTCGGCGAACTCGACGAGATCGGGGACCGTCCCTCAGAGCTGGAGATCGCGGCCTGCCTGGCCGCGTTCGCCGAGACGCAGGCGAGGGCCGAGGTCCCCGAGCTCGACGGCACCCCGCAGGGTCTCGCCTTCGCCGTCGCCGCCGCCGTCGGGTTGCCCAACGAGGTCAAGCAGGAGCTGCTCGAGATGCTGTCCGAACGGGACCGCATCGTGCGGCTCACCGACGCTCTGACCGGATCCGCCGGGGCAGACATCCGTGCCCGGGAGATCGAACGACTGGCGTCGGGCAACGGCAGGGTCGACCACCTGTAGGCCCCCTGCCATGGAACCGCCCCATCCCTTCACCAGGGCCGACCCCTCCGACGACGCCCTCTTCTACGCCGAGGAGCGCAAGGTGGTCCACCTGGAGCCCGGCGCCATCGAGGCGCTCCGCTCCTTCTACGGTCGCCTGCTCCTGCCGGGGGACGCCGTCCTCGACCTCATGTCCTCCTGGCGTTCGCACCTGCCCGATGGCCTGGGCCGTGTGACCGGCCTCGGCCTGAACGCGGCCGAGATGGCGGACAACCCGCAGCTCGACGAGTACGTGATCCACGACCTGAACCGGACGCCTCGCCTCCCGTTCGCCGACGCCTCGTTCGACGCCGTCGTCTGCGCGGTCAGCGTCCAGTACCTCGTCCGGCCGTGGGACGTGTTCGCCGACGTCCGCCGCGTCGTGCGGGCGGGCGGGCCACTCGTGGTGTCGTTCTCGGACCGCTGCTTCCCGACGAAGGCGGTCACCATCTGGCTCCTCGGAGGCGACGAGGAACACGTGATGCTGGTCCGCTCCTACCTGGAGGCGGCCGGGTACCCCGAGATCCACGCCGAGGCGCCGCACTCCCCCGACGACCCGCTCTTCGTCGTCTGGGGCCGCTGAGCAGCGAGGGCCTTCTGCGCCTTGGCCACGAACTCGTCGGGCGGGAGGACGAGGTCCTCCCAGGTCACGTAAATGATGGTCCACTTCGTGAGAGAGAGGTCATTGGCCCGATCCACGCCGCGCTGGAACCGCTTCCTGCCGGAGTGGCACCAGTAGCCGACCGGCTCAAGCCCCACCCGCCGCCCCCGAGGACTCCCATTGCCGAGCGGCGAGGCGCCCCGCCGGATGATCTTTGTGTGAATACCTGCCATTATCACTGTTATTCACACAAAGAAGCTTAACAGCTACTTTCTACACGGGTGGGGAGACCGGCAGGCCGGGGCGCTCGATGGGCGCACGGACCAGGTTGCCCCACTCGGTCCACGAGCCGTCGTAGTTGCGGACGTGGCGGAAGCCGAGCAGGTAGGTGAGCACGAACCAGGTGTGGCTGGAGCGCTCGCCGATGCGGCAGTAGGCGATGACGTCGTCGTCGGGCGACAGGCCCTGCTCCTTCTCGTAGATCTCACGGAGCTGGTCGGTCGTCTTGAAGCTGCCGTCCTCGTTCGCCGCCCTCTTCCACGGCACGCTGGCGGCGCCGGGGATGTGGCCCCCGCGCAGGGCGCCTTCCTGGGGGTACTCGGGCATGTGCAGCTTGGTCCCGGCGTACTCCTCCGGAGAACGGACGTCGACGAGGTGCTCGCCCGCCCGGATGTGGGCCCAGACGTCGTCCCGGAAGGCCCGGATCTCCTCGTCGCTCCGCTCGACCAGCGGGTAGCTGGTCGCCGGGCGGGGGGTGGCGTCGGTGGTGATCGGCCGGCCCTCGGCGATCCACTTCGCGCGGCCCCCATCGAGCAGGCGGACGTCCTTGTGGCCGAAGAGGCGGAACACCCAGAGGGCGTAGGCAGCCCACCAGTTGAAGTTGTCGCCGTAGAAGACGATGGTGTCGTGCCGGGCGATGCCCTTCTCGGACATCAGACTGGCAAAGGCCTCGCTGCTCAGGTAGTCGCGGGCGACCGGGTCCTGGAGGTCGGTGTGCCAGTCGACCTTGACGGCGCCGGGGATGTGGCCGGTGTCGTAGAGGAGGACGTCCTCGTCGGATTCCACGATCACAAGGCCGGGGTCGCCGGCGTGCTCCGCCAGCCAGTCGGTGGTCACCAGCCTCTCGGGATGCGCGTAGCTCTGCAGCTTCTCTGCGGGGTCCGTTGCTACTGCCATGGTTCTTCCTCCGGCTCGTTTCCAGATGGTTTCCGGCCTGTTAAGACCTTCCACCCTGATCCTACCGGATAAATGCAGTAAAACCGAGCCGGGTGACCGCCGGGGTATCGTGAGAGGACCGATATGGTCACGCCCCCGGGTCTCCAGCAGATCGTCGACCTCTTCGCCGAGGCCCCACGGGACCTGCGCCTGGAAGCGCTCCTGGAATACTCCCGGAGCCTCCCCCCGCTCCCCGAGCGCCTGAACGGGCATCGCGAGCAGATGGAGCGGGTCGTCGAGTGCCAGACGCCGTTCTTCCTCGCCAGCGAGATCGGCGACGACCACCGGATGCACCTCTGGTTCGACGCTCCACCGGAGGCCCCGACCACCCGCGGCTTCGCCGGGATCCTCTCCTCAGGTCTCAACGGCGCCACCCCCGAGGAGGTCCTTGATACTCCCGACGACTTCTACGACGCGATGGGGCTGTCGGAGATCATCTCGGCGCTCCGGCTGCGCGGCATGGCCGCCATCCTGTTCCGCCTCAAGCGTCAGGTGCGCACCGCCCTGGAGGCGGAAACCGCCTGACGTGGAGACGGTGACCCGGGGCCCCACCCCTCGTCGTGGACCCGGGGGGCCCAGGCCCGTCGACTCCGCGCTCCGCAGGACCGCCACGGGTCTCAGCGTGGCCCTCGGCACGGGGACCCTCGGCCTGCTCGGCGCCGCCTGGCACTGCGCCAGCGAGCTGCTCGACCCGGATCGGGCCGGGGACCCGTACACGCTGCGGCTCATCGCCGTCGATGGGCAAACCGTCACCCTGCCGGCCACGCCCGAGACACAGGAGCCCGGCATCTGCTGCCTTCAATGGACCGGCGGCTACGGGCTCCTCGGCCCCGAGGTGCGGACCACGCCCTCGGGCGTCCGGCGCGACCTGACGGATCGGGCCGGCACTCCGCCGGCGGCGGGCCTCCGGACCCGCACCAAACGGCACACCTTCGAGGGCGATCCCTGGCGGGCGTTCGGCCTGGCCTTCGAGGAGATCGGCGTGCCAACGCCCCTCGGCCCGATGCCCGCGTGGCTGACCCCAGCGGCCCCCGGCACCACCGGCGGCAGCGCCGGGACAGCCGGGACAGCCGGGACGTGGGCAGTTGTCGTCCACGGCCGCGGGGGCACCCGGGCCGGGATGTTGCGCCTGGTGCCTGCGCTGCACGACCTGGGGATCACGAGCCTCGTCATCAGCTACCGTAACGATCCGGGGGCGCCACGAGGGCCTGACGGCCTCTTCCACCTTGGCGACACGGAGTGGCTCGACCTCGAGGCCGCGGTCCACGAGGCCCGCAGCCGCGGGGCGGCCCAGATCATCGCCTTCGGCGACTCCATGGGCGGAGCGATCGTGATGCAGTTCCTCGAGCGCTCGCCCCTGTCGGGGGCGGTCAAGGCGGTCGTGCTCGACTCGCCGGTCCTGGACTGGGCACCCGTGCTGGCCCACGCCGGCAGGCAGCTCAAGCTCCTCCCGATCGTCCTGTCCCTGGCCAAGCGCATCGTCGTCCTCCGCACCGGGCTGCGGTGGGAACGGTTGAACCAGCTGAGCCGGGCCGCCGAACTGACCGTGCCGGTGCTCATCGTCCACGGCGACGCCGACGAGACCGTCCCGGCGGCGACCTCGGGGGCCTACGCCGCCGCCCGACCCGACCTCGTGACCTATCTCCCGGTCCCCGGCGCCGGCCACGTCGAGGGCTGGACCTCCGACCGGGACGGGTACGGCGAGGCACTGCGGACCTTCGTCGGGCGGTTCGTGCCCTAGATTCGTGCCCGAAAGGGCAGCGATCCTCGGGTTGCGACGTCAACGTGGACTCTGGCTCCGGAGCGGCCTAGCATCATCGGCACTTGGCGGACTCGCCTCCGCGGCGGGAAGGGTCGGACTGTGGGACGCGGACTCGGGGCTCACGAGCACGACGGGACCGATCCCCTGCGAGCGGATCACGCTCGTCGGCCAGTGGGAGCTGGGCACCCGTCCGTTGTGGAAGGCCGGGCGCCGGGCGCCGGCGGTCTCGAGCAGACGATGCTCGCCCTCCAGGCCAGCGCCGGCAACAGTGCAGTCAACCAGCTGCTGGCCGGCGACGCGCCGCTCCAGTTGCAGCGCCTCGTGTACATCCGCAACCGGATCGGGAGCGGTTGGCGCCGGAAGACCGGGAGAAGCACCCGAGCGGGACATGGAAGGCTCGGCGGCCCCACGGTCGGCGACATGATGGTGGACGCCGACAAGCGCTTCTTCGAGAGCAAAGCCGAGATGTCGCGTTGGGCGAGAGGCGAGATCGATACGATGGGGTACGTCGCCAATGCGGCCACGTGGGTCAGGGTCCGGCCGGGCTCGTTCACGGTGATCGGGGAGAACCACTCGGCGGTCACGATGGCGGATCTCGCCAAGGGCCTCCACACCGACCGGTTCCGGTATGAGGCCTACACCGAGAACGTCGGGGCTCTGGAAAATCCGGATCTGCACGCCGCCGTGTCCCACCGCAAGCAACAGAAGGACGTCCAGATCGGCAGCGCCGTCGGCACTCGCGCACACGAGGCCGAGGACCTTCACCCCAAGATCCTTCGGAGCCTGACCGGGCTCATCCCCAACCAATCGAAGGTTATGGGCACGCCGGCAGAGCTGCGCCTCCTGGGGTGGGCCATCCTCGACGCCGCCACTCCCGCCAACGCTGCGCAGCTCGACACCTACCGCGACAACGAGGTAGCTCTGGACGCGTTGGCGCAGACCCTGGTCGCCATGCCCGATAGTGGTCCCAGCAGGGTGGTCGACTTGGCTTGGGCGGTCTTCGAGGAGTTCAAGGCCGAGTACACCGCTCTCGTCCAGGCGAAGGTCGACGCATTGAGGGCCAGCGCCGTACCGGCGGACGTCGCCGCTTTCGACGCCCATTGGCATCTCGCCGTTGGGCCCTTCAAGACATTTAAGCGGAGTGGTGACTACCAGCGGGATCCTGCTCACGAGATGATGCAGGCTGAGAAGGCCCGCGACCTCTCGCTCTTCCTCCACATGAAGAGGGCCAAGGCCGACGGCGACCTGCTGTTCGGTGTCGGCGAGCTCCACCAGGACCGCCTCAACAGCCTCCTCGAATCTCAGGGCATCGCCCACACGGACATGACCACCTTCATCGACGGCCAGAAGCAGCGGTTCAGAGCCCCCTGAGAAGGGGCGGAGTTAGCCGGACACCCTCTGGTCGAGCGGGGGCAGCCACGTGAGCGCGTTGTTCCACCAGAGGTAACGGAGCAAGCGGGTCAGCTCCCTACGCCCGCGGTCGTCCGCGATCCCCAGCCGCTCGGCCATGCCGCCCACCGACACGGACCCGTCCGCCATGGCCAGGACCTGGTCGAGGCGGGGATCCTCCGGCTTCGGGGCGAGGAGGAACGGGGATCCGGCGGCGACCGGCTGCGGCTTTGCCTCGAAGGAGTCCCGCGACCGCATCGCCATGTTCGTGCGGGTCCAGGCGGCGATGCGGATCGGGCGGATCGCCCGGAGCAGGTCCCAGGGCGCCTCCGGCGGCGGGAGCTGGACCCAGCGGGCGAGGGCCACCGGCAGCGGGCCGGTGGCCATGTAGTCCGGGGGCGGGTGGCCCGCGATGTCCCGGACCGCCACCACGGCGGTGTTGATCGACACCCGGACCCCGGAGTGCGCCCCGCCGATGTGCAGGCCGCCGCCGGCCAGGTGGATGCCGTTGACGCCACCGAGCAGCCGGGTGCGGAAGTCCGGCCATGCCGCGAGCGCGGCCTGGATGGCGTCGGGCACCGAGCGGCCGTGGCGGATCATCGTGTCGGGGGTCGGCGACGCCATCACCTGGGCGACCTCGCCCTCGGTGACCAAGCCGGCCGCCACGAGCATCGCCAGCACGTCGGGGTCCACCTCGTGGCCGAGGCAGGGGATGAGGACGTCGCAGGCGACGAACCCGGCCCCGTCGCCAGCCCGATACGCAAGCCCGCCCTCCGCCAGCGCCAGGTCCGTCGCACCCTCGACGATCCGGGAGCCCGTGTCCCGCACCAGGGTCTCGAAGTGCGGGGTGCGGAACGCGCCGGGCAGGCGGTGCCGGGCGACGATGGTGACCGGCTGGCCGTGCATCATCACCCCCGTGGCGTGCTCGAAGGCCGACATGCCCCCGCCGACGATGACCGGCCGGCGGCCGGCGACGGCAACGGGGTCGTGCAGGATCTCGATCACCTCGACCCCTCCTTTCAACCCGGCGCCTCGGGAGGCCGGGTCGGCCAGGGAAGGCGGTGGGCGCCGGCGCCGGTACCAGGCGGTGACCACGACGTCGCGTGCCAGCCAGTCCCCGACCGGCGTCCGCACCAGGACGCGGCCGTCCTGCGGAACCAGCTCGAGCGCAGGGGCATGGAAGCGGAGGCCGATGCTCCCGTAGTTGATGACCCGGCCGAGGTAGTGGAGGACCTCCTCCCGGGTGAGCTGGTTGGGGTCCCGGGTGTCGAGGGGGATGCCGGCGATCTCGTAGTCGGTCGGCCGGGAGATGAGCACAAGCCCGTTCAGGTACTCCCGGATGGAGGTCGTCGGCCCCGGCCCGGCCTCCAGCCCGACCGCCTCGATGCCCTCCCGGCGGGCCTCGAAGAGCGCGGCGATGCCCGTCGGGCCGCCGCCGACCACCACCAGGGGCACTTCCGACGGCGCCTGCGCGCTCGCCACTATCTGCCGTCCTTTCCGCTAACCTGCCGGGGTAGTTGGTGGGTGAGCCGACCCGAGACTACCCGCACCCGAGGGGGCCCTACGCCCCCGGATAGGAACGAGGAGAACGAGAGCCCATGCCTGAAGCGTCCGAGACCGCCGTCACGGAGCACCGCTACGTGATCCCCGGCCGCGTGCTGCCGGAGAAGCCGATCGAGTCCCTGGACGAGTACCTGGCGCAAGGTGGCGGCGATGCCCTCCAGATTGCCCTGGCGATCCCGCCGGAGGAGATCATCGACATGGTCAAGCGCTCGGGCCTGCGCGGTCGCGGCGGCGCCGGCTTCCCGACCGGCATCAAGTGGGCATCGCTGCGGAACGACCCTGCCACCATCAAGTACCTCTGCTGCAATGGCGCCGAGGGCGAGCCGGCCACCTTCAAGGACCGTATGCTCATGCGGCGCAACCCTTACCAGCTCCTGGAGGGCGTCGCCATCGCCGCGTATGCCTCCGGGGCCAAGGGTTCGTTCGTCGCCTTGAAGCGCCGCTTCCACACCGAGGTCAAGGCGCTGGAGCGGGCCAGGCTCGAGATGATGGAGTACGGGCTGCTCGGCCCGGTCCCCCTCGAGCTCCGCTATGGGCCCGACTCGTACCTCTTCGGCGAGGAGCGCGGCCTCCTGGAGGTCATCGAGGGCCGCGACCCGCTGCCCCGGATCCACCCGCCCTACATGCAGGGCATCCTCGCCGACCCCGAGCACCCCTACCCCGCTGCGGTCAACAACGTCGAGACGCTCTCCAGCGTCCCGGGCATCCTGCGGTTCGGGCCCGACTGGTTCCGCGAGGTCGGCACCGAGCGCTCGCCCGGCACCATGATCTTCACCCTGGTCGGGGACGTACAGCGCCCCGGCATCTACGAGCTGCCCCTCGGCGTCACGATGAACCAGCTCCTCTACGACATCGGCGGGGGGCCCCTGCCGGGCCACGAGTTCAAGGTGGTCGTCCCCGGCGCCTCCAACCCCGTCATGATCCCGGCCCACTTCGGCACCCCCCTCGATTTCGACGCCACCGCCGCAATCGGCACGGGCCTCGGATCGGCGAGCTACACGGTCTACGACGACCGGACCTGCATGGTGCGCGTGGCGAAGGTGTTCTCCCGGTTCCTGCACATCGAGTCGTGCGGGCAGTGCGTGCCGTGCAAGATCCAGTCGGACCGCATCACCCGCCTCCTCAACAAGATCGACGACGGCGACGGCGAGCAGCGGGACCTCGAAGAGATCCTCGCAGCGTGCCGCAGGGTCACCGACGGCCAGCGGTGCTACCTCTCCACGGCGGAGTCCGTCCTGATCCAGAGCCTCGTGCGGATCTTCGTCGGCGAGTTCGCGGCGCATCTGGAGATGGGGGGCTGCCCGCTGCCCGGCGTCACCGACCTTCCGAAGCTCGTGGACTTCCACGAGGACACCGGCGTGTTCGACTTCGACATGCGCTACCCGCTCAAGCGCTCCGACTGGACCTACGAGGACGACCCGGTCCCCGGGGCCTCCGTCCTGGTCCCCGGCGTTGAGACCGCCGAGGAGGAAGCGGCGGGGACGACCTCGGCGTAGGTTTCGCCGTTGAAGGCTGTGGATCGGCCCCGCCCGAGCGGGTATGGTGCCCACCGGAATCCTTGAGCCGGGCGAGGCAGATGCCGCAGCGAACCCTTGCAATGGTGCTGGCGGGCGGGGAGGGAAAGCGCCTCGCCCCCCTCACCGCGGACCGGGCCAAGCCCGCCGTCCCCTTCGGCGGCCACTACCGCCTCATCGACTTCGTCCTGTCGAACCTTGTAAACGGCGGGGAGCGCCACATCGTCGTTCTCACCCAGTACAAGAGCCACAGCCTCGACCGCCACATCTCGCAGGCGTGGCGGCTGTCGACGATGGTCGGCGACTACGTGGCCACGGTCCCCGCCCAGATGCGCCGCGGTCCCCGGTGGTTCGCCGGGTCCGCCGATGCGATCTTCCAGAACCTGAACCTCGTCTACGACGACCGCCCCGACCACATCCTGGTCTTCGGGGCCGACCACATCTACCGCATGGACCCACGCCAGATGCTGGCCCACCACGTGGCCTCGGGGGCCGGCGTCACCGTGGCGGCCATCCGGAGCCCCATCGAGGAGGCCGGGTCCTTCGGCGTGATCGAGGCCGACGCGCACGGCAGGATCCACGCCTTCCGGGAGAAGCCGGCCGACCCCGCCGGGCTGCCCGACGCTCCCCACCAGGTCCTCGCCTCGATGGGGAACTACATCTTCACCACCGAGGCGCTCATCCGGGCGGTGACCACCGACGCCGCCGACGAGGGCTCGAATCACGACGTCGGCGGCGACATCATCCCGAGGATGGTCGCCGAGGGTGACGCCTTCGTGTACGACTTCGAACTGAACGACGTACCGGGGGCCACCGACCGGGATCGGGGCTACTGGCGCGATGTGGGGACCCTCGACAGCTACTATTCGGCCAACATGGACCTGATCTCGGTGCACCCGGTCTTCAACCTCTACAACAGGAACTGGCCCATCTACTCCTGGAGCGCCCCGGCACCCCCGGCGAAGTTCGTCTTCGAGGACGGCCAGCGCAAAGGCCAGGCGTTCAACTCGATGCTGTGCGTGGGAACGATCGTCTCCGGCGGGACGGTGCGCGGCTCCATCCTCTCCCCCGACGTCATGGTGCACTCCGGCGCCCTGGTCGAGGGATCGGTCATCCTCCAGGGCGTGCAGGTGGGCCAGGGGGCGGTCGTGCGCGGGGCGATCATCGACAAGAACGTCGTGATCCCGCCCGAGACCACGATCGGCGTGGACCTCGACGAGGACCGCCAGCGGTACACGGTCAGCGACGGCGGCGTCGTCGTCATCGGCAAAAACCAGAAGATCCTTCCCTGAACGCTCGGGCCCTGAGCGCTGGCCTACGGGCCACACGGGTTTCGGGGAAAATCGGGCTCGCATGAACGGGGTCGATGTCATCATTCTCGTGGCCGTGGCGGCGTCGGCGGCCCACGGCTTCTTCCGGGGCGCCGCAGTGCAGCTTCTCTCCTTCGCCGGGTTCTGGGGCGGCCTCGCCCTCGGGGCCGTCCTGGCCCCCCAGGTGTCCCGCCACATCCACAGCGACGTGGCGAAAACCGCCACCGCCGTCGTGGTCGTCTTCGGGCTCGCCATCCTGCTCGGCGGGCTCGGGGAGCGGATCGGAGCCAGGATCCGCACCGGGCTCAGGGTGACCATGCTGGGCCCGCTCGATTCGGGCGTCGGGGCCGCCATCGGCGTCGCGGCGACCCTGCTGGCCATCTGGGTCATCACCGCCATGATCTCCATCGTCAGCATCCCGTCGATCTCGCGACCGCTCAGCCAGTCGGCCATCGTGAAGGCTCTCGTGAACACGTTGCCCCCGGCCCCCGCCGTCTTCGCCGGGGTCGGCCACCTGCTCGCCCCCTCGGGCCTTCCGCAGGTCTTCGCAGGGCTGGAGCCTGGGCCGCCGGCACCGCTGCCGACCCCCAGCACCCCGGTGGTCGATGAGGCGGTGGTCGCCGCCAGGGACTCCACGCTGAAGATCGCGGGCCTGGGCTGCGGGGGCGTCAAGACCGGCTCCGGATGGGTGGCCGCACCGGGCCTGGTCGTCACCAATGCCCACGTCGTGGCGGGGATCGCGGCCCCCTACGTGCAGGACCGGTTTGACCACACGTACAAGAACACCAGGGTCGTCGTCTTCGACCCCGAGACCGACATCGCGGTGCTCCGGGTGACGAACCTGCCCGCCATCGCCAGGCCGCTCCCCCTGCAGCGGTCGGATTCGTCCCGCGGAACGAGCGGGGCTGTGCTCGGCTACCCGGGCGGCGGGACCTTCAAGGCAATCCCGGCGGCGCTGCTCGCCGAGATCCAGGCCACCGGCCGGGACATCTACAACCAGAACGTCACCACCCGCAGCGTCTACGAGATCCAGGCCGACGTCCGGCCGGGCAACTCGGGTGGGCCCTTCGTGACCGCGGCGGGCCAGGTCGTCGGCGTGGTGTTCTCGGCTTCGGTCTACCTCCCCAACGTCGGGTTCGCCCTGACCGGCCACGAGGTCGGCCCCGAGATCGACAGGGCGCAGAACTCCGTCGCCGAGGTCGGCACCGGGGCCTGCTCCTCCTAGGTTTCCACTCGTGGCCCGCTCCTTCGGAGCGTCCCACGAGCCAGGGGGATTCGCAGCTCACCCGGCTCCGCTGCGCTCCGCCGGGCTGCTAGTCCCCCCTGGACCCCCCTGGCTTGTCCACTCCGCCCAGGGCGAGCGCGAGGACCGCCGCCACGGCGCAGACAACCGCCGTGATCCGGAAGATCTCGCCGTACTCGGTATGGAGGGCGATCCTTACCCCCTGCTCGTAGGCGGCGACCCTGGTCAGGTAGTCGGGGCTCGTCGCCCCGGAGGCGCCCCCGAAGGGAAGGGCCGGGAACGTGAGCCGGGCGGTCAGCGACTGGAAACGGTGCAGGCCCCATGCCGCCAGGGCCCCGATGCCGATCAGCATCCCCATCATCCGGGCAGCCACCACCGCGGCCGATGCCGACCCGTGGTCCTCGATCCTCGACGACCGCAGGGCCACCGACGCCAGCGGGGCCACCACGAGGCCGAGGCCGAGGCCGGCCAGAGCCAGGTCGATGTCGAGCCGGGGTAGCGAGAGGGGGCCGAGGTGGTGGCGGGCGGAGAGGACCTGGAGCGGCCAGGCCTCGATGAGGAGGTAGGCCGCAGTTGCCAGGGCCAGCCCTCCGAGGGCGACCGGCCGCTCGCCGAGACGCCTCGCGAGGATGCCGCCGAACAACGCCCCCACGGCGAGGGCCGCGAGGAAGCGGGCAAGCAGCAGCGCCGCCCCGAGGGCGTCCTTGCCGTAGAGCGTCTGGGCCAGCAGCGGCACGTCCACCAGCGTGACCATCAGGGCGACGCCGGAGAGGAAGCTCGCACCAAGCGTCGCCGAGAACCGCCGGGCGAGGCCCGGCGCCGGGGACACCAGGCGCACCGGCGAGCGGCGCTCCCAGACCGCGAAGGCGGCGAGGCCGGCCACGCCGAGGGCGACGGTCCAGCGGCCCCAGGGAGGCAACACCCCTGCGGCCGGGTCCGGGTTGTAGAGACCGGCGATGACGAGCGCCAGCGCCGCAGCCAGCATGGCCCCGCCCACGACGTCCACTTTCTGCTCCGGCCTCGGCCCGCGGCCGGGTCGGGTAAGCCCGATGACGACCGCCGCGCCCACGGCGAGGGGGATGTTCACCCAGAAGAGGCCCCGCCAACCGATGACCGCGGCCAGCACCGCGCCGTAGAGCGGCCCGAGCACGCTGCCGAGCTCCTGGAGGGCTCCGACGACGCCGAGGGGCACCGGACGGTGCTCGACGTCCCACTGGTCCCCGACGACGGCGAAGGTGACGGGCAGCAGGGCACCTGCGGCCGCACCCTGCAGCACCCGGGCGGCGACGAGGACCGCCAGGCTGTGGGCGAGGGCCGAGGCTGCGGAGCCGGCAGCGAAGACGAGGAGGGACCCCTGCAGCACCCGCATCCTGCCGAGCCGGTCCGAGAGCTGGCCGAGCAGCGGCATGGCTGCGACGTAGCCGAGCAGGTACCCGGTGACGATGGGCGTGGCCCGCTCCAGGTGGTTGATCGGGATGTTGAGGTCCCGGACGATGTCGACCAGGATCGCGACGACGACGTAGGCGTCGAGCGAGGCGAGCAGCACCGCGGTGCCGGAGGCGCCGGCCGCGAGACGCCGTGAACGAACGACGTCGCTCGCCGGAGGATCCACGGGGCTAGACAGGAGGCGTGACGTTGACCGCGACGCCGAAGTTCGTGAGGTTTCCCGTCAGCACCGTGTCCTGCGTGGCGTCCTTGGCCCGGTAGGGGATGCGGAACTTGAGGAGCCGGCTCCCGTTGGAGGCGATCCACACCGTCGCCTTGAGCGTGTCCTGACCCGAGGCCAGGTCGGTCAGGCTCTTGATGAGCTCGGTGGGGATGCTTGCCGACACCCGGTAGGCGTCCACGCCCCCCACCGACTCGGAGGCCTGCGTCTGCCCCGCCGTGGCGTTCGCGAGGATCGAGGGCAGCCCGGTGGTTTGGTTGAGGAGGGCCGTGGGGTCGTAGGGCGGGGCCGAGCTCACCCAGCCCCCGGTCGGGCCCTTCAGGTAGAACTTGCCGTTCAGCAGGCGGAACGGGAACTCGGTGCCACCGAGGGAGAAGCTGCCGTTGGCCTTGCCGTCGCGGCTGATGTCGCCCTGCGCCGACTTGATGTAGCTGGATATGTAGCCGTCGAACTTGAGGTCGACATGGGCGCTGTTGACGTCGGCCATGGCCTGGCCGGACTGCTGCAGCAGCTGAGGACCTGCCGGCAGGCTGGCCGGGTTCGAGCTTGATTTGCACGCTGCAAGGAGTGCCACGGCAAGCAGCAGCGCCGCGGCAGGCAGCCTGCGGGCGACTCGGGTGGGGACTGGGCGACGGTACACGACGCCGGGGATCTTACTCCTCGCCGTACAGCTCGCCGGCCCTCACGGCGACGGGAACGGTGTTGCCGGGTTGGGCGAGGGGGCAGGCCCAGGCGGGATCGTAGGCACACGATGGGTTGTAGGCGAAGTTGAGGTCGGCCACCAGCCGGCGACCCTCCCCGCCAAGGTCCGCTCCCTTCGCCGTGTCGATCAGGTAGCGACCTCCGCCGTAGGTCTCCTTGCCCGCCAGGGCGTCCTTGATCGGAATGAACAGGCCCCCGCCGTACGAGGCCAGCCACCAGACGTCGAGGGCTCCCACGCCGGGCAGGTCGAGCCGCCCTACCCGCTCGAAGGCGACGACGCCGTCGGTGCCCGTCGGGATCTCCAGGCGCTGGGGCGCGACGTCGGGCTCGATCTCGGCTTCGAAGCGAAGCCCGGGGTCGTACGGCGCCACGGGAGGTCCGTGGTAGGCGGGCCGCTCCGCCGCAGGCACCGGCGAGGCAGGGTGCGTCTTCAGCATCTCGGCCCTGCCGGCGCACCACAGCGTGTGGGCCTTCCGAGGATCGGGCTCGGCACGGATCTGCGCGTAGAGTGCGGCGGTCCGCCGCCGCCAGTCGACGACCGCAAGGGACCCCGATGCCATGCTGGTAGCAAACGATACGCCACGAAGCCTGGAGGAGATCATTGGAACACCGGGACCACGTGATGCTGCTGCGGGAGGGCGTCGAGGGCGCCGGGAAGGTCTGGGCCGATCTCGGCTCGGGGAAGGGTGCCTTCACGCTGGCCCTGGCGGACCTCCTCGGAGCGGGGGCGGTCATCCATTCCCTGGACCTCGACGAGCGGGCTTTGACCACACAGCGCCAGGCCGTGGAGAACCGCTTCCCCGATGTCTCGGTCCAGTACCGACAGGCCGACTTCACCGGGGCCGTCGACCTTCCCCCGCTGGACGGCGTCCTCATGGCCAACTCGCTGCACTTCGTCGAGGCCAAGGAGCCGGTGCTGGAGCGTGTCTCGGGCTGGCTACGTCCCGGGGGGCGGCTGCTCGTCGTCGAGTACGACAGCGACCGGGGCAACACCTGGGCTCCCCACCCCCTCTCCTACCGGACGTGGGAGGCCCTGGCGGCCCGGTCCGGGTTCTCGGACACCCGCCTGCTGCGGACCATCCCCAGCCGCTTCCTGGGCAGGATCTACTCGGCGCTCAGCCTTGCCGCCTGACGTCGACGTGGTCATCGTCGGCGGCGGTCCGACGGGGCTGATGCTGGCCGCCGAGCTTCGCCTCGGCGGCGTCGATCCGGTGGTGCTGGAGGAGTTGCCCGAGGTCAGCGAGATCCCCAAGGGCAACGGGCTGGTGGGCCAGATCGTTCCGATGCTGGACTACCGGGGACTCCGAGAGCCCCTCGCTGCCGCCAGCACCTGGGCCGGTCCCATCCCGCGGTTCTCGTTCGGCCCGCTGGAACTCGACCTGTCGAGGGTCGGGGTCAGCCCGTTGCACATCATGGCGATCCCGCAACGGCGGCTGGAGCGGTTGCTGGATGAGCACCTGCGGAGTCTCGGCGGGACGGTTCGGCGTGGGCACGAGGTGACAGCCCTCTCCCAGGACGGCGACGCCGTCACGGTCGCCGTTGACGGCCCCAAGGGCTCGTACCGGTTGCGCGCCCGGTACGTGGTCGGTTGCGACGGTGCCCACAGCCTTGTCCGGAAGCTTGCCGGTATCGCCTTCCCCGGTGTCACCTCGTCGGAGCTCTCACGGATCGGTCGGGTCCTCCTGCCGTCGGCGACGATCGTGGCCGGCACCGGAGAAGTGGAGCTGCCGGGGGTCGGCCGCCTCCCGGCGGCACGGATGATGCGCACGCCGCGCGGCGCCTACTCGCTCGCCCCCCTGACCACCCTCGACAAGGATGCCCGGCCCGGCACCTACATCATCTTCACCAGCGAGGACTCGTCGGTCGATGCCGACGGACCCATGACGCTGGAGGAACTGCGTGCCAGCGTCGCCCGGGTGCTCGGCGCCGACGTGGCGATGAGCGAGCCGCAGTGGCTGACCCGCACCGTCGGCAACAGCCGGCAGGCGGAGCAGTACCGGGCCGGCCGGATGCTGCTGGCCGGGGACGCCGCTCATGTCTTCGGTCTGGGTGGGTCCCTCAACGTGGGGTTGCTGGACGCGGTCAACCTCGGCTGGAAGCTGGCCGCCGAGGTGGCGGGTTGAGCACCCGCCGGTCTCCTGGACTCGTACCACGCCGAGCGGCACCCGGTCGGCGAACGGGCCATCCTCGCCGCCCGTGCGCAGCGGGCGCTGTCGGCCCGGAACGAGGGGGCCGAGGCGCTCCGGGCCGTGTTCGGCGAGCTCCTCGAGTACGACGAGCCGCTGCGTCACATCGGCGAGATGCTGCAGGGCTCCGATATCCGTTACGCCATGGGAACCGGTGGCCCCCGCCCGCACCCGCTCCTTGGGCGGTTCGCTCCCGACCTTCGGTTGGAGACAGACGATGGACGCACCCGCGTCGCCGAGCTCATGCGACCCGCCCGGCCGGTCCTCGTGGACCTCACGCCCGACGCCGCGCTGGCCGGCGTGGCCGCGGACTGGCGCAACCGGGTCACCGTCGTCACCGGGCGGTGCCGGGGGCCCACTCCCCCGGCCGGCCTGTTGATCCGGCCGGACGCCTACGTGGCCTGGGTTACCGAGTCCAGCGACCCCGACCCGGCCGCCGGACTCCACGACGCCCTCTGCGCCTGGTTCGGCCCGCCGTCCTGGCGGGGGCCTGACGGGCGGCGGCGGTAGATTCCGTCAAAAAGCGTGCGGGGGGCCCTTTTTGACGGAATCTGCAATCTCCTGCGAAGCCGGGCCCAAGGCAGCCTTCATCTCCGCCAGACGGGCCTGCACGCGTTCCGGATCGCCCGCCGCTTCCAGGCGCCTGGCCACGCCGCCGGACTCGCCGATGCCGCTCAGCGTGCCCCGCTCGAGAAGCTCGCCGACCGCCTCGACCCGGGCCTGGTTCCAGAGGATCTTGTCCCGGGCCTGCTGGACCAGCAGCTCCAGCTCCCCGTCCTCCGGCGCAAGTCCGGCGACCGCCTCCCCTGCGGCCGCCGCAGCCCTGGCGGCGCCGTACTCGGCCCGAGCCGTCTCGGCCTGGGCTCGCATCGACAGGACCCGGCTCTCCATGCGGCGGGCGGTCGCCTCGAGCTGGCCCCGAAGCTCGCCGAGCTGGTGGACCCTGCCGTGCATCTCCTCGATCTGGCGGTCCATCGCCTGCGCGTCGGTCAGCGCCTCGACTGCCTGGTCCTCCCGTCCCTCGCCGATCGAGCGCCGTGCCTGATCCTCCAGGCGGGTGCGCCGCAGCCGCAGTTGCTGGAGCTGGCCCTCCAGGCGCTTGCCGGCGGCGACGAGCTGCGCGGCGCTTGCCCGGACCTGCTGCAGGGCACGGAGCTGGCGCTCGTGGGCGAGATCGAACGCAGCGGCCGGGTCGTCCAGCCTCCCGGCGGTCCGGGCCGCCTGCGCCCGTGCTTTGCGGAGATCCGAAAATCGCCGGATCAGCCCCATCAGCCCTCCCGGCCGGAGGCGACACCCAAACCGTCGGGCACCGGCTCCTGTCCGTTGGAGAAGGATGCCGGGGTGCCGTTGCCGGTGACCGGGACGTTGAGGGTCGCCCGCAGCGCCTGCAGGGCGGCGAAGCCCTTGCTCAGCGTCTGCATCACGGCGTCCTGCACCCCTTCGGTCCCGTTGAAGACCACGAGGTTGTCGATCTCGCCGATCGGATAGGCGGCCGCGCCGACGATCTCCACCGCCTTCTCCGCGAGCTGCTGGGCGATCACGGCGTCCTGGTTGACGGCGAGGGCCTCCGCCCGGGCCTTGACTGCATCCGCATTGGCGAGGCCCTGCGCCCGGAGGGAATCCGCCTCGGCGAGACCCCTCGCGCGCCGCGCCTCACCCTCGGCCCGCCCGACCGCCTCGACGGAGCCAGCCTGCGCCTCCGCCTCGACCCGCACCTTCTCGGCGTTGGCTGCCGCCTCGATCTTCGTGCGCTGGGCGGCGGCGACGGCGGCGAGTTCGGTCTCCTTCGCACCCGCCTCGGCCCGGGAGATGCGGGAGTCGCGGTCGGCCTGGGCGAGCGTGCGCTGGCGGTACGCCTCGGCGTCGGCCGGCTTTCGGACCTCCGCCTGGAGCTGCTGCTCGGTCCGGTCGGCCTCCAGCTGGGCGACCTTGGTCCTCTCGACAACGACCCGCTGGGTTGCGATCTGCTCGGCGAGGGGTCCCGCCTGGGCCGCCTCCCGCTGGGCCCGGTCCATCTCCGCCTGGAACCCCGCCTTCTTGATCTCCGTCTCGCGCCGGGCGGCTGCCTTCAGGGCCTCGGCCTGCTGCTCCTGCTCGGTCGCCTCCCGGTCGGCCTGGGCCTGGGCGATGCGAGCCTGCTTCTGCACCTCGGCGGCGTGCGGCGCTGCCAGGTTCTTGATGTAGCCGGTCGTGTCGTCGATCTCCTTGATCTGCAGCGAGTCGATGACGAGGCCCAGCTTCTGCATCTCCTCGCCGGAGTGGCGCCGGGTGGCCTCGGTGAGGGCCTCCCGCTCCCGGATCATCTGCTCCACGGTGAGGCCGCCGACGATGGAGCGTAGGTGACCCTCGAAGACGTTCTTGATCTTGCCCTCGAGCTCCTCCTGGGACTTGTCGAGGAAACGGCGGGCGGCGTTGGAGATCGAGGCGAAGTCGTCGCCGACTTTGTAGATGACGACCGCCTTGACGCTGACCGGGATGCCCTGCGTGGTCACGCAGGTGATGTCCAGCTCGGTCTCGTTGGCGTCGAGGGAGAGGTAGCGCACCCGCTGGAAGCCGGGCATGACGAGGGAACCCTTGCCGGTGACGATCTTGAAGCCCAGGCTCTCCGCGACGCCCTCGACGGCGTCCTGGTGGAAGCCCGAGATGATGAGCGCCTCGTTCGGCTCGGCGACCCGCCACATCGCACGGAACAGCACGACGATCAGCACCAGCACCACGACCACAGCGCCACCGATGACGGCCAGTGGATTCACAGCAGTACCTCCTTCTCGCGACTCGCGGCGGCTCAGGCCGGAGCGACGTAGACGGTGCGGGGCGGGTAGTACTCGACGACTACCACGCGAGCGTTTTGCGGAATCGTCTGGTCGCTCTCGACGGCATGGGCAAGGAACGCCTCCGTGCCGCCGCGGATGGAGATGACAACCTCGCCGGTCCTGCCGGGCCCAATGGTCCCGGTGACACGGCCTACCTTACCGACCATGTCCCGAACCACTCCTCTTGGTCATCTCCGACTGCCCTCAATACGAGAATGCACCGTTTTGATTTCCTTGTAAAGCAGACCTGGGGAAAGCCGGGCTCCCCGCGCGGACCGGCTGTAGCGTGCGTCCATGACTGAGCTGCCGTGGGACGACCTGAGGGCGAGGGCCGCCCACCGGACGGAGCTGGGGGCGCTGCTCGTGGCCGACGCGCTCGACGTCGTCAGTGGGCTTCCGTCTGCGAGCGTCGATCTCGTCGTCACTTCTCCACCATACGACCGGCAGGGCAAGTACCGGGATGGCCGGGCCTATGGCCGGGACTGGTACGAGGGCTTTTTCCTGAAACTGACCGCCGAGGTGCACCGGGTGCTGGCCCCGCACGGCAGCTTCGTGCTCAACTACCGCTCCAAACGCCAAGGCTCTGAGCGTGGCGTCCTCCAGTACGAGCTGGTCTTCTGGCTGCGTGAGCAGGGGTTTCTCTTCGCCGAGGACTTCGTCTGGGGCAAGCCCTCCCCCCCACCCGGGCGGTTCAACCGCTACCTCAAGGACGCCGTCGAGTACTGCTTCCAGTTCGCCAAGTCGCAGCGGTGGCAGTTCTTCCCGGAGCAGTGCCTGGCGCCTGCCCGGTGGGACGCCGCCGACCGGGAGCGGCGGCGAAGGCTGCCCCACAACTACGAGCGGGTGTCCGAGCCATCGGGGCACGGGCGGCGCCGGGTGCAGGCCGGCCCCGACCTGGTCCGGCCCTCGACCCTGCTGCTCCACGAGCCCGAGTTCGCCCCCAACCCGACGGGGCATCCCTGCCGCTTCCCGGTCGACCTGCCGGCATTCTTCATCAAGCTGCTCACCACGCCGGGCCAGGTCGTCCTCGACCCCTTCGGTGGCACCGGGACGACCGCAGTGGCCGCCGAGGCGCTGGGGCGGCGCTGGCTCCTGACGGAGGCGGACGCCGGCTACGCCGCGGTGCTTCCCGGACGCCTCGAAACGGGTAGGTAACCGGAAAAACAGACAGGAGACGAACGAATGGAAACCTGGGACGCAATCCGGGCCCGCCGTAACGTTCGGGTCTACACCGGACAGCCGATCGAGGGCCCCGCTCTCGATCGCATTCTCGAGGCAGGCCGACGATCCCCCTCTTCGCAGAACACCCAGCCCTGGGACTTCGTCGTCGTCACCGACCGGGCGCAACTCCAGGACCTCTCGAAGGTGTGGCAGGGCGCCAGGCACGTGGCGAACTCGGCCGCCACGGTCGCCCTGGTGGCGCCGATGCGCTCCGAGGAGTCGCAGCGGGGGTGGGTGCGGTACGACCTTGGCCAGGCCACGATGTCGATGATGCTGGCGGCGGTCGACCAGGGCATCGGCAGCGCGCACGCGGCCGTGGGCGACCAGGACCGGGTACGCCAACTCCTCGGCTTCCCCGAGGGCCGCTTCTGCGCCTCCCTCATCGCCTTCGGCTATCCCGCGGACCGGCCGCTGCGCCCCATCCGCAACCCCAACCGCCGGCCGTTCGACGAGGTGGTGCACCGGGGCCGGTGGTGACGGTCAGGGCGAGAGCCCGTACTTCCTTGCGATGTCGAGAAAGTTCAGGATCTCATCCGGCTTGGTGTCCTGATTCCTGAGCGGCTGCAGGACCAGCGGGTCGGACACCGACCGGTGCGTGAACACCAGGCGGATGCCCCGAGGGCCCTGAAACGTGAAGCCGCACGCCTCGAGGAGCCGCCGGAAATCGTTGAACGAGACGTTGAGGATCTCCCCCTCGTTGATGCTGTCCCACAGCGGTACGGGTTCCATGGTGGGGATCCTAAGCCTCGCCACGATGAATCGGGCGCATCTGGTTGCCGGCTGGGGTCAGGTCACGACCGCCCGCCACGCCGCCTCCCACGTGCTGGGACCGACGATCCCGTCGTTGTCGAGGTGCTTCTGGTGCTGGAACGCGTCCACGACCCGCTGGGTCTGGGGCCCGTAGACGCCGTCGACTGGTATGCGCCATCCCCGCTCCGCCATGCGCGACTGGAAGACGCGGACGTCGTCACCCTGGCTCCCTAGTTCGAGGTAGCGGCCGGGCCACCGGGGGACGCCCCATACCGGCGGGTGGCAGAAGCCGTCGATGCTCGCCATCGTCCGGGCGTTGCGGACGCAGTCGTCGTGGTAGTCGCCTTCGATGGTCCGGACGATGCCGTTGAGGTGCACGGATTCCACCAGGCAGGCATGGCGGTCGCCGCCGACGATGGCGATGTCGCCCCGGCGGGGCGATGCGTCGTAGCGGCCGGCGGCCTTGAACGCCCGGCGAAGGTCGGCGACCCACGCGAAGCCATGCTCGGTCCGGGCCGCGATGCCGGGCATCGCCCAGTGGCCTGCGCCGTCGTTGAACCCGGCGTCGAAGCAGGCCTTGCTGACGGCGACGGCAGCCCAGGGAATGCAGCCCTGGCCGTACCACCGCGTGATGGCGTTGCAGTTGCTGCCGGGCGGATCCTCCCCGATGCCGAGGAAGGTGACCATGGCACCGACGAGCGCATCGGGGCTCGGCCAGGACCGTGCAGACTCCACCACCGGACGGTTCGGGGGGATGGCAATGGTGTCGTCGAACCCCCCGGCGGCGGCCGGAACGGTGTCGTCAACCTCCGGCGGAGGCTCCCCGTACCCGCTGATGAGCAGCCGCTGGATGTCGTCCCGGAGGCGAGCCTTCACGTGCGCCGTCGTTCCCGGCGAGGAGGGGGCCGAAACCCGGCCCCCTCCGTTGTTCGGCCTGGCTTATGGATTCTGTGAGCACCAGACGACGTATGAGCACCACTTTGTGCTCACAGAACTCTCGCCGCAACGGTGGGCGATCCCTGACGCCGGGCGGGTGGTGGAGGCCCGGCTCGCGCAGGACCTCCACCGCCCACCTGCTCCAGCGTCAGATGTGGTGGCTCCCAGCCAACGGCTCGCCCGTCTCGAGCAGCGACTTCAGGTCGCTGAGGATCCAGCTCCAGCCACCGCCGGCTCCCACGTCCTCCATTCCGCCGGAGAGCAGCAGTGACAGCTTCGGCGCACCCTCGAGGTCGTGGATCACGGTCAGGCGGGTCACGCCGCCCTCGCGTGGCTCGATCTCGTAGGTGAGGCGGGTGACCCCCTCGGCGGCCAGCTCCGGGTCCATCAGGAAATGCCAGCTCAGGACGAGGCGCCGCGGCGGGTCCGTCTCGATCACCTCACCCTCGACTGCCACGTCGGGGGCGCCCACCGAGCGCATAGCGTCGGTCGTGAATCCCCGGTAGGTGCCGCCTGGGCGCAGGTCGTACTCACTCCGGCCGCCGTAGCCGTAGCGCTCGGTCCATTCGGACTTGGTGATAGCGTCCCAGATCGCCTCCGGGGTCGCCTTGATGTACACGCGGTGCACCTGCGTGGTCACACTCGTCGGTGCTGTGGTCGTCGTCATGCCTCCTCCTCCTCCAGCTTGGCCTTGAGCTCCGCAAGCGCGGAGACCTGGCGTTCCGTGTACTTGTCGATCCACCGGTCGTGGATCAACCGGATCGGGACCGGGTTCAGGAAGTGGAGCTTCTCCCGGCCCGACTTCCGTGTGATGACGAGGCCCGCATCTTCGAGGAGGCGCAGATGCTTCATGACACCGAAGCGGGTCATCTCCAGCTCCGACTCCAACTCGGTGAGCGTACGGCCGTCACGCTCGAAGAGCCGGTCGAGGAGGAAGCGACGCGTCGGGTCGGCAAGCGCCTTGAACACCCGGTCCTCGTCGTGGTTCACGGCGCCATAATACGTGACTGTTTAGTCACATGTCAAGAAGGTCTGCCGGCATAGAGTTCGGCCGCCGCCCCCACCCCGGTGCCCAGGCTGACCGGGATGCCGGCGTCGCGCATGGCCATCTCGACCCCTGCCAGCGCGCCCAGGACCATCAGCTCGTTGAGGTCGCCCATGTGCCCGATGCGGAACAGCTTGCCGGCGACCCGGCCGAGCCCCCCGCCCAGAGAGAGGTTGTACCGGCGGAAGGCGATGTCGACGACCTCGGCCCCGTCGGTGCCCTCGGGCACCACGACGGCGGTGACGCTGTCCGAGACCCACTCGGGGCGCCGGGCGCAGGTGGTGAGGCCCCATGCGGCGACGGCCGCCCGCACGCCCTCGGCGAGGCGGTGGTGGCGGGCGAAGACGTTGTCGAGGCCCTCCTCGAAGAGGATGTCCAGCGACTCCCGGAGCCCGAAGAGCAGCGAGAGCGCCGGGGTGTAGGGGAAGTAGCCGCCGGCGTTGGCCCTGGCCATGTCACCGAAGTCGAAGAAGGAACGGGTGCACCTGGCGTCCGCCGTCGCCGACAGGGCCTTCTCGCTGGCGCAGACGATGCCGAGGCCCGCGGGGAGCCCCAGGCCCTTCTGCGACCCCGTGATCACGAGGTCGACTCCCCACCCGTCGAATTCGAATGGGATGGAGGCGAGGGAGCTGACCGCATCGACGTACAGGAGGGCGGGATGCCCTGCAGCGTCGATGGCCCGGCGGATGGCGGCCACGTCGCTGGTCACGCCGGTGGCCGTCTCGTTGTGGACCACGAGCACACCCTTGATCTCGTGGGCGGCGTCCGCGCGCAGCGCCTCCTCGACCCGGTCGGGCGGCGCAGCCTCCCCCCACTCGACGTCGATGACGTCCACGGCGAGGCCGTGCCGGCGGGCGCTCTCTGCGAATCCCTCGCTGAAGTGGCCGTTGCGCACCGCCAGGAGGCGGTCGCCCGGTGAGCGGGTGTTCACCAGGGACGCCTCCCAGCCACCGGTTCCGGTGGCGGCGAAGACGAAGACCTGCCCACCGGCCGTCCGGAACACACCCTTGAGGTCCTCCAGCAGCGGCCGGACGAAGCCGGGGAATGCCGAGGAGCGGTGGTCCTCCATCGGCCGGTCCATCGCCCGGAGCACGCGGTCGGAGACGTTCGTCGGCCCGGGTACGAAGAGGAAATGCCGCCCGGGCAGATGGGCAAGGGAGTCGGGCAGGGCCATCGAGCGATTGTAGTGCGCCGAGCGATCGGTCCCTATTCCGCCCTGAAGGCGTAGATGTAGGACTCCTCGAGCTTGTCGGGCGCCCCCCCGACGCCGACCACATCGCGATCGACCTTGATCACGTGGTCGCCGGGCTTCAGGGTGACGGGTCCTTCGCCGGAGATGTAGTGCAGCAGGCCGGGTGACTTGTGGGCGTAGGCCGTCACGTCGGTCCCGTCGATGGTGAGCCGGGTGTACTCGGGAGGTGTGAGGCGGTCCCGGATGTCCACCGCCATGACGCCGGAGTCGGTCGAGCCCGGGATCGGGACGACGGTGACGAGCCAGGACGGTATCGGGGGCTGCGTTGGGAGGGCTGCCGCGGCCTTGGGATGGGTCTTGTGGCACGCGGGGGCCAGGAGCACCAGCGCGAGGACGGCGACCACAAAGCGCGGAACAGTGCGTCCGCGGGAGGGCGACAACATAGAGCTCTCACCTCTGATTGACGGTGCCACGAACCGTATCCGGCTGGTCGGACCGGGAGACCACGCGTTTGCGTAGAGACGCTCCGAGGGGCGACGCTGCCGCCATGAGCAGGACGGCCGCCAGGGTGCCGAGCGTGATCAGGAAGCCCGTGCGGAGGCCGGGCGCCCGGTAGGCGAGCTCCACCCGGTGGGATCCGGCGGGGACCGGGACCCCCTGGACCAGGCCGTCGACGCGCACCACCGCAACGACGTGCCCGTCGATCAGCGCCTCCCACCCGGGGCTCCAGGCCTGGCTGAGCACGAGCATCGCGGGCCGGGCGGCATCCACGGTGACCCCCGCACCATTCAAGCCCCACGCCACGGGGCCGGCCGTCCCCGCCGCCCCTGGTGCTCCAGTTGGGCACCGGGCGCACGGCCGGTCGAGCAGTGCCACCGAAGCAGGGTCGAAGGGTGAGATTCCGTGGATGTCGCCGGTGGCCGACGCGAGGTTCGTCCTCGACGTGGAGCCCACGAGGAACGCCTCGGGCAGTTTCGGCTGGTACTCGTAGCGCGTGAGACCGCCGGCGGGGCGCCCGTTCACCAGCAGCGCGGATGGACCCGGACCTCCCCGGGCCAGGTCGGGTCTGAGCACCACGGTCGTGACCCTGAGCAGGTCCAGGACGTGGCTCGTTGGGCGCCACAGGTCCTCGGTGAACAGGACCAATCCCGCGTCGGTCATCCCGATGGCCTCCGAGTAGTCCTTGGCCATCAGGACGTTGTCGGCGTTGACCGAGCGCAGACGTTTGGCGTCGGTGACGTCGACGAAGTCCAGGCCGATGGGCCGGGCGTCAGCGCCGATGTAGAGGTACCGGCCGATCCCCCCCGGTGCGCTGGCGACACCTCCCCAGGGGGTGGCCGGCGCTGCGATGTCCTGCCGGTAGGCCGCGGCCGTGGGGCCGACCTGGCGCCATTCGTAGAAGCCCCCGAACGAGAAGAAGAGGTCGGCGGCCACCAGTGCCACGAGGAGGAGCGCGCCGGCCCGGGTGCGGATCAGGCCGGCGGCACCGATGACCGCGGCGAGCGCGAAGGCGCAGGGGATCACGAGAGCGGCGGCAACCGGCTTTCCGCCCGGCACCAGGGGGGACACGCCGGGGAGGTGGGGCAACCAGAGAGCTGCGACCACCGCGCCCGCTCCCGCCGCCACGGCGAGGGCCGTTGCGAGGCGCCGCTGCTGGCGCGTGCCGCTGCGGAGTATCTTCACGCCGTATGCCCCGAGCATCGCCACCGCCAGGTCGACGCCGTAGATGTAGCGGCCCCAGGCGCGGAACTGACCGTAGATCGGCAGGCGGAACACGACCCTGCTGAGGGGTGTCGCCGGACCGATGGCCATCACGAGGCAGAAGGCCCCGACGGCTACGAGCGCCCGCGCCCTGCGGTCGGCCCTCAATGCCACGATCCCCGCGAAGGCCAGCACGAGCAACGACAGGCCGGGATACCCGCTCAGCTCGGTGAGGCTGAAAACTCCGCCGTAGGTGGATGCGTAGGGCCCTCCGGGAAGCGTCTTTCCGAACAGGTACGGGAAGAGGAGCATCGGCAGCTGGCGGACCGGGAGAGAGAAGGTCATGGCGCCGGCATACGACAGGTCGTGGCGGACGCTCGCTTGCGCGACGAGCGCCGTCGGAAGGAGCTGCACCGCCGAGAGGCCGAGGCCCGTCGCCACGACCAGCAGGGCGAGCAATCCAGAGCGGACGGGCCGGTCGGGTTTGCCCAGGAGGGCAGAGGCGGCAACGTACACGCCCAGGACCAGCAGGTCCATGAAGAAGATCTGGCTGTGCCCCGAGAAAGCGGCAAGCGCCACGGCCGCTGCCGGGACGAGCAGACGCCAAGGACTGAATCGGTCGCGCACGAGCTCGTAGCCGTAGAGCATCCACGGAAGCCACGCGGCGCCGGCGATGATGGTCTGGTGCCCGATGTGCGCGAAGAAGAACGAGCACAGCCCGAAGCCCAGTCCGCCCACCGCGGCCGCCACCCCATCCCCCGTGAGGCGCCGAGCCAGCAGCCATGCCCCGAGGCCGGCGATCACGAAGGTGACGACGATGGTGAGGTTGTTGGCGAGGGTGGGCGTGAGCACCAGGAAGAGCAGGTTGGGGGGGTACAGCGTGCCCGCCTGGCCGCTGGCGAGCAGCGGCATCCCGGCCTGGGCCCACGGGTTCCAGGTGGGCAGGTGCCCGCTCAGCCACGACCGGGCCGACACGATGAACCAGGGGATGAAGAGCTGGGCCCCGTCGCCCGGCGCGTAGAGCGAGGGCCCGGCGATGCCACGGATGAAGACCACGAGAGGAGC